>JBAXYB010000010.1:0-51242 GCA_037127585.1 Verrucomicrobiota bacterium
CCACCACCGGCCAACTCCCCGCCGGTATCGCCAAAGCCGACGCCTTGCTCGCCCTCAAAACCGGCGGCTTCTGCCTCCACAAAAGCTGGGGCCTCGGCAAAGTTAAACAATTCGACACCGCCCTCAACCGCGTCGTCGTCGCCTTCGCCCACAATCCCGACCACGCGATGCAACTGGCCTACGCCGCCGAAAGCCTAAACCCCGTTAACGCCGACCACATCGAAGTTCGCAAACAAACCGACCTTGCCGAACTCAAAAAACTCGCCACCACCGACCCGGTCGCCCTCGTGCGCCTAGTGCTGGTCAGCCACCACCACGCCGCCACACCCGAAAAAATCGAAAGCCTTCTCGCCGGCAGCGTCATCGCCACAGCCGACTGGAAAAAATGGTGGGACAACGCCAAGAAACTCCTCAAACGCGACTCCCACTTTGAAGTCCCGGCCAAAAAGACCGAGCCGGTCATCCTCCATTCCGCGCCCGTCGCGCAGCAGGATGAATTTGTCGAATCCTTCCGGGTCGCCCCCAGTCTCAAACAAAAAACCGACCTCGCCCGGCAACTCCTCAAGATCATCGACGACATCGCCGACCCCGAATTGCTCCTCCAAGAATTTCAAGACGGCCTCCTCAACGCCGTCCAAAAACTGAAAGCCTCCTACGCCGCCGACCGGCTCGAAGCCGCGTTCGTCATCGAAGAACTCCGCGCCCACCAAAAGACCCCCGCCGCCAGCACCGCGCCGCTCGTCGACGAAATCCTGGCCGGCGTCCGCGACTTGCCGGCGTTGCTGGAGGAATTAACCACCGCCACCCAAAAGCGCGTCATCGCCCTCCAGATCGACCGGCTGCTCAAAGAACTTAATCGCATCCCCGTCAAAACCCTCGACCAAATGGCCGCGCAACTCGAACCCCGCTTCGAGCAAATCTCCCAAATGGTCCGCAACAAAACCGCCAGCCCGGAGCTCCTCGTTTGGATCTGCAAGAACATTGACTCCCAACCCTGGCTCGCCCCACTCCAAAGCGCCGGCACCCTCCAAGCCATCATCAGCGCCTCCGAAGCCGGCACCGCCAAAGCCCGCCGCCGGTTGCGCGACCTCCTCTTCAGCGATGACGAACTCGTCGCCAACCTCCTCGTCAATTCCGACGTCGACACCGTCAAAGAAGTCTCCCGGCAACTCCTCAACAATCCGGCCTTCGAAGAACTCGACCGCCGTTCCCTCATGGCGCGCGTCGTCAAAGTCTTCCCGTTCGTCCAGGAATTTCTCGTCACCAAAGCCTCGAAGGAACAGCCGTTCATCGTCTCCAAAGCCAGCTACGACAAACGCAGCGCGGAACTCGAAGAACTCATCACCAAACGCATCCCGGAAAACTCCAAGGAAATCGGCGTCGCCCGCAGCTACGGCGACCTCCGCGAAAACTTCGAGTTCAAAGCCGCCAAAGACACCCAAAAAGTTCTCATGCGCCGCCGGGCCGAATTGGAGATTCTCCTCTCCCGCGCCCAAACCACCAACTTCGCCGACGCCAAGACCGACGCGGCCGGCATCGGCACGAGTGTCACCGTCACCGACCTCGCCACCCAGCAACCGCAGACCTATCACATCCTCGGCGCCTGGGACAGCGACCCCGCCCGCGGCATCATCAGCTACCCGGCCGCACTCGCCCAAGCTTTCTTCAACAAGAAACCCGGCGACGTCATCGAAGCCGTCGGTGATAACGGCACTCTCAAGCTGCGCATCGATCGCATCGTGAAAACGCCGCCCGAAATTCTGCACTCGTTGTAGTCATGCTGGAAACCGCCATCGAAGCCGCCGCCGCCGCCGGCAAGTTGCTCAAACAAAACTTCGGCGGCCCCCTCGACGTCAACGTCACCACCTCACACGACATCAAGCTCGCCCTCGACGAGCAAGCCCAAGCCGTCATCACCCGCATCATCCTGGCGGACTATCCCGACCACTGCATCCTCGGCGAGGAAGCCATCACCGGCAATCAACAAGCCGATGTCCGGTGGGTCGTCGATCCGCTCGACGGCACCGTGAACTATTTCTATGGCATCCCGCATTACGCCGTGTCGATTGCCGCCCAACAACGGACCGGCGACCACTGGGAAACCGTGGCCGGCGTCGTCCTCGACCCCGAACGTGACGAACTCTTTACCGGCGCGAAGGGCCAAGCCCCGGCCCTCAACGGCCAACCCATTCACGTGAGTGACCGGACCGCGTTGGCTGAATCCATCGTCGCCATCGGCTTCTTCAAGAATGTCGACACCATCAATCGCAGCCTCAAACGTTTTGCCGACACGATTCATCGCGTCCGCAAAATGCGCCTGATGGGTGCCGCCGCGCTCGACGTCGCCTACGTTGCCTGCGGCCGGTACGACGCCTACGTCGAATACGGCATCAAGCTCTGGGACATCTGTGCCGGCCAGTTGATCTTGGAAACCGCCGGCGGTCAGGTCGAATCCACCGCCACCACCGAACCGCACACCTTCGACACGCGGATGTGGAACGGCAAAATCCCCGTCGGCGAACTACTCAGCTAACGCTCGGATCGCCCCATAAACGCCCTGCGTTACGCGCGCGAGCGCCGGGTAGTTCAGCTTATCCGGTGTGTCCTCTGCCGTGTGATAATACGGATACCGGAACGGCGCGGTATCGCTGATCTGAAACGCCGGGTAGCCTTCCTTCCAAAACGACGCGTGATCGCTCCAGCCGATGCCGGCCAGTCCGCCATACGTCGCACAGCATTCGAGCGGGAAATCACTCGCCCCGCGAAATCCGGCCGCCGCCTGCCGGATGATCTTCCGGGAAGAAAAGTTCCCGACAAAGCCGATGAAATTACCTTTCGTCGGGTAAACCAATTTGAAGAGCACAGAAGGAAACTTCTGACTGCCGGGTTCGTCGCTGAAATAGCCCATCGTCTCCAACGAAATCATCGCACGAACATCATCGCCACGTTGCCGGCAAGCCTGCGCGTAGACGCGACTCCCCATCAATTCTGTTTCGTAGTACGGCGGCTCTTCGTTCACGAATGCCACGAAGCGAACGGTCCGGTTGGCATTTGCGAAATGCCGGCTGAGTTCCAGCAACGCCGCAACGCCGCTGCCGTTGTCATTCGCGCCGGGTGCGCCTTCCACTGAATCGTAGTGAGCCCCAATGATGACGATCTCTTTCGGCTTGGTCGTACCGGTGAAGGTGATTTCGAGATTGTCGCACTCAATTTCCTGCACCTTGTATGGCCAGCGGGTCACGGTGTGGCCCTGCGCGCGCCATTCGGCTTCGATGTAGGTGGCCGCTTTCTTCAACGCCCACGGGATGGTGACGTTGTGCTCGCCAAGTTCGCCGGCAATGTAGTGAACGTGCCGGCTAAGGTTCGTCGCCGAGATGCTGGGAACAATACCCATTGCGATTCGCCCTCGGCCACAATCGCACATGGCAAACTTGGCGATAACCGGTAGCGCGACCATGACGATGGCGATACGAATCAATCCCTTGCGTGTGATAATCCGCATTGTCGGAAGCTAGCACAAACTTGCGCGACGGTGGAGCCAGTGCTAGCATCGGCGGCGATGTACAAGGACTTTTACGGACTGCGCGAGTATCCGTTCAACATGACGCCGGATCCGCAGTTCTTTTTTCAGAGCCGCACTCACCGCGTCGCGCTCGATGTATTGCGGTTTGGCATCCGGGAACGCAAAGGTTTCCTCGTCATCACCGGCGAGATCGGCGCCGGCAAGACGACGGTGTGCCGGTCGCTCCTCCGGTCACTCGATGCCAATACAAAGACGGCGTTACTGTTGAATCCGTGTGTGTCCGACTCGCAAATCCTGCGCACGGTCTGCGATGAATTCAAGCTCCAGCCCGCCAAGACGACCAAGAAAGATTTGTACGACACTATCAACGCCTTTCTCATCCGGGAACTGGCGGCCAATCACAACGTCGTGTTGATTGTGGACGAAGCCCAGAACCTCCGGCCGAAGGCACTGGAACAGATCCGGTTGCTCTCCAATCTCGAAACCGAAAAAGAAAAACTGCTCCAGATCATCCTCGTCGGCCAACCGGAGTTGGCCAAACTCTTACAACGCGATGACCTCGTCCAACTCAAGCAGCGGATTGCGCTCCGGCATCACATCCCGCCGTTGGAGTGGGAGGAGATTGGCGAATACATCCGCCACCGTCTCGAAGTGGCCGGCGACGCCCGCATTCAGTGGACGGACGGCGCGTTGCTCTTGATCCGCCGGTATTCGCGCGGGGTGCCGCGCTTGATCAATGTGGTATGCGACAAGGCGTTGATGGCCGGGTATGTGGCGGAGAGTTTCCTCATTGATGCCGGCTTCGTCCAGCGGGGCATTGAAGACATCGAGGGTGAACCCATCGCTGAAGAACTCAAGGTGGGTGTGGAATGAGTCTCGTCTACGAAGCTCTCCAGAAAGCTGAGCGCGAAAAGGAACGAAAGCTTGGCAGTGCACCGGCTCCGGCGCCGGTCATTCAGGCCAAGCCAGAGCCCCAACCAGTGGTCACGAAACCAGCGCGGAACTATTTCCCGGCCTTGATTGTCTGTGTCAGCATCGTGGCCTTGGCGGCAATCATCTACATCGTGGCGGTTACAGCCAAGAACTTCACCGAGCAGCGCCCACCGCCAAGCCCAGCAACGCCGGTCGCATCCCAACCAGCGGACTTACCGGAGCCGGTCACTCCAACGGCACCAGTAAACTCCACGGCCAATGATCCGCGCTTCAAGTTGACCGGCATCATGAAGATGGGCGAGAGCTTCGGCGCGGTGATTAACGGTCACATCGTTTACGACAGCCAATACGTGGATGGCGCAATCGTGAAAAAAGTCGAGCGCGACCGGGTGTTACTCAACGTGGACGGTCGGGAGATCGTCGTGCGTTTATTTTGACCGAGTAGAACAGCGTCGCGCAAATGGCGCCGAGGGTATCGGCGAGCATATCTTTTTGGGCGTCCCACGGATCGCCTTGGCTTCCCAGCACAGCGATACCGGCGGCGGGATCGGCGCGCACGGCGTATCGCCATTCGAAGACTTCATAGCCCAGCGCCAGGGTGCCGATGGCAAACACGGCGAACAAACCGGTCAGCCACCGCGACCGGCTCAGTTGCTTGCGGTCGATGAACTCAGCGATGGCGAAAGCATAAAAGCCGACGGTGAAATGCGCGACCCGGTCAAAGTGATTGCGTTGCGCGCCGATGAAGTTCGTCACGTAATCGAACGGGACCCGCTCGAAACTGTAGTGGCCGCCAAGCGTGTGAAGGAAGACCAGCGCACTCATCAGAACGTAGGCCAGGTTGGAGAATTGGAAACGGCGATAGGTGATTACGAGAAAGATTACGATTAGGAAGATGGGGAGGTTTTCTGCGAACCAGACGCCGCGGTCGTAGGGGTGAATGGCCAGGAGGCTGAATTCGATGAGATAGAGGAACAGTAGGCCGGCCGGGATCATGACTTATCGAGGGCTTGTTCAACGTGTTTGGCGACGAAGTCCACCAGCAACGGGTCGGCCATCATGGGTGGCGAAATTTCCCACGTGACGCCGGGATGTTTCTTGAGTGTTTGCTCGAAGATGAATGGTACGTCCTCCAGCAAGTGTGTGCCCGGCACGAGAAATAACGCGTAACCAAAAATGTGCGTGCAGCCTTGCCGGACGAGTTTGCGCAAGGCGACCGGGATGGGCGGCTTGCCGAGTTCCATGAAGCACGGTTCGATGTGAGCGTAACCGAGTTGCCGGCGGATTTGATCGACGAGCTTGACCATGATGTCGTTGCCGGTCTTGAGCCGCGAACCGTGGGTAAAAATAACGACGCCGATTTTTCGTTGCATGGAAATCAAGCGCCCGGCTTACCGGTCTTGGCCACTTCATCGGTGGGCAGAATTTCGGTGGCGTCCAGTTGCCGGGCGATTTGAAAACAGCGTTCGGCTTGAGTGGGATCACCCGCGCGGAGGTAGTGTTGGCCGAGGCTGACTTGATACGAGGCGTTGCGCGGATCGCCATCGAGCGCTTCCCGATAGGCGACGAGCGCTGGTTCGGATTTGCCAAGGAGGTCATGGAGGCGGCCGATTTTGATGAGGATGTCGTAGTGGTACGGATTGAGCGTCTTGACCCGGTTGTACCAAATGAGCGCTTCCTTGCTGAGCGCTTCCCGGTCATGGAGATTCCAGGTGGCGCGCGCCACATACAGATCGCCGATGGCTTCGGCAGCCGCAAAATTGCGATTATCGAATTTCCAAGCGCGGAGAAAATTGATTTCCGCCCCACTCCAATTGAGTTGCTCCAACGCTTGTTGCCCACGGCGGAACAGCAGGACTGTCGGGTAGTCTTTCCGCAACCGGGTTCCGATGAGCAGGATCAAGCCCCCTAGCCCGGCGGCGAGGACAAACCGACTGATACCATGCACCCGAATGCTGAGATACCGGCCGGGAAGTTTTTTCTGTTCGGATTCACCGACGCGGCGATGGACGCCACAGGTCAACGCCGTGGCCATGACCGTCAACAGCGGGATGAGCACGCCGCCGCTGGGGTTGAGGTTGAAGACGGCGTCCACCATCAGACCGGCCGCCATCGCCAACCCGGCGACGGCGAAAGCGTACCGGTTCGAGAGCCGTTGGGCGGAGTATTTTTCGTCACGCAGCCGGATGATTTGCACCGTGCCAAGGATAAAAGTGCCGCAGAGCCACAAGAAAAGGAGAACCCCGGCCGCACCATATTCGGCGAACACCTGGAGAAATTGATTCGGGCAATGATCGACTACCCCTTGAGCGGTCCGGCGGGCCGGGTACATCCACTGAAACATGCCGCCGCCGGTGCCCATCGGCATATTCTGTTGACCGATGGCAAGCGCGCTGGACCACAGGGCCTTCATCCCGGGGCCAGGGATTCGAACCGGGCGTTGAAGAGATCGCGAAGCGTACAGGACCGCGACTACAACGACCGCCAAAATACAGGTTCCGGCAATAACCCAACGAAAATGCCAGCCGCGTTTCCGAATGACGAATCCGCCCAAGACAAACAAGATCGCCAACCAACCGGGCCAGAGCAGCGGCGAAAACGTCAGGAGCAGTCCCCCGCCCATGACGAAACAGGCACAGGCTAGGCCCGTCTTTTCGATTTGTGAGCGCCGCGAGAGGAGGAAGTTGGCCCCGGCCACCGCGAAGGCGATATGGAGAAAAGCCGCCAGATCGGCCGGCCGGAAAAAGCTGCCGCTGGCTTGCCCCCAGTACGCTTCAAACTGGGGCCGGCCCAAAACCCAGTGTCCACCACGCATGACTTGCCACAAACCGTAGAAGGAGAGAAAAACACCCAAGCCGGTAATTACCCAGACAATGACGGTGACCTGCCAGCGGTGACGGATATCGTTCAGCACGATGAAGAAAAACAGCACCGCCGTAACGGCGAGCAGCATCGGTGACCGGCTAATCGGCTCCACTTCGGCGAGCACATACCGGACGATCGCGTAAATGCCGGCAACAATTAAGGGCGCGCCTAGTGGTGAGAATACCGTATGAACTTCATGAAAGACGACGATACGTAACGCCCAAAACCCAGCCGCCAGCACGACGGCAATGATGATGGGGCCTTGCGACCACATTTGGGCAGTCCCGTAGGCGAGGACGGAATAGACGAGGATGAACAGCGTGAGCGCAAAGATGGCACGGTGACAGAAGCGCACGACGGGCGACCGGGTTTCGTCGAGAAAACTCGGTTGGTGATGACTTTTGGTGTTGGCGGCCAAGCTGACTAGAAAATGCTGCGGGGGACGTACAGCGAGTCCCCAGGTTGAATCGTAATATCCTTTTCAGGATACTGCCGAAGATCTTCGGCGTTGAAGACGGTCTTCACCTTGCCGCGCGTGAGTTCCACTTTCCGCCGGTTGGCAAAGTCCGTGAACCCGCCCCCGGTATTGATCGCTTTCAGGAGCGTGATGTCTTCAGTCCAGTTGAATCGCCCCGGGGAGCGAACCTCACCGCCCATGTAGAAGAACCGCACGGTGGCCAACACCGTCGCTGTGCAGCGAACATAAAATCGCGGCACGTAGCTGGCTTGAATGTGTTCGGCCAATCCGGCCGGTGTCATCCCATTGGCTTTGATGCGGCCCACCAACGGCAAGCCAACTTCCCCATTTTCGTCGATCACGACGTCAATGGCTTGGGGCGGTTGCATCCCGCCGGTATCGAGGCGGACGGTGACTTGATCGCCGTTGCGCAACCGGGATTCGCCGCGTTCCGGCGGCGGGACTAGTCCCGTTGCAGGCCGGGCGGAACCGCCACAGCCGGCTCCGGCGATGAGGAGGCCCAGCATCAGCATGGAAAAGGATCGGTTAATACTTACCTTGCAATTCAATTTCGTCTCCAGCCGCGGGTTTTGGTGTGGGGGCCGCCGGTGTCGGCGCTGGGCCGGCTTCTTTGGGTTGGAGATACCGGTCATAGTGATCGTGGTAGTAATAGTAGGATTCATCCTGGCCGATGTTGACGTTGTTGACGACGACGCCGAGGAGTCGACCGCCGGCATTCTCGATGGCGTGTTTGGCGCGGATGGACATGGCGCGCGGATAGCGGCGGTGTTGGACGACCAAGATGGAATGGCCAACCTCATTGGCAACGACGGCCGCATCGCTGACCGCCAGCACGGGCGGGGTGTCGTACAAGACGATGTCGAATTGCTTCGCGACGTGAGCGATGAGTTCTTCCATGCGATGCGAGGTCAAAAGCGGTAACGCCGACTTGGTCTGCCCACCGCCACCGGCCGTGATGGCGAAAAGGTTGGGAATCGCGGTGGGTTGAATGATGTCGTCGACCGGTTTAGTGCCGCCAAGATAATCAGTCAGCCCGATCGCGTTGGCGAGGCCGAGGTTTTTGTGAATGTTCGGCCGGCGCAAATCGCTATCGACGATGAGCACACGCGAGCCGTGTTGCGCATAGACGCAGGCAATATTGGTGATGGTGAACGATTTGCCTTCACCGGCGCCGGCGCTGAGGACGGCAAGCGACTTGGGCGCATCGGCGCCGCGGGCGAATTCAATATTCGTGCGCAGCATCCGGTACGATTCGACGTGTTGGGGTGAGGCGCTGCCACGGACAATCAATTCGCCTTCGCGCGCCACAACCCCGAGCACCGGTAAGCTGAGATAGCGTTCGATGTCTTCCATCTTCTTGATGCTGGTGTCGAGAAATTCCAGGAAGAAGGTAAGAATGACGCCCATGATCAGCCCGACAAACGCGCCGATGGTGATATTCATCCAGATGTTGGGGCGGACGGGGGCGCGGCCGGGTTCGGCATGGTCGATGAGTTCGATGGGGCTGCGAGGCACTTCGAGTTCGATGGAAACTTGTTGGAGGCGGGACTTGAGAGATTCGTAGAGACGCGTTTCCATTTCCTCTTCGCGAACGGCATTGCGGAAGGGGGTAAACTTTTCGCCGTCCATATTGACACTAATACTCTTGGCTTCGTCCAATTGACGTTGCAACTCGACCACCCGGGCTTGGGCCATTTGATAGTCGACCTCAAAGCCGCGCATGACGCCCTCGAGACGGGCATCCAATTGTTCTTGGAGCTTGTCGTGGGTGGCGATGGCGGAGCGGACGTTGGGATGTTCCGGCCCGAAGTCTTCCTTGAGTGATTCCAACCGGGTTTCGGAGTCCGTCAGGCTTTGCAGGAGCGATTGAACATTAGGATCGCTGATAATCGTCGCAATGGCATTGCGGAGTTGGAGCGGCGTCAGCCGTTTGAGTTCTTTGAGCCGGACATCTTTCACGCCGACTTCGACTTTCGCGGCGGTGAGCTGGGTTTCGAGAGCTTGAAGCGTTTGGTCGGTCAGCTTGACGGAGCCGCCCCCGGCACCGACCACGGGAACATCCAACTCCCGGCGGAGCCGTTCGACTTTCGTTTGGGCGACTTGGAACCGCTGGAGTTGAAGGGTGACTTCGTCTTTGAGTTTCTCGAGGCCTTTCAGCACTTGCCGGCGTTTTTCTTCGAGGCGCTCTTTTTCAAAAACTTCGGCGATGGTGTTGGCGAGGTAGGCCGCCAATTGCGGGTCTTCATCGTATACGATGATTTCGATCAGGCTGGTGTCACGAAACCGGCGGACGGCGATCTGCCCCTTCAGCCGGTTAAACGCGAGATCCATGGACGGTAAGGCTAACGGCCGGCCGCGTTCAGCCCAGACTTTCATCAGGTCCGATTTTTGGATCACCGGATGCAGGATCTTTTGGGACTGGATGATCTCGTACATCGTTTGAAGGAAGTACGGATCGTAGGACGGGACGAACTGCGCTTGGAAAACGTCGACTGTCGGCTTTTCTTGTTCCACTTTGATGCGGGCGCCCGAGGCGTAGATTTTGGGCTGGAGGAACGTGATGGTGGCCGAGACAAGGACAACCAAAAGGAAGATGGCAACAACGACTGCCTTGCGGGTTTTAATCACCCGCCAGTAGTCAAGAAATTGGAGACGATCTTCGGAAAATCCTTGGCTTTGTTGCATATGGGGCTCGCCCGCGAGCACCGAAGTAAACACGAACGCAGAACCTCGCGCAAGTGAAATGTCGGTGCCAGTTAGTAGGACAGCCGCAAGCCAATCCCGCACTGATTGCGGTCGTACGAACGTTCCAAGCCGGTGATTGGATTATCCAGACCGGAGTTCACTCCGTCATAGCTGTAATTCAGGTACAAGGCAGCCCACTTCGTGAAATCGTAGTTGATACTCGTCCCGATTCGCCACGAGTTTTCAGTCGCGGAAGATTGCTGGGTGACATCATTCGGGTTGTCATAGACCGGGTTGAGATTCCGGTAGGACGAAATGACATAAGCGAGATCGACGGAGAAGCGCAACTTCGGTGTCATCCGGTATTGCAACGAGATGAAGGTCGAGGCTTGATCGGAACTGAGATACTGGGCCACTTCCGTCAATTGGATATTGTAGGTAAACCCGCCCGAAAGCGTACTGTTCGCGCCGAAGTTATACGAACTGGATAAGCTCACATACGGAGACAGATCGGTCGTGTTGTTGTACCCGGCTAATTGGAGACCCACATTCGCCTGGGCCACCAGCAGCGGGTTGAACCGCCGGACCACCGTGGCGTACAATGACTGCGAGATGGAGTCGCGCTGGGTATTCGTGCTGTTGGCGATGGAATAATCCGTCAACGACAACCGGTAGCTCCCCCCGACGAACGTGCGCGGGTCGAGGGAATACGAAGCCGAAGCGAGCGTGGAATAATCGTCGCGATCGTTCGATTCCGCCTGCGACTTTTCATCAAACATCCAGCGGTCCCACGACTGGTTCAAACTCACACTCCAGCGGCTGGTCAGTTGAAAGGTCGCGCCACCGTTGACCGCATTGTAGCTGTAGTCCCCGCGCTGGCGCGTGATGATGGGCGTGCCGCTGATTTGCTGATCGACCAGTTCCGGGGAAAGGCCACGCACAAACGTTTCCCCCAACGTCGTGGTCAACCGCGGCGTGAAAGCATGCGACAGCGCCGCGTCAACCACATGCGATTGGTCGGGGGTTGTGCTTTTCCGATCGGTGTAGTACGTCGCGCGATAGGTATAACGCAATTGACCGGACGTCTGCTCACCGGGAAGCTTCAAGGAAACCTGCGGGGTGACGTTGATGGTCGCACTGCCCACCCGATTGGAGGAACTGTTGGGAGTTGTGTTGACGTTGTCGTCGTACCCGACGGTCGTCAATTCCGAGACGCTCCAAGATCGATTCGGATCACCGGGTGCCGTCAGCGCCAATTCCCCGCAAACCAAGCCCGGCCACACCCCTAGCGCCACAGCCACCAACCCCCATAGATGCCGGCCCCTCACGCGTGCCGGCTACTCCACAAATTCCACATTGACCGGCCGCGGCAACAACGCCGCATGATAACCCCGCGTCAGCAACCGCGTGATCGACGCCCGGCCCTCCGCCCCCATGTCTTGCGTCCACTTGTTCACGTACATCCCGACAAATTTATCCGTCAGGCCGGCATCCATGCCGCGTCCGTACTCCATTGCGTACTTCACCGCTTCCGCCCGGTGCGCCATCGCGTAGTCGATACTCTGCTTCATCAACACCGCCAACTGGTGCATCAACGGCTTCCCGAGATCCTTGCGCACCCCGTTCACCCCCAGCGGCACCGGCAACCCAATGTCCTCCTGCCACCACTTGCCAAGATCGACGATCTTATGCAGTCCGAGTTTCTCATACGTGAGTTGCCCCTCATGAATCAACAACCCGGCATCCACCTCGCCCTTGAGAACCGCGTCCATGATCTTATCGAACGGCACCACCTCGAATTTGAAATTGATGAGCAACAACTTCAACAGCAAGTACGCGCTCGTCATCGTCCCCGGCACCGCGATCCGGTCATCCGCCATTTCGCCCACGTCCATCTTCTTCCTGGCCACCACGATCGGCCCCACGCCGTCGCCAAAACTCCCCCCGCACGTCAACAGCGCGTACTTATCCATCGCATACGCATACGCATGCACGCTCAACGCCGTCACTTCCAGCGCGCCTTCGATGGCTTTGTGGTTCAACGTCTCGATGTCGCTGATGAAATGTTTGATCGTCACCCCCCCGGTATCCAACTTCCCGTGCGTCAACGCATAAAACATGAACGCATCATCGGGATCCGGGCTGTGACCGATCGTGATTACTCGATTTTCCATGGGGTTGGGTCTCCTAAATTGGTTGCCAAAGCTACGCGCGATTGCTAACTCTAGGCACTCACTTCGCAGTTTGCACGAACAAAAATTTATGAGCAAATTCTCCAAATTCTCCCGACTTAACCCCACCCCCGTCACCCGCGGGATGCGCGCTTCCGCGCTCATCGCCCAAACCTTTCAAGCCTACAACGCCGCCCGCCTCCGCGAAGGCGCCGAGCTGTACTGCCGCAAAATGCTCCCCAAAAACGGCACCGTCGGCGTCAGCCTGACCGGCGCACTCACGCCGGCTGGCCTTGGAAAATCCTGTCTCATCCCGCTCATCAAAGCCGGCTTCATCGACTGGATCATCACCACCGGCGCCAATCTCTACCACGACATCCACTACGGCCTCGACATGAAGCTCTACCGCGGCTCGCCGTTCCTCGATGACGTTCAACTCCGCGAAAAACAAATCATTCGGATCTACGACATCCTCTTCGACTACCGGGTCCTCCTCGACACCGACGCCTTCATTCGCCAATGCATCCACGGCCCCGAATTCCAGCGCCCGCTCGGCACCGACGAATTCCACCACCTCCTCGGCAAATACGTTTACGCCCGCGAAAAGAAACTCGGCCTCAAAAACACCTCGCTGATTTCCGTCGCCTATCAATATGGCGTCCCGCTCTTCACCAGTAGCCCCGGTGACAGTTCCATCGGCATGAACGTCGCCGCCATGGCCATGGCCGGCAACAAACTCCAGTTCGACGTGAATCGCGACGTCAACCAAACCGCCGCCATCGTCTACCACGCCAAACGCACCGGCCACACCTCCAGCGTCTTCATCCTCGGCGGCGGCAGCCCGAAGAATTTCATCCTCCAGACCGAGCCCCAAATTCAGGAAGTCCTCGGCCTCGACGAGAAAGGCCACGATTACTTCCTCCAAATCACCGACGCCCGTCCCGATACCGGCGGCCTCAGCGGCGCCACCCCGGCCGAAGCCGTCAGTTGGGGCAAAGTCGATCCCAAGAAACTTCCCGACGCCGTCGTCTGCTACGTCGACACCACCGTGGCCTTGCCGCTCATCACCGCCTACACCCTCGACAACGTCAAACCGCGCAAACTCAAACGCCTCATGGACGTCCGCGACAAACTCCTCGCCCGCGTCCAAGCCGACTACGAGAAGTCCCCGTTCTACAAAAAGTTTCTCGACCGATGAAAATCACCGAGATCCTCCGGCACCACCGGCCGACCGTCTCCTTTGAATTCTTCCCGCCGAAGGACGACAAAGGTCTGGCCGTGCTCACGGAAACGCTCGCCCATCTCGGTGAACTCCACCCGTCGTTCACCTCCTGCACCTACGGCGCCGGCGGCAGCACCCGCGCCAAGACTTTGGAAATCACGCTCCAGATCAAAGAAGAATTCGACCTAGAAGCCATGGTCCACTTCACCTGCGTCGGCCAACGCCGCGACGAAATCGACCGCATCCTCTCCGACTTCGCCAACCGCGGCATCGAAAACGTTCTCGCCCTTCGCGGCGACCGGCCCGTCAACCAACCGGAGCCGCCCGAAGGTTGGTTTCCCGATTTCAAAAACGCCATCGACCTGATCCGTCATCTTCGCGACCGCTTCGGCAAACTCGTCGCCATCGGCTGTGCCGGCTACCCCGAAAAACACCCCGAAGCCCCCGACTTCGACACCGACCTCCGCCGCCTCAAAGAAAAAGTGGATGCCGGCGCCGACTTCATCATCACCCAGCTTTACTTCGACAACGCCCGGTTCTTTCATTTTGTCGACCGGGCCCGGTCCCTAGGAATCACCGCCCCCATCATCGCCGGCATCATGCCGGTCACCAACGTCGCCCAAGTCAAAAAGTTCACCACTATGTGTGGCGCGACCATTCCCGCTGAAATGCTCCAAGCCCTCGACCCCATCGCCGACAATCCCGAGGCCGTATTGAACTACGGCATCCAATGGAGCACCCGGCAATGCACCGAGCTTTTGGCGCACGGCATTGATGGCCTCCATTTCTACACCCTCAACCGAAGCAAAGCCTCCCGGCAAATCGTTGAGAATCTGCGTGCCTCTGGCGCGTTGAAGTAGGTCTTCGACATCCTCAGCCTCTGTTTGGGGTTTTGCTCAGCCGGCTTTCTTGAGGATGCCGTCCACTTCGCTGGCGGTGAAGGCCCGCATTGTCTGGATGGAGACGTTGCCGGCCGAGCCGAGTTTGATTGAGACGGCGGCGATGGTTTCGTCATCGGGCGCATCGGCGGTCAGGACGAGATCGTATTGCCCCATCGTCCAGTAGGTGCTGGTGACTTTCACACCCAACTTGCCGGCCATCTCGGCGGCGGCGGCGGCGCGTTTGGTGGTGTCCTTGACATTGCGGATGCCTTGGTCGGTGAACTTCAACAACAGGATGTAGTGAGCCATGGTGCGGATTCCTTTCAAGGTTTGGGAAACGCGGGCAAGCTAGCAAACGAAGGTTGAAAGAACAAGCCGGGCACGGTAAGCAATCCGTCATGGACCAATGGGCCGCGATATTTGATTGGGACGGCGTGATCATCGATTCCTCCCGGCAACACGCCGTGAGTTGGGACCGGCTGGCGAAAGCCGAGAACCGAATCTTGCCGGCCGGACATTTCCAGAAAAGTTTCGGGATGAAAAATGAGCGCATCTTCCCGGAGATCCTGCAATGGACAACCGATCCTGCCGAGATCAAACGGTTATCCTGGCTCAAGGAAGAGCATTACCGGGACATCGTCCGCGAGTCCGGTATCGAGGCCCTGCCCGGCGTGCGCACGTTTCTCGAACGCCTCCGCGATGCCGGTGTGCCACGCGTCATCGGTTCCTCGACGCCGCGCGAGAATATTGATTTGGTCGTGAAACTGGTTGGCTTGAGTGAATTCTTCCCGGAGATTGTGGCGGCCGGCGATGTGACGCACGGCAAACCGGATCCCGAAGTCTTCCTGCTCGGCGCCAAACGACTTGGCTTCCCGGCGAATCGTTGCGTGGTGTTTGAAGACGCCCACGTTGGCATCGAAGCCGCTCGGCGTGCCGGTATGAAAGTCGTCGGCGTCGCGACCACGCATCCCGCCGCGTCCATCGCCACCGCCGACCGGGTGGTGCATCGGTTGGATGAATTGATGCCGGCGGATTGCAAACAACTCCTAACCGCGTGACTCCGAATCTCAAGCTGCGGGTCTCGCCAACGGCAGAGACGATTCTTCGCTCCGGCCATCCGTGGTTGTTTGCGGACAGCATTCGCGACCAGTCGCGGCCCGGCACGGTGGGCGAACTCGCCATCATTTATGATCGGAAGAATTGTTTCTTGGGCATCGGCCTGTTTGATCCCGACGGCCCGATCTGCGTCCGCATGCTGCACACCGGGAAACCGCAAAAACTGGATCGCGCCTGGTGGCAGCAACACCTGACCGCGACGCTCGACCGGCGCCGCGATTTGTTTGATGCGCAAACCACGGGCTACCGGCTCTGCAATGGCGAAAGCGACGGCTGGCCCGGCCTCGTCCTGGACCGGTACGACTCGACGTTAGTGCTCAAAATCTACACGACGGTCTGGTTGCCGCGGTTGCCAGAGATTGTGGAGCTCATCGCCGAACAAGTTCCGCACGAACACCTGATTCTCCGGTTGAGCCGCAACATTCAAGAGCTAGCGCAGCCATTTACCGAGGGACAGTTTCTCCGGGGCTTACCGCTGCTCGAGCCAGGTGATTTCCTAGAGTCCGGCCTCCGGTTTGAAGTCGATGGCGTCAAGGGCCAGAAGACCGGCTTTTACCTCGATCAACGGGAGAATCGCCGTCGGGTCGAAGCGCTCGCCGCCGGTCGCCGCGTGTTGAATGCGTTCAGTTTTTCCGGCGGGTTCTCGCTTTACGCCGCGCGCGGCGGCGCCGTTTCTGTGACTGATTTAGATATCAGCCAACACGCGATTGATTCCGCCAACCGGAACTTCGCCCTCAACCCGGCGCTCCGCCGGTGCCGCCATGAGAGCGTGAAGGCCGATGTGTTCGATTGGTTCATCGCCGCGGCTCCGCAGTCCTTCGACCTGATCATTCTGGATCCACCGTCGCTGGCGCGCCGGGAAACGGAACGCTATCAAGCCATCCGCGCGTACAGCCGTTTGGCGCGCAGCGCGATTGACCGGTTGGAGTCCAAGGGCGTTCTCGTTGCTTGTTCCTGTTCGGCCCATGTCACGACGGAAGAATTCCTCGACGCCATCCGTCAAGCCGCCGCGCAATCCGGTCGGCCCTTCAAGGAACTGGAAACGACCGGCCACGCGCCCGATCATCCGGCCACCTTCCCCGAAGCGAACTATCTCAAGGCGATTTACCTGCGATTTTAGCGGGCGGTCAAGTTGGGAGAGTAAGGAAAGTCTTGTCGGCTTGTGAAGTTTTTTGGGAGTGGACATCCCTGATTGATACGGGGTGTTTCTTATACGGCAGGCCATGATTGCATCCGTGACAGCCGAGGCTTACGTTACGGTGCTGCCGATCTGATCTTGGCTGGTGTGCCGCATTTGGCGGTACGGAGTTTCGATGATATGCTTCGGCCCATCTACCCATGAGAACAACCATTACTGCCTTGGTTATTTGCACCGGAGTCATTTTTATGAGCTCAAAGACTTTCGCCACGGAACAAGCCTACCCCAAAACCGCTGTCGATAAGATTGAGATCAAGGAATTGCCAGAAGCCCGTCTCATGGTCACCCAGTCGACGGGGAACTACTTTGCCAAGGACAACGACATGTTCGGTCGTTTGTTCAGATACATCAGTTCCAACCAAGTGGCCATGACCACCCCTGTCGAGGCTGAATTCCAGCCTGCCTCCATGCGCTTTTATGTGGGGGCCGACCAGAAGGACAAAGAACTCAAAGATCACCAGGAGGTAACCATCCTCACCCTGCCCATGCGGCATGTGGCCGCGATTGGAGGCCGAGGTGCATACTCGAAGGAGAACATCACTGCTGCCCAAGCGAAGTTGACGGCATGGCTCAAAGAGCAAACCGATTATGTCCAAAGCGGTGAACCGTACGGGGTGTTTTGGAATTCCCCATTTGTGCCTTGGTTCTTGAAGCGCTACGAAGTACAGGTCGCGGTCAAGCTCAAGAAGTAATCGTACCGTGTCCAAAGTTGACTAGTGGTGCAGCGAGTCGGGTGATGAGAACTTACAACGGATCGTGAAGTTTGAACCCCCCAAGGGTGGACAAGCCGAGCAATATTGCGCCGTTGTCATTGATGTCGATATGGGAAGCGCTGAAACCCAAGAACACAAAACCCTGAAGCGGTTGGCATTGATTTGGGCCCAACAGCAGGGCTTCACGATTTGCGGGCTTGAAATCCGCTTACCCAAATCGGGTTATCGAGCAGATGTAGTAGGGTACAAGCCTGCCAAGCGCGGTGGGTCAGCCACAACTGCTGTCTTCGAGTGCAAGCAATCCCGTGCCGACTTTCTGAAGGATTCCCACCGATCCGAACCGACGCGCTCACGCCTCCAAAAGCTCCAATCTCAACGAGAGACGCTGGAACGTCTCCTGGGTATCCACCATCCGTCACTTCGCAAAGGGGAAACACTATTCACAGAGTACGACACCATCGATCTCAGCGGTCTGGAGCACAAGCGGTATCGAAGTGTATTGCGAGAAATCGGCGTACTCCAGAATCGACTGCATGGAAAGACAAAGTTTGATCGGGTGACGCGATATGGATGTGCCAACCTTTGTTATCTGGTTGTCGAGGCCGAGATTGTTGAAGAACAGGAATTACCACTGGGCTGGGGGCTGTTAGTGCATTGCGGTTCAATCTTGGAACTGCGATACAAGCCACACTGGCAGGATGCAGCGGAGCAAGACCGGCTTACCTTGCTGGAGCGCATAGCGACCACTAGCACCCGGCAGCTAAATCACGAACAAGGGATCAAGTTCGAAGAGATCGCGGGGTGGCGGGTTAGTGAGTCGGTTGTGCCCGTGGCAAATCGTGGCTTGGAAGATGGTGCGGACGAGAGGACTTGAACCTCCACGACCTTGCGGCCACAGCCTCCTGAGGGCTGCGCGTCTGCCAGTTCCGCCACGTCCGCGCACTCACAACGTGGCGAATATAACGAGCACACGGATGGGGCGCAACGGTTAATTGCCCGGCGCGCCGCCACTCGATTCTGGCGCCGGCCGGCGCACCACCGCTGCCAAACTTCGCATCGCGTCTTCCTCGCCGAGGGAGATTAGGTCGTCAAAATACTGCACCATCTGTTTCTCAGTCGCGTAATCAACGGTGTTGCGTTCCATGTCAGCGAGCAATTGCTTTAACTCATCGCGCCGCTTCTCCATTTCGCCCGTGCGGATCCGCACTTCGACACTCCGGTCCGCATCCGCGCGCAACGCAAACAACGTGCGCTCGATCGTCTGCCCCACCAGCTCGCACAATAGAAACTGCCGGCGGTGTTGGAGATAGCCTGCCGACTCTTGGAGCAACGGTTTGGCCGGCTCGGCCAGCGGCGGCCGGCACAAATCTTTGGCGATCTGCAGCGCCTCGGAGTCCGGCTTGAACCCGAGCCGCCGCGCCGCATACGCCGAGTAACCGGCTTTCTCAAGCAACCGGATCCGCGCCTCCGACGCTTCACTGCTGTAATCCCGGAACACCGTCGGCGCACTCGCCGGCGCCGTGGCAAACTGCGGCGGCTGCTTCTTCGAACTGAGCACCCACAATTCGATCAACCACGGCACCGTGTTATCGGAATCGTGCTCCTGACCAAACCGCGCCAGCCGCAACGCCAACTCGCTCTCGCCTTGCCGGGCCGCCGCGCACGCGTACCGGATCGTCACCGGCACACTGTTACTGCTCAACCGCATCGCCGCCTCGAACATTTGCTGCTTCTGCGGCCACAACACCACGAGTTCCGCCGCGCCCCACACCACGCGCACGTCGTTGGAGTTCGCCTGCACCTTGCGCAAGATGAGCTTCGTATCGATCTGATTGACTGCGAGCAACTCCGCCGTCTGCAATTGCCCCAGCAACCGCCGCGTCCGGTCGATTCGTCGAAAATCCTCAAACGTCGGCAAGTCGTCAGCGAAGGATGAGGGATGAAGGATGAAGGATGAAGCTAGTGTAACTGTCGCCAGCAAAAGTTTGGAACTCATCGGGGTCAATCTACGGTGCGCCGCCAAGTCCTGTCAAAGTGAACTTCCTGCCGCCGGTGGGTGTCGGCTTACCGGCCCAGCTCGACACAGACGGATTGCCTTCTTACTGAAAAGCGGTAGTCTCCCGTGCCGATGCCAAAGATTTTCGAGAAAGAGGGATACCGGTTCTTCTTCTATAGCAACGAGCACCGCCCGATTCATGTCCACGTGCGGCACGGCGCCGGCGAAGCGGTGTTCAACATGGAAACGGAAATTCTGTTGCGGGAATCGCAAGGAATGAAGGTCAAAGAGTTAGCCCGGGCTGAAGAACTTGCGCTAGAGCACCGGGAGCTTATTATGGAGGCGTGGCATGAGTACCTTGATTGACAACGCACGAGCCGCGGCTTATCGGGACGGGTTTATCGTCGTCACCCTGCACAGCGGGGTCGAGATTCGTTTCCCGGTCGCGCAGAATCCGCGCTTAGCAACTGGCACCGCCGCCCAACTCAATCACATTGAGGTTTCCCCCTTTGGTCTGCACTGGCCCGCCCTCGATGAAGATCTTTCGTTGCAGGGCATCGTGGAAGGTGATTACGGCCAGCACCGGAAAGCTCGCACCAACCGCTGAGACAAACCTATTGCCATGATTATTGCCGCATTGGGCCAAACGACCAAGACTGTTCTGCGGGTTCTCATCTGGGCACTTCCTGTTCTTCTCACTGTAGCGATAGGGGCAGCCTTCTATTTACTTGCCGCTAGGATTGCCCGTGTCGAAAGACGCTCCTATCTTCGCGGGTTGACCGCCATCGTCATCTCTATCATTCTCTGCTTCATCGGCGAGGCGATCATCGTCGCCACAATTGGCAAAAATAATTGGGTTCTGATTCCTTGGTTGCAGGTCTCCGTATTTCTTCCGATTCCGATTGTTTTTCGAGTGAGCTTCAGTAAGTCGTTGCTGATGTATTTACTTACTACATTGATGATCATGGCTTTCATCCTGATTGCCGGCCTAATTGCAATTGCGTTTGGCATGCCTTTCCCCAGTGACTGACTTCTATCATTTCTTCCGATGACGACGCATTCTAGCATCTGACTCGCGGGTCCAGTAATCTGCCGTCTCGATGTCCGTCAAAATTAACTTGGCCAAGAAAACCGTCGCGCTCGGCGTCGGCGATCTGGTGGCGGAACCGGCGGTGAACGTCGGGCGTGTTGCCGGGCTGCGGCAATCGGTCCGGCTGGCGCTCGGTCGGGACGTCCATCTCGAACACCAGCGCGCTCAGACCGCCCGGCATGCGTCGTACGCGACGGAGCTATTTGTCCGGCACACGACTACCGTCGACGATTTCACGGTGAAGATTCAGGGGCGCATCGACGGCGTGCACGCCGGCACCCCGATTGTGATTGAGGAAGTGAAGTCGCTCGTGGTGCCGCCGCTGGTGTTTGCCGCGCTTGATGCGAAGTCGCATCCACATCATTTGGAGCAGTTGCGGTTGTATTGCTATCTGGTCCGGGAGGGCGAGGCTCCCGCCGAGCCAACGGGGAAAGGCTCGGCGGGAGCCTCGCCCTCCCGACAACTGGAAGTGGCCGGCCACCTTGTGTACATCAATGTCGTCGACGGGGCGCGCAAGGAGTTCGCGACGACCGGGCCATATGACGATTGTCGCGAGATGATTGTCACACGGATCCGCGCGCTCATCGCTACGGCGCTCGAACGCGACCGGCTCCACCACGAACGCCGGCACCGCGCGGCGGCGTTGCAATTCCCGCACGCAAAGCCGCGCCGGTATCAGGACCAGATGATTTCCGGCGTCGAGTCGGCACTCGAGAAAGGCCGGCATCTGCTTGTGTCGGCGCCGTCCGGGATTGGAAAGACGGCGGGCGCACTTTTCCCGGCAGTCAAGTTTGCGCTCGCGAATGATAAGCGCGTTTTCTTCGTCACCGCCAAGAACACCCAGCACGCGCAGGCAGCGGACACGTTGCGGAAGATGGGGGTCGCGTCGGCGGTGGTGATTCAAGCGCGCGAGAAAATGTGCATCAACTCGGTCTATGCGTGCCGGGAAGAATTCTGTCCGCACTTGCAGATGTTTCAACTCAAACTCCAGCAAACCCGGATCCTGGAGCGCTTGCAGCGCGTGGCGTTACCGGAGGCGCTGATCGAGGCGGGCCGGGGCACGAGCTTGTGTCCGTTTGAACTCGCGCTCCTCCAAGCCGAACGCACCGATGCCATTGTTTGCGATTATAACTATGTGTTTGATCCGCAGGTTTACTTCCGCCGATTTTTTCAGGATGAGGAATACTCGGACGCGATTCTGATCATCGACGAGGCGCACAATCTCGTGCAACGGGCGTTGGAGTATTACTCGCCGAGCCTGAATCGCCGGCAAGTGCACGCGACGGGCAAGAGTCTCGCGCACGTCGAGCCGGCGCTGGCGCGGGAGCTCCGCAAGTTTTTGCGAATCTTCGAGGATTACTTCCTCACGCTGGAACGCCGGCAGCCGGACGAGGATTCGCAGGTCGAGGACACATGGGAGGGCGAGGCTCCCGCCGAGCCACCGGGGAAACTACGCGGCTCGCCCTCCCGGTTTGATGACGGACGATCATTTGTCATCGAATCGCCGAAACCGTTTTTCGACGATCTGAAACCGATGGTGAGCCGGTTGAGTCTCCGGTATTTGCTCGATAAAATCGAGAGTGGGCGGGCGATACCGGATGATCCAGTGGAGGAGTTTTTCGCGGAGCTGGGGAAGTTTTATAGCGTGCTCGGGATGGAGGGCGACGAGTTTTCGTTCGTGAGCGATGGGGAGTCGGTGAAGATCGTTTGTAAAGATGCGTCCCGGCAATTGGCGGCGCGGTTAGCCGGGTTTCATAGCGTCGTCGCGATGTCGGCGACGTTGGAACCGGTGGAGTTTTACGAGAAGATGCTCGGGTTCGACGCGGAGCGGACGGACCGGCTGGCGTTGCCCTCGCCTTTCCCGGTAAGCAACCGGAAGGTTTTGGTTTATCACAAGGTGTCGACGGCGTACCGGCACCGCGGGGCGAGTTATGAAAAGATCGCGGAGGTGATTGCGACGACGGTCGGGGTGCGGGCTGGGAATTACATGGCGTTGTTTCCGAGTTACGAGTTTTTGCGGTCGACGGCGCGGTATTTGGAGATGCCGGTGATCGCCCAAGAACCCGGGATGACGGAGGCGCAACGGGAGGTGGTGTTGGCGGCGTTGCAGTCGAATGTGCCACCGAAGTTGGTGTTGGCGGTGCAAGGCGGGGTGTTTGCGGAGGGGGTGGATTATCCCGGTGAGACGTTGTCGGGAGTGATCGTGGTCAGCCCGGCGTTGCCGGCGGTGAGCTTTGAGCGGGAGTTGATGCGGGAGTATTATCAGGCGAAATATAGCAAGGGGTTTGAGTTCGCTTACCTTTACCCGGGCATGAACCGGGTCATCCAATCGGTTGGGCGACTGATCCGGTCGGAGACGGATACGGGGGTGGCGGTGTTGGTGTGTCAGCGGTTCGCTCAGAACCAATATTCAGCACTTTTCCCAGCGGAGTGGTCTCAGGATTTAAACAGTAGCTTGATTTGCAGGGACTTGCGTTCGGAGTTGGGGGCTTTTTGGAGGGAAAACCCCTTTACTTTGGGCGGTATTTCCATATAATGGCGCTCCTTAGACGCAGTAGGCAAATTTCAATGGTTCAGACAAAAGAAGCATATCCGTTAGATTCCCAGAACCGCTTGGCTGCCGGCATTGCTGGCGCGCAGGAGTGGTTGTTGGAACGCCAAGCCGGGGATGGGCATTGGTGCGCGGAGCTTGAGGGCGACACGATTCTGGAGTCGGAGTACCTGATTTACCTCCACTACTCTGACAAACTTGATAAAGAATCGCTCCGCAAAGCCGCCAATTACGTCCGCACCAAAGTCCTGCCGGAAGGCGGTGTCGCGATCTATCCGGGTGGACCGTTCGAAATCAGCGCGTCGGTCAAGACGTACATGATCTTGAAGTGGGCCGGTGACTCGCTCGATGCGCCCCACATGGCCGCCACCCGGCAAGCCATTCTCAACCATGGCGGAATCACGAAGTGCAACACGTTCTCGAAAATCTATCTCGCGATGCTGGGACTCTATCCGTGGGATAGTTGCCCGGCAATTCCACCGGAGCTGATTCTGCTTCCGAAATGGTTCAGCTTTAGCATTTACAACATGTCGGCGTGGTCGCGCGCGATGATCGTGCCATTGGCCATCATTCGCGCCAACGAGCCGGTCAAACCGGTGCCGGCGGGCTGGCAAATCGACGAACTTTGGGCCGACCGGAACACCGCCTTGCCGCGGGATGAAGCCGCATTCACCTGGCGCAATTTCTTCCTCACGTGGGACACGATCATCAAGTTCCTGCATCGGCACCACCCCTGTCAGTCTGTGCGCCGGTATGCGTTGCGCAAGTGCGAACGCTGGGTGATCGAACACGGCCGCACGCCGGGCGGGCTCGGGGCGATCTTCCCGGCCATGACCAATTACGTGATGTCGCTCAGCACCATTGGGTACGCGAACGACAGCTATCTCGTCGCTCACGGGATTGCGGAGATGGAAAAGTTGAAGATCGAGGACGAAGACACGTTGCGCTTGCAACCGTGTTTCTCACCGGTCTGGGACACCGCGCTCACCGTCAACGCCCTGCACGAGTCGGGCATGCCGGCCACCCAACCGGCCCTGCAAAGCGCCGCGCGCTGGCTGCTCGACAAGGAAGTGCGTCGGCCCGGCGACTGGATCATCAAACATTCTGAGAGTCACCGGTACACCGAGCCGAACAAGCCGGTCGGCGCCTGGTTCTTCGAGTACGACAACGAGTTTTATCCCGACGTCGACGACACGATCATGGTGTTGATGGCGTTGAACCGTGTGCAATCCGAGTTCGACCGCGAAAAAGCGGCGGCGATCCGGCGCGGCATCCGGTGGGTGTTGGGGATGCAAGGCAAAGACGGCGGGTGGGCGTCGTTCGATAAGGACAATGACAAGTGGCTGTTCACGCAAGTGCCGTGGGCCGACTTCAACGCGGTGATTGATCCGAGCACAGCCGACATCACGGCGCGCACGCTCGAATGCTTGAGCCATTTTGGATTTACCGTCGAGGACGAGTGCGTGGAACGCGCCCTCGCCTACATCCTGCGCGATCAGTGCCCGGACGGTTCGTGGTTTGGCCGGTGGGGCGCGAATTACGTTTACGGAACCTGGCAGGTCTTGCGCGGCTTACGGACGATTGGCGAAGACATGCGGCAACCGTACGTCCGCCGGGCCGTGGCGTGGCTCAAGAATCACCAAAACTCCGACGGCGGTTGGGGTGAATCGCTGCGCAGTTATGACGACCCGGCTTACAAAGGCATCGGCGAGAGCACCGCGTCGCAGACCGCCTGGGCGATCATGGGGCTGATCAGTGCCGGGGATGAAAACTCACCGGAAGTCGCCGCCGGCATTCAGTTCCTACTCAATACGCAGGAGATCGACGGTTCGTGGGATGAACAGCTTTATACCGGCACCGGTTTCCCGCGCGTGTTTTACCTCCGCTATCACTACTACGGGCATTACTTCCCGTTGATGGCGCTGGGCATGTATGCCCGGCATCAGGTCCACAATTTCCCGCCGGTCCGACGCGAACAAGGGAAGTCCCGCGCGCTGCAACAATTTTTCAAACAACCCCGCCTCTTTCGCAAAGTCGCCCGACTCCGCGCCATTGCGCTGCTCGACGAAGTCTAAAAGGAAACGCACTACTATGAGATTCCCATTCACCTTGTCTGCCCGGATTGCGAAGCACATCATCGGGCACCAGCTCCGCGGCGTGGAGAAGTTCGCCCTCGTCTTGCAACTTGAACCGTTGCACACCTGCAACCTCACCTGTACCGGCTGCGGTCGCATCCGGGAATACTCAACCTCCCTCAAGGACATGATGCCGCTCGAAGAGTGCCTCGCTTCGGCCGCGGAATGCAATGCCCCCATGGTTTCCCTCTGCGGCGGTGAACCGACAATTTATCCGAAGATCGAAGAACTCGTTGACGGCCTGCTCGATCAAGGCCGGATCGTTTACATCTGCACGAACGGCATGTTCATGCGGAAAAAGATGCGCGAGTGGATGGCGCGCAATTACACCGCGAAAAAGACCGAGCCGCAGATTGCCGAATTGCTCGCGAAGGATTTGATTACCGAGAAGGAAGCCGCCGAAATCCGCAAAGGCAAAGCCGATGGCCGCCCCAGCATCGCGCCCAGCAAATGGATGTATTGGAACGTCCACGTCGACAGCCTCGAATACGTCCACGATCTCATCGTCGAACGCGAAGGCGTGTTCAAGGAGTGCATCGAGTCCATCAAAATGGCGAAGATCCTCGGCTATCAAGTCGCCACCAACACCACCGTCTACAAAGAAACCAACATGGACGAGATCGAACGCATGTTCGATTTCCTCTCCAATCTCGGCGTCGACGGCCACACCATCAGCCCCGGCTACGAATACGACGCCGCCAAGAAAGACATGCTCAAGCGGCTCAACAAGCAGCCCGAAGACTTCTTCCTCACCCGTAAAATGACGAACCAGAAGTTCGCCAAGATCGTCGAGTGGGGTCAGAAATACACCTTGTTCGGCTCGCCCATCTATTTGGAATTCCTCGCCGGCAAACGCGACCTGACCTGCACCGCATGGGCCATCCCAACCCGCAACGTCAAAGGCTGGAAAGCGCCCTGCTATCTCATGACCGACGGCCATTACGCCGGCTACCACGAGATGCTGACGAAAGTCGATTGGGATAAATACGGCGTCGTTGGCGGCGTCGCGCGCGACCCCCGTTGCGAAAACTGCATGGTCCACTGCGGCTACGAGCCGACTCCCTCACTCGGCATCGACAAACAAGTCGGCGACACCTGGAAGATCATCCGCTACAACTTCGGCGCCAAGCCCAAGCCGATCCAGAACGTCGCGCACGTCGACGCCTACAACGGTGTGACGACCGGCCGTGGTCATCTCACCGGCAAGAAGGATTCTGTGCAAGCCAACATCCGGCAAGTCCTCGTCGAACGCGAAGTCGCCGCCGCCGTGGCCGCCGAGAAGAACAGCACCAGTTGCTCGTAGGAGCGAATTTCATTCGCGACCGGGCGTGACATGATCGCTATCCTTGTCGCCGTCAACCAGGAGCTCAAACCGATTTTGCGGCGTGCCAGTGCTCCGCACATGATCCGGCAGGAACACCTCGATTTCTACGAAGGCACACTGGCCGGCGCGCCGGTCGCCTTGTTGGCCCTCGGCGTCGGCAAAGAATGCGCCCGCATCGCCGCTGAGATGACGATCAAATGTTACCGGCCCGACCTCATTATCAGTGCCGGCTTCGGCGGCGGCTTACAGGATCATCTCAATGACGGCGACATCGTCATCGGCACCGATGTCCTCGACCTCTGCGCCGACGACGGCAAGGACGTCCGCTGGCGTTCCACCCAACCGCTCTCCCAGCATGCCGAACTGGAAACGGACCGGCCCGATCTCCGCATTGTCCATGGCAAGATTCTCACCGCCGACGAAATGGTGTTGAAAGCCGCCACCAAAGCCCGCATCGGGCAGGCGACCGGCGCGTATGCCGTCGACATGGAAACCAGCGCCGTTGCCGCTGTCGCCAAAGCGCACGAAACCGATTTTCTCGCTGTTCGTTGCATCTCCGACAACGCCCACGAAAGCCTCCCGGAAGAATTCAACGATTTCTTTGTTGTCGGCCAACTCCAGCCCGGCCGGATCATCGCCGCGTGTGCGCGTCGGCCCCGGTTGGTGTTGGACTTGGCGCGCTTGGGGTACCGGGCCAAGAAGGCCGGTCAGAATCTCGCCCGGTTCCTCGAACGTGCCGTCACGGAGCTCGACTTGCCAGCGCGGGAACTGTAGACCGCCCGGCTTGAATAAATCTCCAGTCATAGTAGTCTAATCCAGTAACTAACACGGAGTCTCCTATGAAACCAACCGTCAAATTCTTCAGTCTGGCAACCCTCGCGATTACGCTTACAGCAACAACCCGGGTTACCGCAGCCAATGGTACCAGAAGCTACGCGAGCAACGGTTCCAGTGGCCAGACGCGCAGCAGCTATTCCATCTCGGGAGGCGTCTCTTCGGGCGGATATTCGGTAGGCGGCAGCTACTCCAGCGGTAATTATGGAGCTGGTTATCCACGACCTTATTGCGGCACTGGCTATTACGGCGGGGCTGGATACCCCCGGCCCTACAGCGGGGCCGCCTATTACGGTGGTGGCTGCGGCAAAAACTACTGGGGCTGGTCGGGGTACGTGCCGTGGAACCTCTCGTTTTCGTACTCTTCGGCCCCGGCCGCTGTCTATTACGCCTACTCACCGCCGCCTGTTACCTATCAACCCACAGTCGTCTACAGTTCCGCGCCGGCCGTAGTCTACAGTGCGCCACCGGTCGTCTACACCTACCCACCGCCCCCAGCCACCGCGCCGGCCACCCCGCAAAGCCAGCCGCCCCATCGTCTGCAATCCATTAGTGTGGCGGATGTCAAAGCGCTGGCAAAAGCCGGCCTCAGTGACGAAGTCATCATCAGTCAAATCCGCAGCGCCCAGACCGTGTTCCACTTATCGACAGCCGAAATCATCGATCTGAAGGAAAACGCCGTGAGCGAAAAAGTGATTAATTGCCTGATCAATACCGCGAGCACAGCCGCAACCAATCAGAATTAATCCGGGTCGGCTAGACCTTCCAGCGTTTCCGCCGCGCAATCTCCAGCAAGGCCGGCAGGAGCGCCATGGACGCCAGCAGACACGCCACCACGCCCATCGCCATCACCAACCCCAGACTCCGAATCCCGCGATGCGCGCCGATCAATAAACTCGCGAAGGCAATCACCGTCGTCACCGTCGACAAGATCACTGCGCGCCCGGTACTCTTCCCATAAAACGCCGCCTCACCGTCCTCGCGATACCGGCGCACCACGTAGATGCCGTAGGCCACCCCGATCCCCACCATCAACGGCAAGGTGAGAATGTTCGCGGGATTAAACCTAATCCCGCAGACCACCATCGCCCCCACCAGCCACACCGTGCCGACGACAATCGGCAGCAACGTCAATGCCGTCGCCAGCGCGCCGCGTAAATCGCCGTAGACCATGACCGCGATCACCAAGAACGCCCACAGCGCGGCCTTGATGTAGCCGTGCTGCAAAATATCGATAAACTCGTACAACCCGCGCGGCGTCCCGGTCGCATTCGGCGCGACGCCCTGCACTTCCTTGCAAAACTTCACCAGCGGTTCGCGCTCCCAAATGTTGTCCTGCGGGAAGACCCGCAACAATAATTTACCGGTGTGCCCAACCAACATCCGCCGCACATCGCCGGGGATATCCGCGATTTCCATCGGCCGGTCGGACTGCGTTGCGAGCAACGTCAACTGCGCCTGCAAATCACTGTAGAAACTCGTCTCATAACGCGCCAGGCTGGCCGGCACCGCGTTGGCCAGTTTCTCACGCGCGATCTTGACCGAATCAGCCAATGCCGCCAGGACTTTCCCCTGTGCGCCTGCCTCGCGCGCCAACTTGCCGGCATGCAATCCCAGTGACCGGAGCGACCGCGTGATTTCAGCGACGTCGGTGTCCGCAAACGCCGGCACGGTAAACTTCACATCGCCGACCCGCTGCCGGATCTCCGCGATGATCGGCACTTTGATCGGTTGCTCTTCCGGGATGATCTCCGCCACGCTGTGCACGGTGGCCACGCTCGGCAGGTTCGTCAGCGCGGCGTGCAACCGCCGGCATTCCGCGAGATCTTGGGCCACCACGGACGCGTAGATCGTCGATTCCGCATCCGCTTTGAGCAACCGCAACTCCGTCTGCACCGAGTCGAGGCGATTCGATTGTAGATTCAGCACGTTGTAATCAAAGCCCACGCGCCACACCAACGCCAGCCCCCCGGCCGTGACGACGGCGCACACGATCCACGTCAGATGCGGCCAGTTCAACAAAACCCGCTCGACGGCCGTCACGTGCGCTTTGGCAACGCGGCGAACCGGTTCCTGCCGGCGCCGCACCGTGAGAATCATCGACGGCAACAGCACCACCATCGCAATCGTCGCCAGCACCATCCCCCCGCCGGCAATCACCCCGAGTTCGACGACGCCCTTGAAACCGCTCAGCGTCATCGCAAAAAACGCCGCGGCATTGGTCAGCCCGGCGGTGATGATGCTCGGGGCGGCGTATTGCAACGCGGCGCGCACAGCGGCAAACCGGTCCACACCTTTGCTCAATTCCTCCTCGAAGCGCGAGATGAACTGCACCCCAAGATCCTCCCCCAACCCCAAAATCATGACCGTAAAAGTGATCGTGATGATGTTCAAATGGCCAACCACGAATGTCGTGTAGCCCATCGTGAAGGCGATAATCAGCACAAGGCAGGACAACGACAACAACATCCGCAACCAGTCGCGAAACCCGGCCACGACCACCAGCCCAACCAGAATGATCGTCAGAATCGACGACCGGGTCGCATCGCGTTCCGAGACAAACATCTCGTCGGTGTCCAACACCGGCTGGCCGGTCAATCCGACGTGCACATCGCGATGCTCGGCGCGGATCGCTTTGAGAATGCGGCGCACCTTCGGCACGGTCGCGGCCTCATGATCGGGTGCCGCCACATTGTCCGGCACGCGGGGATGAATCAGCACCACATACATCGCCCCGTTCTTGAAAACATTATAGCCTTGCCACTTCATCTGCTGCTCGGCGGCCCCCACCATCTCCTCGCTGAAAAACGCGTTCGCCCACGGCGAAAGCAACTGCCACTTCGCCTTCGTCGGATCGTAATCCGCCATCTGCTTGACGATCCCGGTAATCGTCGGCACGAACGCCTCCATCCGCGGCCGTTCGGCGGCCGGCGCGTTCTCCATCTGCTGCAGCATCTGACTCATCGCGTCGAAAAACGTCGCCAACTTTGGATTCGCCTGGAGCACCGCGACGAGTTGGTTGAAATCTTTCAGCGAATCGCGAATCTGTCCCAGATCGTTCGTCGAGAGATAATATAGAAACCACTGCTGCAACGGCTCGTAATTGACCCGCGCGAAAACGTCCTCCGGTAAAAACTTCTGCGCGAGAGCGCCATCGTGCTGACCGGTATTATTCGCGGGTGCCAGCAACTCCTTGACGATCTCATCCACCACCGCGCGGTTGCGTTCCGGCTTATCGCCTTCGACGACGACGATGTAATCCTCCTCGTCTTGAAACTCGCGGACGTACTCGCTGTACAGTCGCCAGTACTCGGTGTCTTGGCCGATCAGATCGTTGCGCCCAACCTTGAAATCGAGCGCCCGGACGGCATACACCGTCGCCGCCACCGCCAGGAGTATCCCGGCGAGGACGAACTGCCGGTGATACCGCTCAATGACCGTCGCCAACCCGTTGAGTAAACGTTCCCGGCGCATCAACTCTCCCAAATCCTTGCCGGCACATGCGCGAGATCCGGCGCGATCCAGTCCGCCCCCAACCCGCGCAACGTCGCTTCATCAAGACTGGTCGTCAACGCCAAGCACCGGCTGCCGGCCGCCTTCGCCGCCTGCACGCCACTGGCCGCGTCTTCGACCACAATGCAATCCGCCGCCGGCAAGCCGATGCGCTTCGCGGCGGTCAGGAAGATCTCCGGGTTCGGTTTCTTATGAGTAATGTCGGAGCCGGTCACAATCGCGTCGAACCGGTCTGGTGGCAGCCCGATCTCCGGCAACATGCCATTCAGCTTCATCCGGTCGGCACTGGTCGCGATCGCCAGCTTGAGCCCGCGTTGCCGGCAAGCCAACGTGAAGTCCAGTGCCCCCGGCAACGCTTGCAACCGGCCCTTGATCTGTTCGAGAAAGATGGCGTAAGCGCGGTTCTTGTCCGCCGGCAGGTTGAGCGTGAGGCCGTGCGCCGTCGCGACGCCGCCAAGATACCGGTCTTCACCCATGCCGCGAAACGGCCGAAATTCCTCGGGATGCACCGTGACCCGGTACGTTTCGGCAAACATCGCCGCCGCCGCTTCCGCCATGAAATCCTCGGAGTCGCACAGCACACCGTCCATGTCGAAGATGATACCGGCGATGCTCACGAGACGGAAGCAGTTTCAACTTCCTTCTTCCCCTTGTTAGCGAGCGCGGCCTTGACCAGATTGGCCCCCAGCGACCACATCGGGCCGAGCGGATTCTTGCAATCAGTCAACACCTCATCGAGCGCGTTGACGAAATAGGCGATGTCTTCGTCGGTGATCACAAACGGCGGCAACACGCGGATGATGTCGCCGTGATTGCCGGACACTTGGGTGAGGATGCGATGTTTCTGGAGCAACGGCATCACGATCATCTGTGCGAACAACCCTTCATTGGCCGCATGCACGGCTTTCCACGCCATCTTTAAGCCAAAGCTCTTCGGCTCATGAAATTCAATGCCGACCATCGACCCTTTGCCGCGCGCTTCGAGCAAGACTTCGTGCTTCGACCGCAACGCGTTCACTGCGTCCATCAATTTCTTCCCCTGCACGGCACTGCGCTCGACGAGTTTTTCTTCATCGAGAATGTGCAACGTCGCCAAGCCGACGGCCATGCCGAGATTGTTCCGCCCAAAACTCGACGAGTGCACGAAACACCGATCCATCCGGTTGTACACCTTCTGGTAAATCGCCCGCCGCGTGATCATCGCCCCGACCGGCACGTAGCCGCCGCTCAACGCCTTGCTCGTCGAAACCAAATCCGGTTCGAGTCCCCAGTGTTCGAACGCAAAGAACTTCCCGGTGCGCCCGTACCCCGTCTGAACTTCATCGCAGAAAAACAACGTCCCGTATTTCCGACAAATGGCCTGCGCCGCCGGCAGGTAGTTATCATCCGGCACGCGCACACCTTTGCCTTGAATGCACTCGACGGCGAATACCGCGACATCGCGATTGCTCAACGCCTTGTCGAGCGCGTCGAGATCGCCATACGGCACCTCCACCCCGTCGAGCAGATTGCCAAACCCTTCCCGGAACTCCGCGTTGCCCATGATCGACAGCGAACCCATCGACAACCCGTGCCAGCCGTGATCGAGATACGCCAACTTGCTACGGCCGGTCGCCGCGCGGGCGAATTTCAGACAAGCCTCAACCGCTTCCGTGCCGGAGTTGGTGAAGAAGACAGCATTCAAATGCGGCGGACAATGTTTTACGATCGCCTCGGCGAGTAACCCGCTGAGGAACGAGCAATCCATCTGCACCATGTTCGCCAAATCCAGGTCGAGCACATCGCGGATCACCTGCGCGACTTCGGGCCGGTTGCGCCCGATGGCGAACACGCCGAACCCGCTGAGCATATCGAGATACCGGTTCCCCTCTTTGTCCCAGAGATACTGCCCCTTCGCCTTGGCGTAGACCTTGTCGAATCCGATCGTCCGCAGCACCTTCACAAACGTCGGATTGATGTACTGCTCGTGCAACTCGTAGTTCTCCCCGAGCCGGGAGACCACAACCTGTTTGATATCGAAAGCTGCCATAAGGTTCGCAGTTTACCGACCCCGCATCCGGCAGGCAAGAGGCAAACCCTGTCAGTTAATGCCCGCGCCGGTGTAGTGGCAGCTGTCCACAGCGGCGGCCGGTCTCCTGCCCGTTGCGAGGAGAGCCGCCGTCGCGATTGAATAGAACTGTGCAGGCTGAACTGGAAGTGTTTCTGGACCTGTCCCGCCGGACCTCAGGGCGCAGGCGGATCGCCGCGATGTAGTTGCCGCCGTCCCGGCGGCGTTGGTCCGACTGGTACCAACCGGGACGAATACCAATGGGAACCAAGTCGGACGAGACGCCGCCGTCGTCTGCGGCAACAAATCTGCAAGGGAGAGCTTTTGTTACTTGACGCTCACGGGCTTAATGGGTGGTTAGGCTTGTCAATTGCCAGACGGCCAACCAAGGATTGCGAATAGAATGAAGATCCCGGCAACAAATGGGAAATAGGCAGCCCAGTAGGCGACGCTAACCAACAATTGCCGCCAAGCCGCCTTGGAGCGCAAACGCTGTCCGAGAACAATGACCACGGGAGGGGCGAGCCATATTCCCAAATCCTCCCAAGTGAGTGCCCTCATATTGGTCACGGGATTCCATGCCTCTTCGGGTCTTGATCCCAGAATGTTTGAGGAGAGTCTTATGAAGAGATTTTGATAGCGGTGTTGGCTGATACTCCGACCGACTGGACCGAATGTGTCGACAACCTGGCCAAAACTCATAACGAGTAACACGATGCCAATCACCACGAAGAAAGCCCCAATGATCCTCCTAGATTTCGGCAATTCCCGATTGACCATAGCCATAGCGGATTTCATGCAGAATACGAAGCCAGCGATTACGAATGGAGCAGCCAGCAGAAATCCAATAAACCCGGTATCACATACGGCAACGCCCACCGCCATCAAGAGTAGGCCGAGGATCGCGTGGATTGGCTTTCCGAGTATATTCATAAGTCGTGCCTCTCGGCTGCTCGAGTTCCGCAGTATCCATATTTGTCTTCCCGGCCTAATTTAGATTTAGGTGGAAAATATTACATATAACAAAGCCACCGACTGGCAGTGGATAATCTTGTTTTCCGACTGGAAATCAAGCGCTTAAACTCATCAGTGGATGCGTAAGTAAACCGGCAAAGGCAGAGCGCCGATGGAAACTGCAAGTCCCCAGAAACCTAAGCTGCTCGATCAGGTGCAACACACCTGCCCTCAAGCGCGATTCCAGAACGGCGCGCACGCCCTACCGGGAATTGGCTGACTGCCGGATATTACCGCGCGACGATGTCGTCGGCTTTGCCTTGGTCGTCGACCTTGTTGGGGCCGCAGGAATAGACGCGTGCGTTCCGGTCCAACACAATCCGATACGCCACACCCCACGGATCAACGAACTCACCCTTGGCGTTGACCTCGTACGCCTCGGCTTCGACGTAATCCAATCGCTTCGGATTTTGGCCGTCAACACTTTCACCGCGCAAGAGCCGGCAAATCGTCGCAGTATCACCAATCGGCAAATCGCCTTGCTCGCGCACGAAACCGTTGAGGGCGAGGAGCAGCACATCCACATCGTGCTGCGCCCGTTGTTCCCGGCGCAGCGGGGCGGTGAGGAAGAAAATCACGACCGCCAGAATGGGGATGCCGAGCGCGGCGACGATAAACCCCGTCTTGCTGCTTTTTTTCTTTGGCTGTTTCATTGGGTTGGCACGGTGGCGAGCAATTGGCCGGCCGCCGTCTTCCACCGGCCGCTCTCAAATTGCCGGTCGGGCCACGGCGGCGCAGCGATCACCTTCTTCCAATAGTCGCGCGCCTCTTTCGGGTGCTCAGTGTCCCGCAACGCCTCCGCTAGATAAAGCCAATTCTCCGGGTAATCCGGGAATAACTCCGTCGCGTGCTGCAACAATCGGAGCGCTTTGCGCGGACTGCCGATACTGACCGGCGGCGCAGGCGTCCGCAGATGCAGGATGCCGAGCACACGGCCCGGTCCGCCGTAATCATACCGCTCGTTCAATTCGCCGGCGCGTTTGAGCGCCGCTTCCATCTCGCCGACGGCATTCAGTCCGTACGACCGGTCCACATCCGCCAGCAACCCGACATTGATCGCGTACCAGTAATGGCATTCGACCCGGTCCGGTTGCAGCTCGCGCCCCTGCCGGGCCAGCGCGAGGCCAGTCTTCGCGGCGCGAGTGCGAGCGGCGACTTGGGAATCAGTTTCGCTGACGAACGCGAGCGCTTCGGCTGCCTGCCATTGGGCGTCGTAATCAGCCGGCAACGCGCGCGCCACTTCATCGAGCATCCGCGCGGCCTTGGCCATGCGGTCGAGCGTGCGCGGCTGCTCGGCGACCAGTTTCAAAGCCGCGCCGCGCTGCCGGTCCGCTTCCGCCGCCGTAAGTACCAGCGGCTGCTTCGAGTCCAACCTTACCCCACCCACCCCCTTGCAGCCGACCGCGAGGCAAAGCGCCAATGCCAACCATTTACTTCCCATGAAACCGCTCCTCGGCGCGCTTCAACCGGGCGGCGTCCACGTCGGTAAACGCTTCGACGCGGATGCTGTTGAGAATCTCCGGCGGCACCGTCTTAAACTTTTCGACATCCACCTTCCCACCAAATGTCACCACCAGATTCCCCGGCAACTCATCCGACGTGAATACCGCTTTCACCTGGGCGCCGAGTTCCGCGTCCGCGCTGATAACCTGCCAGGTCGCTTCCTCCATCAGCACTGCGTCGAGGGCGTTCTTGCCTTCGACCAAATCAAACACCGCGCCCTCCACATCCATTGTGGGTTTCAAATGAAGTTCGTCGCCCAGCTTGTTCTGCAACACGACGCTCATCACATAAATCTGTTCCGCCGCTAACGGCGTCGCAATCGTCCGGGCCGTCTCGATGCCGGCGGTCTTCTTCATCACGAGCACATACCGCTCAGTCGGGATCTTCTGTCGTTTCACTTCGAGCACCGGCGTCATGCCCAGCGCCTTGGCGTACGTGAGATAAAATCCCGGCGTGACAATCCCCGCGGCCGGCTTCGATTTCGTGACATACTCGATGGCCTTGGCCGGGTCGTTGAAAATGCGCGGCTCAAAATCGCCGCCAAGCTGCTGCGTCAACGTGGCGACGGTCGGCCCCGCCGCCTCCTGCGTCGCGAACTTCTCACCGGTCTTGAGGAACAGAAACCCCACCGCGAATAGAATCGAAATGTTCATGCTTAATATTTCATCCAGTTCTTGGCGACGATCCACAGCTTCTCCCGCGTCGCCAACCGCAGCCGGCCATCGAACACCGCGTAACCGGCCGCCTCAATTTTATCCAGCAACCCACCATAAATATCGATCATCGTCGCCAACGTCCCCCGGCTGTCCGCATCAATCATCCCGAGCAACGGCCGCGCCTTCGCGTAATACTCCCGCGCCCGCGTCGCCTCGAACTTCATCAAATCCACAAACTGCGGCGTGAAATTTCCATTCATGATGTCGCTCTCTGAGACGCCGAACCGCCGTAAATCTTCAGCCGGCAAATACACCCGCCCCATCTGCGCGTCCTCTTTCACGTCGCGCAAGATGTTGGTGAGTTGAAACGCGATCCCGCACGCTTCCCCCGGGATCTTCGCCTTGTCGTCCTTGTACCCAAACACCGGCAACACCACCAACCCCACCACCGACGCGACATGATAACAATACCGGTACAGCTGGTCGAACGTCTCGTACCGGGTCACGGCTTGATCCATCTCGGTGCCGTCGAGCAACTCGTGGAAATACCGGGGTTCAATCCGGTAACGCCGTACCGTATCCGCCAACGCCGGCAACGTCGGGTCATCGAACTTGCCGGCGGTTAGTGCTGCGTCAACGGACGCGCGCCATTGCCGGAGTCCTTGGGACGCCACCGCTGGGTTGGCGGCGCCGTCGGCGATGTCGTCGCTGCGGCGCATGAACGCGTAGATCGCGCACATCGCCTGCCGTTTCGCCGCCGGCATGACGATGAACGAGTAGTAAAAGTTCTTCCCGGTCCGCCGCGCAATGTCGTGACAAAGCCGGTAAGATTCTTCGACGCTGACGCTCATGGGCGCGGATTATGGCGGGCGACCGCGCGAGACGCAAGAATGCGATTACGGGCCAGGGATGACGCCTTGCAGATAAATCAGATCCGCCTCGTCTTTAATCATCAGCAAGCGATTCGCGAGATCACTCGCATACCGGACTTGCTCCGGCAGGCTATCGCCAGCGGCCGTGTCCCGGATATACCAACCCCCTTTGCCCGACACATCCGGCGTCAGCTCGTCAAGTTTGACGAGACAGGAGGCCGCACTGTTCGTGATGCAAGCAGGATACTCGGGATCCAGGACGGTGGTGAGCGTCATCCAAACCGAATAGGTGTGGCCACCCAGTAGATTCTTGGCGTCGACTTGGATGCTTGATTGTCCGGTGGTCCCGGACTGTTGCAGACTGATCTTTCCGCGAGCCTTTAGAGCTGGCGTCCACAACTGCCCGGTGATTACGGGTGGGACCGGCAGGGTCAACTTCGCCCGCTTCTTGAAGCTCACTTGGTTGGGATCGGGCAGGAGTTCGGAAATGGGAGCCCACAAGATGCAATCGATAGTCGTATTGGTGGCGCCCGCTACGAGTGGTGCTCCGATGCAAATTGCTTGGTTTGTCAGGTCATTCAAATCGGAGACACTGACGGTGAGAAACTGCGGGGCCGTGTTCCATGCTTCCAGCTTCGTCCGATAGGTGTTGCCCGTCGAGACCACACGGTCTAACTGACAGAGCAAACTCAGGACATCGCCTTGCTGAAAAGTCGGGTTCGGATCAAGCCAGACACCCCAGCCGGTCGACGGGATAAGATTGCGGACATCGACTGCAAAAATCTGTTTAGCGCCCTGTTTCTGCAAGGTAACGGTTCCGCGTGGCTTCGGCGCGCCACCGCCGTCGATGACCTTAATGTGGGGCGTCGCGACGGTCTCCCTAAAGGTACTCACGGACGACGCATTCTGAGCGCCAACCGTGGGCGGGAGGATGGTCATGGCGGCGGCGACCGCGATTCCTGCGAGCGCGGTTGGAATCATGTGAATTGATGCATTTACCATGGCGACTACTTCTTCATTTTGCCTGGACGGCGCCAATGACCCGGTCACTGAGAGACGGCAAACTGGCGGATGTGATGGTGACGGGGACGGCGTTTGTCATCCCGGCCAAGACGTTGATGGCTTGGATTTCCATTCGGATCAGCGTGTCTTTGCCGGTCAGCGCACCGGCCGCCAGGACGGCACTGGTGTAAGTTCCGCTCACAACTGCCGGCGTTATGTCCGCGCCCTTCTTGGTGGAGCCAAGGTAGTATTTCACCGTGAAGTTGGGCGTGCTGCCGGCTCCCGACACGACAAACGCATCCGGCTCCAAGCCGAGATTCTGGATCGCCACATAAAACTTTTTAATTTTGCCGCTGCCAATCGTCGTAAATAACGTTTGCGAAAATCCGGTCGGATCCAGGACGTTCTTGCCAATGAACTTCGCCGGGTTGCTGGCGGTGCCGATGGAGGCGTCCGGCCGGGCCGTCACCGCATTGCCGTTCAACGCAAATGCCTGAGGGCTGCTCGCGGCATTGTCGAAGATGGATAACGACGCCGTTTGGGTTCCGCTGCTGGTCGGCGCGAATCGCACCGAAATGAGGCAGGTGCCGCCGGCCAGGACGGTACTACACGTGTTGCCAACAATGGTAAACTGGGCCGCGCCGGCCCCGCTAATCGCCACATTGGTGACCACCAACGCCACGGTGCCGCAATTGGTAATCGTGAGCGTCTGCACGGCGTTGGTGATGGTATTCACGTTGCCAAAGTTGAGTGCGGTCGCCGAGGCGCAGACGTCCGGTGCCGCCAGTCTTCCCGTGCCCGAGAATCCGATGGCGTGCGGGCTACCCACCACGGCGTTGTCGAACAAGGTCAACGTCGCGGATCGGCTGCCACTGGCGGTGGGGACGAAGGCAACGCTAACTGTGCAAATTCCGCCGGTGGGAATCGATCCGCCTTCACAGTCGTAACTGACGAACACGAAGTCCGCCGGATTGGCACCGGAAAGCACGCTGTTGGAGACGATCAAAGCTGCCGAACCGCAATTCGAGATGACAACACTCTGGACAAGGCTGGTGGTCCCCACGAACTGATTGCCATAGGCGAGGTTCGCGGCGCTTAAACACACCAACGGAGTCGCCTGCAAGCCGACACCCTTCAGCGGCAACGACTGCGACGCACCGGTCGCGTCTGATAAAAGCAACAGTACGGCGGTTCGAGGTCCGGTCGCGGTGGGATTAAACGACAAGGCGATCTGGCAGATGCCCCCCGGTGGCACGGTCGCACCAGAGCAGGTGTTCGCAACAATCTGGAAGTCGCTAGGATTGGCGCCGCCCACCGAAATGTTGTTCACGTTCACCGCGAGTGTCGATCCGTTGGTGTACGTCACGATGAGCGGTTCCGCAGAGGTAAATGGGTACGCCGCACCGAAGTCGAGGCTGGCGGGAAGGAAGCCAATGGCGGGGACTTGGGCGTTAACATTGAGGACTAGCTTCCCGGTATTGTTCCCCTGACCTTCCGCCACGATGTAGTAGGTGGCATTGGTGTCCGCCACGGTCCACGAAACCGACGGCGGTACCGGTGGGATCGTGAGGCTGGGGGCGGCCGACTCAAGCTCGAACAATGACCCGCAGAGTCCCTCCCAGATTGACACCATGGTTGGGAACGAGCTGCCGCTGGTGTTGGCGGTGATGATGGTTCCCGGCAGCGGTCGCACAATCTTGAAAAACTCCTTCCGTCCCCCCGGCCCGGCCGACGGACTGGGAAAGGCATTGACGTAGGGTGCCGCCAACGTGTTGGTCCACGCGAATGGGAACGTCGCGATTGGCAGGGCGGTTTGACACATGTCATTCGTCTGTCCCGTCGCGACGTCGGAGGCGTTGGTGCCGTTATACACCACCACGGCAAAATCTTGGTTGATGAGCGACTGTTTCACGTTCGGCACGGCTCGGCCAGCGATACTCTGCGCCTGCACCACGATGCTCCACGTGCCGGTCTGTCCGGCGGGCAAGAACACGCTCTCCATGTTGTTTAGGTCATCCAGCACTCCGCCAGGGACTGAGTTCGGCCCGGCAAACACGTTGCCCAGATACAACTGCCCCCCGATCTTCACCTTCAAATCGAGATCGTTCACCAGTTGTTTGAACGCTGCCGGATTGCCCGGCGCATCCGTCCACGTCAACGTGACTCGAAACGGCTTCGTCGGATCGGCCACGGTGCCGCTCAATTCATAAGTCTGCCCGGACTGCGAAAAAAACGTTTGTTGTGGCACTGCGTTCGTGCCCAAGAGCGGCGTGTCAATGGCTCGCGGCGTTGTTTCATCCCGCAACACGCGGGCCGTGCCATCGAACATCCGCGCCAAATCCATCCGGCCCATGCCCTGCGCGATCGATGGCAAAGTGTCCTGTGCTCCCGTCAGCGGATCCGGGATCGACAGGTAAAGCGCCGAGTTGCACAGATACGCCTTCAACATGGCCGGACTCGGCGGCAGCATGCGGAACACATGCTGGAAATGCCGCCACAACAATTGCGCGCCACCCGCCACTGCCGGCGCCGCGAAGCTGGTGCCCGAGTGCAGCGTGATGGCATTATCAACATCGCTGTACAACCGGGTGATGACGAAATTGGCCTCGACATCGGGGGAACAAGCCGGCGGGTTGGGGTTATTGGGATCGCAACCATCACATATCGGATTGATGTAACTGGCTTGCGAGGTTGCCCCCACAATGTCTTCGCCGGGGGCGACTAGGTCGGGCTTGAAGCGGCCATCTTCACAGGGACCATACGAACTGAATGAGGAGACCTTACCGTCCAGAGTACTGGCCCCGACAGCGATGATGTTCTTCGCGGTCGCCGGGGGCGTGATGATGATGTCACCGAAACCACCATTCTGCGAATCGGCCCCATTGGCATTTCCGCCGGCAAAGACGTAGAACATCTCTTGGTTAACCGGCGAGTAACCCGGGGTGGCGGGATTCGTGGAGCCGGTTTGCACCGCGTCCCGAACGAGACTGTCATAGTCGCGCGACAAATCGCCGTAGACACCCCCGTTAACGCCTGTCTCCAAAATCTCACCCCAACTGTTGTTACTGATTCGAGCCCCGTTCAGATACGCCCGCAAGCCAGCCGTCTTCGCGCCGGGAAAATCGGACTGAGCCCCACCGGGACTGGCACCAATCCGGCCATAGGGTGAAATCCCCAACCCCAATTGCAAACCGCCATCGCGCCGGTAAATCGTCGCCGGAAATATCGATGACGGACGGTTCACCACAACAACACAAACAACGTTGGTGCCCACAAGGCTATTGGTCTGGGTGTAGCAATTGATCAGCTCGTCGGCCTCCAAATCAAAACCGGCCGCCACGGACGCGACGATCGTGCCATGGCCCTCCGTGTCAGAACCAGAATGGTAGACCACCCGCGACGGGGACGACGGGGAGCACTGCGCATCCGGTGACACCGGGAACCCGGGATTATAGAACGCCGGATGCCAGGGATAGATGAGTGAATTATTTTCGTTAGGCCCGTCCAACCCGGAATCGGCAATGTCCAAAATGGGGTATTGCGACGGATCGTTGGGGAAACCGACAGCGTTCAGAAAATCAAGATACCGGGCGGGTGACGGACCGGTATCACTCGTGGCCAGCACAATCGCTTGCCCCTCGTCCATTCGCCGTGTCGGCACCACTTGCTGAACCCACAGAACGTCCGGCAACCCCACGAGCTGCCGGATCGATGTCGCCGGCAATGTCGTCCGAATCTGGAGGCGCTCGTCGTCGTTCGAGATCGGCTCGCCACACTTTCCGTTTAGGCTCAGTCCGCGAATCACATCCAGGCTCTGGGCTACCTGAGGAGTATCCAGCAAATCAATCGTCACCTCGATGATCGGTTTCGCTGTTTGGAAAAGGGAAGATTTCGCCTTGTAAAACGGGTGATAGGCACCTACCCACTGGACAGGGCCATCCGCGCCAGTCAAGTTGCGCAGGCGAACTTCGGCCCCTGCTCCCGCCCAAACCACGTAGGCATTGTTCGGCACGTAATTCACGACTTTTACTTTCTCGTCTTGCAGTTGCCGCAACCATTCCGGTTTGACTGGCCCCTTGAACTGAACGAGCAGAAGATGATTACCGGAAGGATTCTTGGCGCGTAGATTTTCAGGAATACTGGCGGGTTCGGCTTCCATCGAATCGATCGCACAAGCGCTCAGTTCCACGCGGTTCATGTAATTAGCGTCCTTGGCGCGCTTGCCGAACCGCGACTTAACCAATGGCATCTGGTCATCGGTGGCCTCAACCAACCAGTAAGAGCCGTAATCAACAACCTGCTTGACGCCAAGCTTCTCAAGGTCCGAAATCCGTTCGTTGGCCGCGGGTTGAATCACAACTTTTTTCCCGCGACCGGTTGCCGATTTCTCCGCGAATGCGCTGCCAAAAGATAAACCAACAACAGCGAGAATTCCCAGCCCGGCAAGACGACAACAATAGGCCTTGTTCATCAGTTCCTTTTGATCCTGTTCGCAACCGCCGTGTTTTGACATTCCATGACTCAACTTGAATAGCAGCATCTATTCCAAGTCGCCGGATGGGTTCACGGGCAGTTTGCTGGCCGTTGCTGTTACCTGCTGATTGGGAGTTTGATGTGTCCAGGCTCGGATACACACGGACTTTCACTTCCGGATCATGTCCCTGTCCAAACTTGTCAGTCAGATGGGCAAGTACGGCTCAATATGAATAGTCACGTCATTAACGCGCGGTTGCCGGGCTCGAATCGCATCTTTCACCTGATGCGCCAGCCCATGTGCCGCCGCGACCGACAGATCCGCGTCCACCTCGATATGCATGTCCACGAGATACCCGTAGCCCATCTTACGCGCCAAACACTTCTCGACCCGCCGCACCCCGGCCACCTGTAACGAAATTGTCCGGACCTCCTCAATCAACCCATCATCCGGCACCTCATCCATCAACTCCCCCACCGCGGGCCGCAACAGCCGGTACCCATTCCACGCAATAATCAACGCCGCAAAGATCGCCGCCAAATCATCCGCCGACCGGAAATCCTCGCCCCCAATCAACGCCACACTGATCCCGAGCGCGGCCGCCGCCGACGTAATCGCATCGCTCCGGTGATGCCACGCATCGGCCTTCACCGCAATGCTCTGCACCTCATTCCCGACGCGCCCGACGAATCGGTACAACGTCTCCTTCACAAACACCACCCCGAGCAACACGTACAATGTGAACTTCTCCGGCACGTGATGCGGCGTATGAATCTCGTTGATCGATTGCACCAAAATCACCACCGCTGCGCCAATCAACATCACCGACACAATCGCCGTCGCCAACGTCTCCGCCCGGCCGTGTCCGTACGGATGATCATCATCCGCCGGCTTATCCGCAATCACGACCCCGCGCCAGACGATGATCGAACTGAAAACATCCGCCAGCGATTCGATGGCATCCGCGATCAGCGCGTACGAATTCCCCAGCACGCCTGCGGTGAATTTCACGCCCGCCAACACCACATTCGTCGCCATCCCCAGCACCGTCGCCCGCACACTGCGTTGGACGCGTGTCGGCATGCTCACTACCGGCGTGCGAGTTGAACCATGATCGCCTTTTGCACGTGCAACCGATTCTCCGCCTGATCGAAAATCGTCTGCTGATGCGCCTCGAACACCTCGCCGGTAATTTCCTTACCCCGGTACGCCGGCAAACAATGCATCACCAACGCCCCCGGCTTCGCGACTTGCAAGAGCCGGTCATTGATCTGATACCCCGCCAAAACCTTCACCCGCTCCGCCGCCTCCGCTTCCTTCCCCATCGACACCCAGACGTCGGTATAAAGCACATCCGCATTCTTCGCCGCCGCGAACAAATCTTCCGTCACCTGAATCCCGGCCGCCGGCGCCGGTTGGAATGCCTTTGGCGCCGCGATCCACAAATCGATCCCCGTCTTCGGTGCCGCTGCAATCCACGACGCCGGCACATTGCACGCGCCGTCGCCGATGAACACGACTTTCTTCCCCTTCAAACTCCCGAGCTTCTCCTCGATCGTCAGCAAATCCGCCAGAATCTGGCACGGATGATCGTCATCCGTCAGCGCGTTAATGACCGGGATCGAGCCATACTGGGCAAACTCATCCACATCCTTCTGTGCATAAGTCCGAATCACCGCCCCGTGCACATACCGGGACAACACCCGGGCCGTATCCGCCACCGACTCCCCCCGCCCCATCTGAATATCGTTACCGGAAAGATACAACGCGTTCCCGCCGAGTTCGCGGATCCCCACTTCAAAACTCACCCGCGTCCGCGTACTCGCCTTCGTAAAAATTAGCGCCCACGTCTGCCCGGCCAACGGAATGTGGGAGCGCCCTTCCGGGCGCGACCGGTCGGCTTTCAATTTCTTCGCCAACGCCAGAATCCCGGCAATCTCCCCGGCCGACAATTGCGCCAACGTCAGCAGATGCTTCATAAATGCGCCCCGTGGCCCCCGCTATGCCGGTACGAATTGCCTTCGACTCTGGCGAGCCAGTTATTCAAGTAGCCCTGGATTTTCTCCGGCGTGGCATTCAACAACCCCCAACGGAGCGTCACAGCAATGCCGTCCTCGCTGATATCATCGACGAACATGCTATTCGGCTCCATCCGGTGATTCCAATTCATGAGAAACTCGGCGGACGGTTTCGTCGCCCACGCAAACCGCATTCGTTTCTCGTTCGCCGTGGCGACCGGGAGCACCCGCTCCACGTCCACCGTCTCAAGATGTTGACCAATCGTTGCCATAGAGCCGCGAATTATGGTGACACCGCCCCGCGAACGCAAGACTGCGCTGTAGAGCCGGCTGGTGTAGCGGCGTCCGTCCCGGACGCTTTCGCTGGGCCGGCAACCAGCCGCCGGGACGGCGGCCACTACACCTCGTTGCTTCTGCCGGAGTAGCGAGTTAAACATCAGTCATGCCGTTCCCCGGTAGGGCGTGCGCGCCGCGCGCGCCGTCTTTTCCTTATTCAATACGCTGCCATGCCGTTGCGCAAAGGCTTGATTTTTAATGGAAAGAACAGACAATTTGCCCGTGAAGGCGTATTTAATACACGGCGTTTTCGCCGTATAAACATAAGTTAGGCCACACAACATCCGTGAGCACTCCATCCCTCGTTACAGCTTTCTGTGAGCGCATCTGGAATGTTGGCGACTTCGCAGCCATCCCGGAGTTGCTCGCAGAGGGATTTGCATTTCGAGGCTCGCTGGGCAGCGAGATGCGGGGCCACCAAGCATTTAAGGACTACGTTTCTTCGGTGCGTGGGAGCCTTACCAATTACTCTTGCGAGATACTCGATTGCGTTACGGAAGGAGATAGAGCTTTTGCCAAGATGCGTTTTTCTGGTCTGCATACTGGAGCATTCCGGGGGTATCAGCCGACAGGCAAGCCTGTTCATTGGCTTGGTGCGGCTTTGTTTCGTATTGAGCGCGGAGTCATTTCCGAGATATGGGTTCTCGGTGATCTCGCCGGTCTTGAGTATGTCCTCAAAAACAATCAAACGGCCTAACCAAACCGCGAGACTGTGTGAAAACTGACGCGCCGCAGTGAGCGTGGCGTCTTGGGTTAAGGTTTTGTTCATCGTCGGTTGATGTTTTTGGTTTCCGACACGGCCGCGCGGCGGTCAGGCCACCGCCGCGATTAGTTTCGGGACGCCCAGTAGGTTGGTCACGCGTTTTAGGTTGTCGGCCAGAACCGTCAGACTCATTTCGGCGCGCACTTTGGCCAAGCCGCGCAACAAGAAGAAGCCGGCGTCCGTCCCGGACGCTTTCGTTGGGATAGATTCTGCCGCCGGGACGGCGACCCCTACATCACGTTGTTGTGGAAACCAAACCGCCAGCTTGATTGCGATTGACCCATCACGGCAAGATTTTCATTTGATTTCACTACTGACCGAAGCTACTGTGCGCGACCTTAAACATTCACAACCCTGGAGAATCTATGGCCACCATCAAACTTTCACCCGCCCGCGCGAAACTCGCCAAGCCGACCGGCAACGGCTCGACCAAGGGCGACTTCCAAGTCCGCGACCTCTCACTGGCCGACTGGGGCCGCAAGACGATTCAAGTCTCCGAGCACGAAATGCCGGGTCTGATGGCCATTCGCAAGAAGTACGGCCCGCTCAAGCCGCTCAAGGGCGTCCGCATTACCGGGTCGTTGCACATGACCATTGAGACCGCCATCCTCATCGAAACGCTCGCCGCCCTCGGCGCGTCGGTGCGCTGGGCGAGTTGCAATATTTTCTCCACGCAAGATCACGCGGCGGCGGCCATCGCCAAGGCCGGCATCCCAGTGTTTGCGTGGAAGGGCGAGACGCTGGAAGAATATTGGGATTTGACGCTCTGCGCCCTCACTTTCCCCGGCAAGCTCGGCCCGCAGCTCATCGTTGACGACGGCGGCGACGCGACCTTGCTCATTCACAAAGGCTACGAACTCGAAAACGGCGACAACTGGGTCAACACCCCGAGCGATAACCACGAAGTGGCCGTTATTAAAGCATTGCTCAAGCGCGTGGCGAAGGAACGCCCGGGCTTCTGGCATACCGTCGCAAAAGATTGGAAAGGCGTTTCCGAAGAAACCACGACCGGCGTGCATCGCCTCTATCAGATGCTCGAAGCCGGCAAGCTCCTCGTGCCGGCGATCAACGTGAACGACTCCGTCACGAAATCGAAGTTCGACAATCTCTACGGCTGCCGGGAATCACTCGCGGACGGCATCAAGCGCGCCACCGACGTGATGGTGGCCGGCAAGGTGGCCTGCGTCTGCGGTTACGGCGACGTTGGCAAAGGCAGCGCCCATTCGTTGCGCGGGTTCGGCGCACGCGTGATCGTTACGGAAATCGATCCGATCAACGCGCTCCAGGCCGCGATGGAAGGTTTTGAAGTCACGACCGTCGAAGACACGCTCGGCACCGCCGACCTCTACGTCACGACGACCGGCAACCGCGACATTCTCACGCTCGAACACATGGCGAAGATGAAAGATCAGGCCATCGTCTGCAACATCGGCCACTTCGACAACGAGATTCAGGTGGATCGCCTCAACAAAACCAAGGGCATCACCAAACTCACGATCAAGCCGCAAGTGGACAAATACACCTTCGCCGCCGGCAACAGCATCTACATGCTCGCCGAAGGTCGGCTCGTGAATCTCGGTTGCGCCACCGGCCACCCGAGCTTTGTCATGTCCAACAGTTTTACGAACCAATGCCTCGCGCAATTGGATTTGTGGGCGAACAAGGACACGAACAAAATCGCCGTCTATCGGCTCCCCAAGAAGCTCGACGAAGAAGTCGCGCGGTTGCACCTCGACAAGATCGGCGTGAAACTCACCAAGCTGACAAAGGCCCAAGCCGAATACCTCGGCGTCCCAGTGGATGGTCCGTACAAGCCCGACCATTACCGGTACTAAAGGTCGAACGGGAGGGCGAGCCTCCCGGCGAGCCAAGGGGAAGCGGACGGCTCGGCGGGAGCCTCGCCCTCCCAACTACGCGTGTTTCGCGACCGGCTCTGGAATCTCCGACGCGGAACCTTGCGGGAGCGAAATCCGAAAACTGATCTGCCCGGCGGACGACTGTTCGATGACAATCCGGCCCCCGATCAGATTGATAATCTCTTTGGCGAGCGGCAACTCAATCGACCCGGCACCGTTCCAATCGCGCGTCGTCGTGACCGGCGAGTTTAACGCTTCCACCAACCGTTCAATCGAGACCGCCCGGACTGCCAGCGATTGAATGTCGATGGTGACGACTGCCACCGGGCCGACTTGTTCCAGCGACAGGACAACAGCGGATCGCTCCGACGCCAAATCAACCGCATTCGCCAGTGCGCACTCCAAGGCCAGCTCGGTTTCTTGCGCGTAGCCGTTGAAAATGAGCGACGGCGGCAGATGCGTGGTCAGCTCGAGATGTTTGCGCAGGACTTCCACGCTGACGCGCGTGATGCCGTTGCAGAGCGCGTTCTTGAGATCGATTTCCCGGCGACTGAAGTCCTGACTATTCGCGCGGACCCGGGCAATCGTCAGCAACTCCTGCAACAGGCGCGAAACTTTGCAGGCGTTGGAATGGATGGCCGAGACCATGCGTTGTTGGCTGTCGTTGAGATCGCCGAGCTGCCGCTGCATCACCAGCGCAGTCCCTTCCATGATCGCTCCGATGGGACTGCGAAATTCGCGAGAGGCAAGCACGACGAGATTGGATTTCATCTCGTTGTATTGACCCAGTTTTTGATTGGCATCTTCGAGCCGGCCGTTCAACTCGCCCATCTCCCGCGCTTTTTCCTGAAGCTCGAGAACTTGTTGGCGCAAGGCATCCCCCATCTTGGTGATCGCCAGACCGAGATGCAGGAGTTCGTTTTCACCCTTGGGCGCGGCCGGACTGTTGGCCACCGCCGTGAGGGCGTGCAGATCCAGAATCAATCGCGTCGCCTGCGATAAGGACTGAATCTGGCGGACGATGCGTAGAATGAGAAACATCCCCAGTCCCGCCAGCAAGAACCCGCACCCGATCGTGCCGGCAACTTCCCACATCGAAGACGCATGCGGCAAAACATACTGAACCGTCAAGTACCCGATCAGCAAGACCGGGATCGCACACGCCAAGGCGAGGGCGGCCACGGTCTGACTTCGCAGCCCGCGTTCATCCAGTGACATCGGGGGAGTTCCCGTGCCGAGCGGTGACGCAATTGAATCCATAGGCCAATTTATAGCAATGGGTATGCCCAAGGTCGGGCTTGACTCAGGCCGGCCGAACTTGCATAGGAGCCGCTCAAAGGATGACCACCCTCACTCTTTACACCCGCCCCGGCTGCCACCTTTGCGACCGGGCAAAAGCCGTCCTCGACCGCTGTCAGGCCCAGTCCCCGTTTACGCTGGAGATCGTTGACATCTCGCACGACGCCGCCCTTCTTGCCCGGTACGGCCACGACATCCCGGTCATCCTCCTTGACGGGGTCGAGATCGCCCGGCATCTTATCCGGGAACGTAACCTGCTCGAAAGATTGGCTAAACACAAAGGAACCACATGAAACGCTCATTACTTATTGCGGTTGCCGTGATCGCCCTCATCGCCGCCGGTCGCCTCGCGCTCGCCGAAACCGCCAAGACAACCGCCGCCGCCGCGACCGGGGATCTGCGCCTCGACAAGATCATCACCCAGAATGAAGAGATCTTGAAAAACCAGGCGGAAATCTTGAGGCAAATCGAAGACGTCAAGACCACCGTCGGCGCCCTCAAACGCCGGTCCAGCTAAGCCGCCGCCATCTCCGCCAACACTCGCTCCGCGGCGGCCACCGGTTGCGCCGCCGCCAGAATCGGCCGGCCCACCACGAGATAACTCGCCCCCGCCCGTACCGCTTCGGCGGGCGACATGATTCGCTGTTGATCGCCGGCCGCCGCCCACGCCGGTCGGACGCCCGGCGTCACAATCACAAATTCCGTCCCCAATTCCCGCCGCAACACCGGTAACTCCAGCGGCGACGCCACCACCCCCGTCAACCCGGCCACCTGAGCCTGCCGGGCCCGACTCAACACTTCCGCCTCTTGATCGCCGGCCACACTGGTCAAAACCGTCACGCCGACAATCAGCGGCCGGTTGGGAACTCGCGCGGCGGCAGTCATCATTTCCATTCCGCCACAAGTATGAATCGTCAACATGTGAACCCGATGCAAGGCCGCAACGCCAACCGCTTTGGCAACGGTATTCGGGATGTCATGATATTTGAGATCCAAGAAGACTTGCCGGCCTTGGCTGTGTATGAAATCGATGATGCGGGGGCCGACACTGGTAAAAAGTTGGCTGCCGACTTTGAAGACTTCGACCACCGGGCTGAGATCATTCACCAACGTCGCGGCTTCCGCGAAGGTGTCGACGTCCAACGCGACGATAAGTTTTGATTTCATACGGCGCGGCATGCTAGGGAAACCGGCGTGACAACTCAAGCGGAACTCACCGCCTTTTCGCCGGCCAAGATCAATTTGTATCTCCGCATCCTCGGCAAACGGGCCGACGGCTACCACGATCTGGAAACGGTGATGCTGCCACTCAATTTCGGCGATGAGATTGTCTGTCAGTTGCGCCCGAGCGGATTGACTTTGGAGTGCGATCATCCAGCCTTGCCAACGGACGACCGGAATCTCGCATTGCGCGCGGCAAAAAAACTCGCGGAGCGTTGCCAAGTCGAGCAGGGAGCCCACATCATTTTGCGGAAACGCACGCCACTCGCCGCCGGTCTTGGAGGCGGCAGCAGCAACGCGGCGATCGTGTTGGCCACGTTGAACAAACTCTGGCAACTAAACGCCCCCCGCGCCACGCTCGACGAACTCGCCGCCGGCATGGGTTCCGACATCAATTTTTTCCTGACCGGCACCACGGCGTTATGCCGTGGTCGTGGGGAACAGACGACGGCGATTGATTGCCGGCTTTCTGCGGCGGTCTTGCTCATCAATCCCGGTTTTGGGATCTCGACGAAGTGGGCCTACGAGAATTGGGCGAAGTTGACAGAGACGCCGCCGGCAGTTACTGTCCTCACCCGTGCGTTGGCCGAAGACGATTTGATTGGGGTCAGCCGGGCATTGTTCAACTCGCTCGAAGCGCCGTCGGTCGGAAAGTTTCCAGTGCTGCAATTGCTGAAGGATGCGATGCGCGAACACGGTGCCGCCGGCGCGTTGATGAGTGGCAGTGGCGCGACAGTTTTTGGTTTATTTGCCGACGCCGGCAAGGCCGCAGCCTGCGGGACGGAAATTCGGCGGGAGTTTGGGCCGAGCATGTGGACGCACGTGGCTCATTTTGGACGGGATTCGCAGCTTTGATTCCCCGATAGTGTAATGGTAACACAACGGCCTTTGGAGCCGTACTTCCTGGTTCGAGTCCAGGTCGGGGAGCCATTCGCCGCGCTTCGCTTGCTCAT
>JBAXYB010000011.1:0-46355 GCA_037127585.1 Verrucomicrobiota bacterium
TGAGAGTTACGTCCGTGGCGTGGATGTTGATCGAACCGGCGGGGCCGGCGTTCACCGAGGTGGTTGTGATCTGCGCACCGTTAAGGACTTGAAGTGTTCCGACGTCCAACACGATATTGCCACCGCCGACACCGCCACCTATGCTTTGGCTGGAAATGGTTGTCCGGCCATTACCGCTATGATCGTCGAGGGTCAACGTCTGGGCCTTGATGGTAATCGCGCCGCCGGGGCTGGTTCCAGCTAATGAATCCGAAACAATCCGTCCGCCGGTGATCAGCTCAACTGTCGTGGCTTCGATGTGAACAGATCCGGCAGGTCCACCAGCGGTTTGCACCGTCAGGCCAGCTTGTGAACCCAATACCCCAAAAGTCGGATCGCCGCGGAACAGGACGTGATCGGCTTGGATGGTGATATTCCCGCCCGCGCCAGCACCGGAGTTTTCGGCACTAATGCCGGCACTGTCCAAGATCGAGAAATCGTTCGCGGTAATGAGGACATTACCGGCGTTGCCGTTGCCAACAGCCGTCGTGCCAATGGATGAATTCCGCAATTGAATTGTCGGGGCGGCCAGAATCACATCGCCGCCATCCCCATCACCAAGTGCAAGAGCGGAAATCGAACTCCCAGCGTCCAAACTGATTTCACTCCGGGCGATTAGTCGAACGCCACCGCCACGAGTGTCGCCATCGTTCCCTGCCAGAATAGCGGCGTTGCGAAACCTGATCTGGTCAGCCTCAATGATGGCTAATCCGCCGGGCACGCCGGTCAAATACAATCCACTGTCAGAGAGCGTCACACTTCCCAACGTTGGAAAACTGGAAGTGTCTGGCTGGAAGTGGGGATTGTCTACATCTACTCCCAACTCACCGGCAGACGCCACGCTGACGAGGGCAATCTGGCCGGCTGGAGCACCGAGGAGAGTTCCTTGCAGGGAAATATCGCCCCCCACCACCCAGAGTGATTTTCCGTCCACCAAGAACACCGGCATGGTGACATCGCCGGCTTCCGCAGGCAGACCTTCGATGACAATCGGCGCGGCGGTCGGCCCGAGGAAACCAAACGCGCTGACCGGCGCGGCGGTGAGAACGTCGTTGGCCGGGTTGCGTGCATCGAACCGGCCACCGTCGGCGAGTTTCACATAGTCGGCGGTGGTGACGGCGAAGGAGCCGCTGACGTTGACCGTGGCGTGTTCGCCGAAAATAACGCCAAAGGGATTGATGAAGAAAAAGTTCGCCCCCGGAATATCGCAGTTGAGCGCGCCATCAATCGTGGATGGCCCCCCGGTCACGCGGGCAATGACGTTGTGGATGTTGGCGGGACCGGTGAACGTCGCGCTATCGCCTTCGCTCAGGTCGAACTGGCTGAAGCTATGGAACAGATTGTTCCCGCGCGTGGTGCCGGCGGTATCGGGGATGACGTACGCGGGACCAGTGAGCGCCCCCGCCGGCCCGACCGTACCATCGTGGACGACTTGGCCGGCGTGGGCAACCGTGGCAAGGAGGAGAAAATATAGCTCCGCGAGGAAAGCCGCCACCATTGTGGGAGCGCCCTTCCGGGCGCGACCGGCTTGGACAATCGGGGCAATCGCGCCCGGAAGGGCGCTCCCACAATACCCGTCCCGACCGACAACAAATTGACGGGGCAATATTTGGGAACCAACGCTCATGGGAATGCCGGTAACAAGCCGTCCGGTTCGGCGGGGAGTTGACTGCGGCCGGTCACGGTGAAACTGCTGGCGCCGTGCGGCAGCCGGATCGCGCAGTGCGGCCGGAGCCGCGCCTCGGCATCCAGCGGATTGCCGGGCAGGGTCAAGAGGTTGCCGGTCACATCAAAATTGAGCGCGGTGATGAAGATGCTGCCTTGTACTCCAAACTGACTCGACGCATCAATCAAGCTGTCGGAGACGAAGAAGTATTGGGAGTCAATCGTGATGTTGCCGCCGTTGCCGGTGATGGCGTTCGCGATGAGGGAACTATTGTTGAGGACGACAAACGTGGGATCAATCGTGATGTTGCCGCCGTTGCCAGTGGTGGATTCGGCTTTGATCTGGCTATTGAGGAGGTAAACCTCGTTTGGAGCTGTGAGGGTGATGTTGCCGCCGTCGAGATTGGCTTGGGCGGAGAGGCTGCTGTTGATGAGTTGGATTTCATTCCCGGCGGTAATGGTGATGTCGCCGCCAGCGGCTTGCGCGGCGATGACGCTGATCTGACTCTCATTCAACTGAAGAGTGCCGGTCACATCGAGGATAATACTCCCAGCCGCGCCGTCGGCTGACGCGGCGGAGGCAATGGAGCTGCCGGTGAGAGTGACGTCGGTAGCGTGGATGTTGATCGAGCCGGCGGGGCCAGCGTTCTCGGAGGTGGTGGTGATCTGCGCGCCGTTGAGGAGGGTAAGTTGACCGACATCCAACGTGATCTGTCCACCGCCACCGCCACCATTGAAACTCCGGCTCGAAAGCGTCGGGTAGCGGACGTAGCTCTGATCATCCAGCGTCAAGGTCTGGGCTTTGATAAAAATCTCTCCGCCGACGTTTGCTCCGCCGACGCTGTCCGACCGGATGTTTGCTCCAGCAAGGAATTCGATGGAGTTGGCTTCGAGATGAATGTTGCCAGCCGGGCCGTTAAACGTGTCGGACGACAATGTCGGGGCTGAGTCATTTACCGGGTCGCCCCGCAGGAGAATATGGTTGGCCGTAATCCGAATTTCGCCGCCCGCGCCGCTGCCAAAGCTACCCGAGCCGATTCCGCCGCCATCCAAAATCGAAACGTTGTTGGCAGAAATGATCACGTTGCCGGAGTTACCATCGCCAAAAGTCCCCGTGCTGAACGTGTAACTGCGCAACGTAATCGTTGGGGCGGTCAGAATGATGTCCCCGCCGTCGCCAAGGCCGAGGACAACGGACCGGCTGTTCCCCAGTTCCAAATCAATCTCACTGCGTGCAATCAGTTGGATGCCGCCACCGAGGCCGTCGCCGTCGTTGGGTGCCGAGATTCCCGAGTGGTTGCGAAATGTGATCCGGTCGGCCTCCAAGGCGACGAACCCGCCCGATGAACCATCCAAGTATAGGTTGGCAAAGTCGGCCAAGGCGATTGTCCCCAACATGCTGAAGGGCGAGGTGTCGGGAACAAACCGGGGATTATCCACGTCCACCGCCAATTCGCCGGCCGACGCCACGCTGACATAAGCAATCTCGCCGCCGGGCGCGGCGACAGCCGTGCCTTGGTGGGTGATGTCTCCGCCCACGGCCCAGAATGATTTTCCGTCCGGCAAAAACGTGAAGATGCTCGGATTGTCGGGGTCTTCCGTGACACCGAGAATCTGAATCGGCGCGGCGGTTGGCCCGAGAAAACCAAACGCGCTGACCGGCGCGGTGGTGAGGATGTCGTTAGCCGGGTTGCGCGCATCGAACCGGCCACCGTCGGCGAGCTTGACGTAGTCGGCAGTCGTGACGGCAACCGAGCCGCCGACGTTGAGCACAGCGTTCGGACCGAAGGTGATGCCGAAGGGGTTAATGAAAAAGAAATTCGCGGTCGGCATCGCCGTGGTGTCGATGGTGCCGTCAATAGTGGAAGCGCTCCCGCCGGTGACACGGGTGATGATGTTCTTGATGTCCGGCGGGCCGGTAAACGTGGCGCTGTCGCCACTATCGAGGTCGAACTGGCTGAAGCTGTGGAACAGATTCTTCCCGCGCGTGGTGCCGGCCGTATCCGGAATCAAGTAGGCGGGACCGATGAGCGCGCCGGCTGGCCCGACCGTGCCGTCATGGACGATCTGGCCGGCGTTGGCGGAGAGCCAACCGCCGGCCAGCAACGCCAAACCGCTACTGAATTGTGACCGCCACCGCGTTAGTGTTGTCGTTTTCATTCGACTCGAGGATGTCGTTCCTTTTATCGGCATACGAGAAGATGTAGCTCTGACCAGTCGGCCATGTGCTGGGGATTGTAATGTTTCCGGTGCAATTCGTATAGGCTTTCTTAGGCAGGGAGGCGACGGTGAACTCCGTGAGATTAGAAGCCGTCGCCAACGAGACGCTGCTGGTGCAGATATAGACCCAAGTCTTGCTTGAAAGCGCTGGTGCATCGTTCAGCGCGGAGGAGTTGGTGGTGCAGACGGTGACGGAATAGGTGGAGCCATGCGTCATCGGCGTGACGACGGAGAGGACTTTTGATTTGTAGTTCGGGTCGCCTGCCACCCCACCGTGGTGGTTGTGAACGGCGCAGCCGATCGCGACGGCCACAACGAGGGACAGTGAGAGGATGAGTTTCTTCTGATGCATGACTGGGGTTCCTTTGGGTTGGGTGGTTTTGTTTTTCTGCTTTCCCGGCGCGGAGTTACGGTTCCTCCTCCGGAAATCCTGGTGTGCGCTGCGCCTGCCGGATCAGCGCCGGCAGCGCCACAGCGGCGGAAATGTCCACGCCGGCACGAAAGCCGACTGGCGCGTCGTCATAGAGCGGCGTCAAAATCAATCCCGGGTTGGCGCGATGGGCGAGGACAAAAGTGTTCAAGCCAAACGGCAGGCGCACGATAAAATAGGCGCGCGGCGAGAGCACCGACCGCGCGCTGCTGCGCGCACGCGTCGCCACGAGAGTCCGCGCGACGGCGGCATCGCCCAACCCGGCCACCTGCCAATTCGGACCCTGGCGCTGCAAGGTCACCGCACAGCGAGTTTGGCGGTTGACGGCGACGGGAATAATGAATTGTCCGGTTGGTTGGAGCAACGATTCGAGAGTCGCGCCGCGTTTCGCCGTAAGGAGGTCGGCGAAGGGCAGCACCTGAATTGATGCCGGGATGCCCGGCCGGGCGAGCGTGATTTCTGCCGGCGTGAGGAAGCCATAGCGAACGGGATTGGTGTTGGTGCCGAGAGCGGCGAAAGCGGTGAGGATGTTGGCGACGGCGGCTTCAGGCGTCCGGCCCCAGTCGGGCTGCGGCGCGGCAGTCGAGTCGGGGTTGGGAGCGCCGAGCGCCACGGGATGAGGCGCGGCGTCCTCCGGCGTCGTTTTGGGGACTGGAAAAATATCCAAGCGATGGTAATAGCCGGCGATGGGGCCGTTGGCGTACTGGTCGTAGGCGTAGGCCGAGAGCGGGTAGGCATTCGGGTCGCGCTCGGGATCGCCACACCAGGGATTGGGATTCTGATAAACCACCATCGGAACGCCTTGGAGAGAGAAGTAACCGCAAACGACAAGCATGTGACCGACGACCCGACTGCCCCGCGCCGCATACGCCCACGCAAAGGGCCGGCGCGCGACAGCGAGTTGGTTCTGCAAATGCACCCAAGCAAGCGGCCGGCGGCTTTTGGTGACGCGAAAACCATAGCTCTTGAAATGGGGCCAGTCAGGAAAATTACAGGCCAGGTCTTCCTCGGGAAAGGCCGGGCAACAATCCTGCGTCGTGCGTTGGTTGACTTGGTCACATTGCCGGACAAAAACCTGGAAGAAATCCATGATCATCTCGCCGCAAGCCGCCCAGCACCACCCTTCGTGTTCCTGACAGTGGTAGGGGACATCCAGCAAAACACAATCGGGCTCGACGCATGGCGAGGGAATATCCTGAGCCGGCAGCGACCCACTGCCAACGATAACGATGGCAAGCACGACGCTTGCAACACGCGCCCAATCAACAACCCGCATCCACCCGTTCATCCGTCGCACTGCCTGACCTCCGCTGGTTATGTTTGTTTCCTTACCGCTGCTCGAACATAACCTCACCGTGACACGATTGACCTCGCGCAGATTCTAGGTCGCACCGCCGGACGACACAAGGGGAATTACGGAAAAGGATGCAGTCAGAATTATGAATTATAAAAATGGCCCCTGGACGACCCTTGTAGCCGCGAGCCTGCTCGCGGCCCCACGAACATCGGCACGTTCACCGCGAACCGCGAGCAGGCTCGCGGCTACAACAATGACGATGAAAGCGCTCCTCATCCATTTTCATTCTTATCCCCGGTGGTAGGAACCGCGCGCCGCGCCGTCCGCGTGTTGGTTTATCGCGGCGCTCGCGGCGCGAGCGCCCTACCAACGTCAACTCGGCAATCGCTCCCTCGCCATTTTCATCCTTCGTTACGGCTGCGCTTTGATCCCACCCTGCCACGCCTTCGTGTATTCCTGAATCGCTTTGTCGGGTGCACCGCTGGCGGCGGCCGCATCACCGCTGGCCAGCGACTGATTGGCGGACGCGATCTGTTTGGCGTCGCCACCGGCTTTCACCGCATCGCTGATCGCAATCGCCGCAACGGACCGCGCGGAATCGCTGATTTTGTTCGCGACAGCGAGCCATTGACCGGCGCTGACACCGGTGTCGGTGCGCTTACTGAGTTTCACGAACGTCTGCGCGGCTTTGCGGGCGCTGCTGAGGGCTTTCTTGCCGGAGGACGGGTTCAGGTGGAGTTCGCCCTGCCATTGATTGTCGCCAAGCGCGGCCAACAGGCTGGCGAGGCCTTTGTCGTATTGCTTGATGTTGGAGACGCCAATGACGTTGATCGCCAACGCCTGCGCGTCGATGTACGCGCCTTCCATCAAGCCGAGCGGGGTGCGGACGGTGATGTTGAACCGGCACAGGGTTTGATTGCCGGCGAGATCGAACGCGGTAACCGTGACGGGGGTGCTGCCGGCGGGGAAGAGCGTGCCGGAGGGCGGCGTCACCAGCACCGAGGCGGACGAACAACTGTCGGTCGCGGTCACGGCGGGGAACGTCACGACGGTGCCGCCGGAGGTCAGGGCATTGGTGACGATGTCCGCCGAGCAAGTGATTTGCGGGCCGACGAGGTCTTTGATGATGACCTTGAACGAGCAGGTGTTCGTGTTGCCGGTGGTGTCGATGGCAGTGGCGATCACGGTGTTGCTGCCGACGGCGAAGGTCGAGCCGTTCGTCGGATTGTAGGTGAGCGAGACGCCGGGGCAGTTGTCGAGCGCGGTGACCGGGTAGGTGATCGGGGCGGACACGCACTGGCCGGTGGCGGTCGAGGCGCTGATGTTGCCGGGACAGGTCAAAGTCGGGAGTTGGTTCTCCAACACGGTCACGGTGAATGAACACTGGACGGAGTTGGTTTCGGAGTCGGTGACGCGGAAGGTATTCGTGGTCACGCCAATCGGGAACTTGGCGCCGCTGGGCAGGCCGGCGAGTTGGGTGAGCGTGGCGCTCGAACAATTCGGCGTGGTGACCGGCGTGTTGTAGAGGACGATCGCGCCGCACTGGCCGGCGGTGTTACCGGTGACGATGTTGCCGGGGCATTGCAAGGTCGGCGGGGAGGACCGATCAATCACGACGGTTTGCAATTGGGTGGCCGTGGTGCTGGCGCGGCCGGTGTAAATCCAAGTGACGAGGTAGGTGCCGCGGGCGGTGTAGTTGGTCGGATTGCTGGTGGTGCCGGTGAGTTGACCGAGGCAGGTGTCAGTGGCTTTCGGCGCGGCGAGGGTCACGGAACAGGCGTTCGTGAAGCTCGGCAGGACCGCGACGTTCGGTACTGGCGGCGTGGGCGCGCTGATGACGACGGTCTGCAATTGCGTCGCGCTGCTGCCGGTGGGGCTGGTGTAAACCCAGTTCACAATGAACGTTCCCGGCGCGGTGTAGTTGGTCGGGTTGACGGTGGTGCCGGTGAGGAGGCCGGCGCACAGATCAGTGGCGGTCGGCTTGGCGAGGGTCACGGAACAAGCGTTCGTGAAACTCGGCAAGGGGTTGACGGTCGGCACCGGCGGCGCGGGCGGGACGATGACGACGGTCTGCAATTGCGTCACGCTGTTGCCGGAGAGATCGGTGTAACGCCAGTGAACGGTGTACGTCCCCAGCGCCGTGTAATTGGTGGCGTCGGTGGTGCTGCCGATGATCGTCCCGGCACAAATGTCGGTGGCGGTCGGTTTGGCGAGGGTCACCGAGCAGCTGTTGGTGATACTCGGCAAGGTCGCGCTGTTCGGCGCCGGCGGCGTGCTATCGAGCGTGATGACGGTCCGCGCAATCGAGTTGCTCAGTCCGCGGCTATCGGCGACGGAATAGGTGAACGTCGCGCTTCCGGTTTGACTGAGCACGCCGTTGGTCTTGATGGTGATCTGGCCGGTGAGATCGTACGACAACAATTGCGACGGGGCCACGCATTGGCCGTTCGTGTTCAAGCCCCACCCTTCGACCGCGCCGCCTGTCGAAATCGCCAAGCTGTGATACGTGCCGCCGGCAATCGCCGCCGCGCGATGCAAGACCGCCGGCACGCTGGCTTGCCCGTAGGTGTCATTCCCCCACGCCACCACGGTGCCGTCGTCCACTAACGCCAAACTATGAAAACCGCCCGCTGCAATCGCGACGACGTTGCTCAAATTCGCCGGCACGAGTGATTGACCGAAGTCCACGAACGGAAATTGATTCGACAACCCTGCGCCCCACGCGAAGACGACGCCGTCGGCGCGCAAGCCGAGGCTGTGATACGCGCCCGCCGCAATCGCGACGATATTGCTCAAACCCGCCGGCACATTGGCTTGGCTGTAGTTGACGCCGTCTTCAGGAATGGCGGTGAACGTCCCGCCGCCCCACCCCACGACGGTCCCGTTGCCCAGCAACGCCAAACTGTGATACTGCCCCGCGGCCACTGCGACGGCGTCGACAACGCTGACCGGCACATTTGTCTGCCCGTAAAAATTATCGCCCCAACCGATGACGCTCCCGGTTTCGTCCACCGCGAGACTGTGGAAACCGCCGGCCGAAATCCCGGTCACATTGGTCGCGTTACCGGGGACGCTGGTCTGGCCGTTGGCGTTGTTGCCCCAGGCGATGACGGTGCCGTCCTCGCGCAAGCCGAGACTGTGTGTGCCGCCGGCCGCAATCGCGACCGGGTCCGTCAACGTGCCGGGCACGGTGGTCTGGCCGTTGGCGTTATTCCCCCACCCCACGACGGTGCCGTCCTGTTGCAAAGCCAACGAATGCGTCCCCCCGGCCGCGACGGCCAACGCATTCCCGCACGTGTTCGCGGCCGCGGCACCGAGATCGACGAAGGCGGTTTGACATTCGTTGGTCAACACCGTGGCGCCGATCAATTCAATCGCCGGCGGCGTGGTGGACTGCGTCTGAAACGCGCCAATGTCCATCTGACCGCAAACGAACCGCGCCAGCCCACGCTGATCGGTGTACGGCGGATAAACCGGCAACCCACCGCCCGCGATCGGTTCGAACGGCGCATAGACCGGCCCGCCCGCCGCGATGGCCGCGCTCCCGGCGGCGAGCGCGATGGTCTTGGTCGGACCGCCGTTGTTCTTCAGGCCAAGCGGATCCAGACCGGCTGGCGTGTTGTTCTGATCGCCGGCCGCGGTGAGTGACGCGATCCCGGTCGCATCATCGGAAAGATTGAAACCTTTGGAGATGACGGCCCCGGCCAGATTGCCACCGGTATTGTTGGCGAAGATGGTGTTGTCCACGGTCGCCGCGCCGGCATTGTTCAAGCCGCTGGCATTACCGGCGAGCGTGCTTTCGGCCAGTGTGAGCGTTCCCGAATTTTGGAGCGCCGCGCCATTCCCGGCGAGCGTGCTGATGACGACAGTCAAACTGTTGCCGAGGTCATTATAGATACCGCCGGTATTGCCGCTCAATAGACTGCCGGACACAACGGCCGTGGCGTTGGATGAGTAGATCCCGCCGCCGGTAGTGGCCGAATTGCTGAGCAGCGTGCTGCTGTCAATCATCGCGGTGCCGAAGTTGGCGAGGCCGCCGCCGGTCGTGGCGCTGTTGCCGGTCAACGTGGCGGTGTGGAAGCTGAGGGAGTTGTTGCGGTCATTGAAAACCGCGCCGCCGGTCGTGGCAGTGTTGCCGGCGAAGGTTGCGTTGGTCACGGTGACGGTGCCGTTGGTGGAGAACAAGCCGGCGCCGCGGTCAGCGCCGTTGCCGGCAATGGTCGCGCCATTGAGAGTCAGGCTGCGGTTGTTGTAGAGGCCGCCGCCGTCGAGCGCGCTGTTGGTGGCGATGAGACTGTTGCCGACGGACAACGTGCCTTCGTTGAAAATGCCACCGCCGCCGGACGCGCCGTTGCCGGTGACGGAGTTGGATATCGTGAGCGAGAGCGTATTGCCGGCATCATTGTAGATCGCGCCGCCGAAAGTCGCGTTGTTGCCGGTGAGCGTGGCATTGGTCAAAGTGACGGTGCCGTGGTTGGCGATGGCGCCGCCGGTATTCGCGGCGGAGTTGGTGGCCAGCGCACTGCCGGCAATTGTCGCGGTGCCTTGCACCACGAAGATCGCGCCGCCGTCGGTCGCGGAATTGGCGTAGAGCGCGGAGTTGTTGACGTTGAGCACGCCGTTGGAGGTGTAGATCGCGCCGCCGGACGTGGCGGTGTTGTTGGAGAGGGTGAGGTTGTTGAGGGTGAGCGTGGCGAAGTTGGCAATGCCGCCGCCGTTGGTCGCCGTGCCGCCGCTGATGGTCAACGCCGTCAGAGTCGCGGTCGCGCCGCCGGTCACGGTGAACACGCGCGAGGTGGTGGTGCCGGTGATGGCAAAGTTGGCGGCGCCCAAGCCGGTAATGGTGATGTTTTTGGTGATGACGAGTTCGCCGGAAGTGAGGGCGATCTTTTTTGTGGTGAGAATCGGGTCGAAGATGATGCTGTCGCCGTTGTTGGCGACGGCGATGGCTTGGCGGAGCGAGCCGGGGCCGCTATCGGCAATGGAAATGACGGTAATGGTGGCCGCGTGCGCCGCGAGTGTGCCGAGCCAGAGTGCGAACAGAACGATCCAACGCTGAGAGGTCTTCATAATTGATATCTCCATACCCGCGCCAAGGGAGAATCCATTGGCCACCTCGTTCTTGTACTCAATTTTCTTCATTAATCAAGCGCGCTTGACACCCGCCATGTGACCGGCCAACCTGCCGCCATGCTTACCGACCAGATTGCCGCCGAACTGAAAAAAGCCATGCTCGCCAAAGATGCCGCGCGGTTGTCGACGTTGCGCATGCTCAAGTCCGCCATCGAATATCACAAGATCGAAAAGAAACAGGAAACCGTCACCGACGCCGATGTGACCAGCGTCATCAAGAAACAGATCAAGCAACGGCAGGACTCCATCGAAGGTTTCGAGAAGGGTGGCCGGGCGGACCTCGTGGCGCACGAGCAGGCCGAACTCGCCGTCCTCAAAGCGTTCTTGCCAGAAGAACTTTCCGCCGCCCAAGTCGAAGAGATCGTCAAAGCCGCCATCGCCGAAGTCGGCGCCACCACCAAGACGGACATGGGCAAGGTAATGAAAGCCGTGCAAGCCAAGACCGCCGGGCGCGCGGACAACCGGCTCGTCAGTCAGCTAGTTTCGGGGCTGCTGAAGTAAATTCGATCTCGAGGTTGGTCGCCCGCCCCGGTATCACCTTCACATCGCGCGTCAACGTCCCGTAGGTTTCGTTCCAAACGAACACCTTGTAAGTCCCGGCCGTGACCGCGCTGATCGCGAACCGGCCATCCGCACCGGTCAAAGCCGCCGCCGCGTGCGGCAACACCGCGACATAGCCGACCGCTGTCTCCCCGTTACCGGCGCTGACTTTGAGGAGCACGGGCTCGCGAAACGATTCGAGCTGGAACGATTTCTCATAGCCCGCATATGGCATCGCTTCGGTCAACAACCGGCGCGGCAGATTCGTGCCGCTGTACAAATCCAGATGGACCACATGCAGCGTTGGATCATCGTTTTTCAACACGAGCACGCCACCGCTGCGCGCGAGTTGCACGCGGGGCGTCCACTCGCCGCGCGTTTGCCGGAGCACGACCGGCGGCGAACTTGTCTGAGTGCCGGTGCTGACCCCGAGATAGACAATCGCATTGGCGACGGCTTGCGTCTGGCAACGCACGACTCCCGTCAGCGATTCCGCGCGAACGGCCGGCGTCGCCAACAACAGAATGACACTAAGCAGCCGCATACCAACGATAGAGGATGAAATATATAATCACGCCGGTCACCGACACGTACAGCCAGATCGGCAACGTCCACCGGGCAATCACCCGATGCCGATCGAAGCGTTCCCGCAGCGCCCGCGATAATGTGACCGGCACGAGCCAGAGCGCCACCACCATCGCCAACACCGTATGCGTCAGCAGGATCGTTAAATAGACCGGCCGAATCAGGCCGGTTCCTTTGAACGTAGTCCGACCCACGTTAAAGTGCAGATAGAGATAACTCGCCAAAAAGATGAGCGAGACAATCACCGCCGCCAGCATGAACCCGGCATGCGCCCGTTGGTTCTTGGCCCGAATACAGATGTAACCGCAAACGAGCAACACCGCGCTTGTCGCATTGAGCGACGCATTCACCGCCGGCAACTGACTGAGTTCGATCATGACCGGACCGCAACCAACCGTTTTACATCACGCGCGAGCTTCTTCATCGTCTCAACATCGTTGCCGTCGTAGTAGCCGCGAATCTGCCCAACCCGATCCACTAACACCAGCTTCGCGCTGTGCATGACCGGTTCTTCGTCGGTTCCCGCCGACGCATCCACCAGCAGTTTGAAAGTCTCCCGCACCAACTGCTCCATTGCTGGGCGCGAGCCGGTCAAGAACCACCACCCCGACCGGTCGACGCCGTTGGTCACCGCGTACGCCGCCAACACTTGCGGGGTGTCGTGCTCCGGATCGACGGAGACCGACACCAACCGCACGTCCTCGCGTGCCGGCAAGAGTTTCTGCAGCAAAAGCATGTTGTGCGTGATGATCGGACACTGCCCCGAACAGCGCGTCAAAATAAAACCGGCCACCCACACCCGCCCCCGCAGATCAGCGAGACTCGTCGGTTTACCGGAGGATTCGACGAGCGAGAAATCTGTCACCTGGCCAAACACCGGCAGCGCGCCCCGGCGCGTTTCCGCGATTCGCTCGCGTCCCGCCCAGACGAGCATCACCGCCGACACCGGCATGAGCACCAGCGCGAAAACAAACAAGCGCATGACCAGAGCCGAGCGTTTCACAGCAGATCTCCGGAGGTCGTCCGCCGCGTCACCAAGAGCGACAATCCCAACATCACCCCGGTGAAGACCACGGTAATTCCCAGTGCCAGCCCGGCGTGCGGCTGCGGCTGATTCCAGTACAACCCTTGCCGGATGGCGGTGACGCCGTACGTCAGCGGGTTACAAAGCATCACCCACTTCATCCAGGTTTGCGCGCCTTCCTTCGGGAACAACGCGCCCGACAGCAGCCACATCGGAATCAGCAACAAATTCATAATCGCATGAAAACCTTGCGAGGAATTCAACTGCCACGCCAGCAGGAATCCCAAACCCGTCAGCGCGAACGCGACCAGCGACATCGCCACCAGCAACCACGGCAATCCCGCCAAACTAATCGGCACCCCCGCGAGTGGTGCCAGCAGCAGAAACAAGATACCTTGCAGCATGGCCAGCGTTGCGCCGCCGAGCAGTTTGCCCATCACGATTCCAAACCGGCCGACCGGCGCGACGAGCACGCCTTGGAGGAAACCTTCCCGGCGATCTTCGATTACCGAGATGGTGGAGAAGATGGCCGTGAACAACAGAATCATCACCACCGTGCCGGTGAAGAAGTATTCGAGATAGCCGTGCCCTTCCCCGGCCTGAAACGACCGGCCTAATCCCGCGCCGAGCAACAACCAGAACACGATCGGTGTGACCAACGCGCCGATCACCCGGTCGCGTTGCCGGAGAAACCGCACGACCTCGCGCAGCCAAAGTGTGTAGGCCGGTAAAGCTATTTTCAAAATCGTCATCTTAATTCTTACTCCTACTCTTACTCGTAATCCGCCCAACTCCGCCATACTGAACCGGCTCTTCGTAAACCCGATTCGCCGACTGGCTCTTGATCAACCCCACCAGCATGGAGACGATCCCGACGAGAATCGCCTTACCTTCCTCCGCCGTATCCGCCGTAATCTGCCGTTTCGCAACGAGAACATCCAGACAACTGCCGCACTCCAAAGCCGAGCCACGCGCGTTATCGAAGAACTTGCAGCGATCAGGCGCAGTGAATTTCCCGTTTCCCTCGGCGAGGTTCAACGGCACGGAGGTCGATGCGCGGTCGAGTTGATCACGAACAGCGAGCGACTTGGGGATGCCCTGCAACAGGTCGTGTGCCCACGCCACGAAGCGAATCGCCTCTTGGTAGACTTTCAGTTTTTCGTGGTCGAATTGCGGGGGCATCGGAAACAGCGAGTAGGAGTAAGATTAGGATTAAGATTCGGGAGTGGGGTCGTCAAACCGATGGCCGGTTAAGTGTACGAAAACATCTTCGAGCGTCGGCTTACCGGTGCTGATGGCTTCGATCTCGCCGGGGAAGGCTTCCACCAACGCCGGGATGAATTCATGACCACGCGGACGTTCGATGCGCACGGTGCGCTCGATGACGGAGGCTTTGACCGAGAACTTCTTCTCGATCGCATCACGGAGCCGGTCGCAGTCGCGCGCTTGAATTGAGATGACGTCGCCGCCGAGCCGGTCTTTGAGCGCGGCCGGCTTGTCGAGCGCGACGAGCTTGCCTTGATCGAGCAGCGCGAGCCGGTCACAGCGCTCGGCTTCTTCCATGATGTGGGTCGTCAACAAAATCGTGACGCCATCTTTGGCGCGAAGTTCTTCGAGATATTCGCCGACTTCCCGGCGGACGCGCGGATCGAGGCCGGTGCTGGGTTCGTCAAGGAGGAGCAGTTCCGGCTTGTGCAAGAGGCCGCGGGCGATTTCGACACGCCGGCGGAGACCGCCGGAAAGTTTCTCGGTGCGTTCGTTGGCGCGGTCGGCAATGCCGAACCGGTTCATCAGTTCGTCGATGCGTTGCCGGAGGGACGGGCCGCTGAGGCCGAAGATGTGGCCGTGATGCCGGAGATTTTCGAGCACGGTGAGTTTCTTGTCGAGACTCGGCGCTTGGAAGACGACGCCGATGCGGCGCCGGACTTCGTTGCGTTGCGTAACAACATCGTGACCGAAGACGCGGACTGTGCCTTCTTTGGGACGCATCAAGGTGCTGAGGATGCGAAACAGCGTGGTCTTGCCGCCGCCGTTCGGGCCGAGTAGGCCGAAGATTTCGCCGGGCTGGACGTTGAAGTTAACTTTATCCAGCGCCACCCGGTCGCCATACCGGTGCGTTAGATTTTCAATGGCGACGGGAGTAGTCATGGGGTGAAGGTGAATTCTACAGTCTTGGTTTCGCCGGCAGCGAGTTCGATGGTTTGCGTCCGCGTGCCGAGTTTTTCATGCCACGCTTCGACGACGTATTTGCCCGCCGGCAACGCTGATAAGGAGAACGTACCGCCATCGCCGGTCGTGGCGTGGAACGGGTGGTTGACGATGCCGAGGTAAGCGGTCATCCACGGGTGGACATCGCATTTGAAGCGCAACATGACTTCGGGTTGCGTGAACATTTTCTTTTGTTCCATGCCGCGGACGGGCTGACCGAGGTTGAAAGCGGGGTTCTTGTCGCCGAGCGCGTGGACGTTGTGCAGCGTGTCGTCACTGTTGCGAATGATGAGCGGTTGGCCAACTTGCAAGCCTTGGACGCGGGGCCGGTAGAGACACCCAGCTTGGTCGAGAACGGCCGGCGTGGTCGGCGGCGGATACGTGCCGGTAAGGCCGTCTCGGACGTAAACAAAGACGTTGCGCAGCGTGCCGTTGGTGTTGATCAATAATTCTTCGTTGGGCACGGTCGCGTCGTGGGCGGACGCGCAATACGGGTCGGCGGCCATCTTGATTAGCGTCGGCTTGGGAACGTCGCCGGTAAACAGAACCTTACCGGCGATGGTGGCGGTGCCGGCAACGGGAGCGGGTTCGGCTAGCGGGGGCGGTGCCGTCGGCGTCTCGGCCGGCTTGCCACAACCAACCGCCAACACCAGCAATCCGACGAACAGCGTCTTCATAAGCGATCCAAAATCATTAAGACGACGAGCAGCGGCAAGTAGATCACGGACGCTTTGAGCAGGCGTTTGGCGTCGGCAAATGTTTTCGTGCGCGTGAAAGCAATCGCGACCGCCAGCATCCAGACACCAAGGAGCACCGCGCCGATGGCGTAAATGTGACCGGCCATGCCCACGCAAAAGGGCAACACGGAAATGCCAATGAGGACGACGGAATAAACCAGCGTATGACGGAAGGTGGCCGCCGGATCGACGATCGGTAGCATCTTTAAGCCGCCGTTGCGGTAGTCGTCTTTGAACATCCAAGCGATGGCGTAGAAGTGTGGGTGTTGCCAGACGAACAGGATCGCAAATAAAACCCACGCGCCGGTATCGAGGTGGCCCGTCGCCGCCGCCCAGCCGCACAGCGGTGGAATCGCACCGGGGATCGCGCCCACTGTGGTGTTGAACCAACTGACGCGTTTCATTGGCGTGTAGACGAGGACATAGAGAAATGCCGCGAGCAAGACGAGGAAGCCGGTGAGCAGATTGATCGCCCAGACCAGCGCGAGGGTCCCGACGAGCACCAGCGTCACACCGAGAGCCAGCGCGTGCGCCGGTGCGACCAAGCCCGCCGGTAAGGCGCGTTCTCGAGTGCGCGCCATCTTCAGATCCACGTCGCGGTCGAGATAATTGTTGAGGACAGCGGAGCCGCCAGTCGCAAGTCCAACGCCGAGGAGCGCGATGGCCAAGTTTCCCCACGCGTGACTGCCGCCGAGGAAGAACCCGAGGGCGGTCGTGACCAAGACCATCGTGACAATGCGAGGTTTGGTCATGTCAACGTAGGCACGAATCGACTGGGGCTGCGGCGCGGCTCCGGCCTGGCGAAAGATTTTGAACGTGAGCGCAAAACTGACGCCAAGAATCATGGCCCCGGTCGCGAGGTGCAGCGTCGGCAGCAGGACTTGCAGCGCGGTGAGTTGGCCGGGCGCGAGTTTGGGTTGCCGGATATAGAGCGTGATGATGCCCAGGGTGGCTTGCAGGATAATCAGACCGGCCAGGGTGAGGACCGGTCCGCGAAACTGCCGCAGATTCCGGACAATGAAAATGGTCAGCGTGATGACGGCAATCGCCCCGCAGATATGGGCGATGATTCCCCGTTCGGAATGACGGATGGCCGCGCCGAGAATGAGTTGGAGATAGACGGCAATGGTCGAGGCCAGCGCCCAACCGCGGGCGTTACCGGCGTCGGTGGGTTGGACTGCCGCCCAATTTTTTGAGGTCACGAAGGCGATGGCGATGGTGACGCAGAAGAACGCTTGCGCGAGCGCGGCGTGGGCAATCGAGATGGGCGGCGGTAAGAGAAATTTCACCGTCAAGCCGCCGAGCAATCCTTGCAAAAGCACACCGGCCAGCGCCACAAGGCCGAGCTGGCGGAGGAGCCGGTCGCGTTGACCGAAGAATGTCCAGAGCGCGAGCGCCGCCGTGAGCAGGCCGACGAGGCTGGCGAGGAGCCGGTGGCCGTGTTCGTAGAAGATGCCGCCAACCATTTTGGCGAACGGGAACCGCCAGAGCGGTTGGTCGTAGGTGTTCGGCCAGTCGGGAACGGAGAGACCCGCCCGGTTACTGGTGACACTGGCGCCGGCGACAATCAACAGGAACGTCGCGCCGGCCGTGAGCCAGGCCAGGCGATGAAGCCAGCGGGACGTCATTCTTCCTTCTGGTTATCAACTTCGTCAGCGTACCACTTGGTGAACTCGTCCGCCGGCAGGACGTTGACGTAACCTTTCATCCGGTAATGATTGATGCCGCAAAGTTGGGCGCAGGCGATTTCCGTTGGATTGGCCGGGGCGACTTCGACGCTGGTGATGCCGGCGGTGGCGAGTTTCTTCATCGCCACGGCATTGAGGCGCGCGCCTTTTTTGATGAGGACGGCGCCGTCGGTGCCTTTGATGTCGGCCAGCGGGGCGTAGAGTTCGAAGTTGCGCTTCGCGGTGATGGCGAGCGTTTCTTTCATCTGCTGCCGGATTTCCTCGGTGGTCTGGGTCGGCGTGAAGTAGATCGGGATGCTCATGCCGGGAATGGTGTCTTGCTTCACCCGGAACATCGGGAGGAAGAAACTATGGATGACGTCTTTCGTCGTGATGTCGATGATGACCGGGCGGTTGACCGGGAGGTAGAGCTGGTTCAATTCGACGACGTCGTCCGCGCCATCACCTTTGCGGATGAGGCCGACCGCGTTGTCGTCGGAAATCTTGCTGAGTTCGGTCTTGCCGAATTTGCCGTCGGGGCCGGGATAATGGACGTTCCACGCGAATTGTTGGGCCACGATGCGGACGTGAACCGGGTTTTCGGCGGCAGTCGGGAACGCACTGACTTTCTTGGCCCAGAACGGAATCGAGATGCCGACGAGGAGGATGATTTCGAAAACGACAATGACGGCTTCGATGTAGGAGGAGGCGTGGGACTTGACGCCTTCGTGGTCGGCGCGGGGGTGCTTGCTCTTGCGATAGCGGATGAGCATCCAGAAGAACAACAGAATCCAGCCGACGAAGAGCACGATCATCAAGAGATGGACCCAGCCGATGAGGCTGTCAATTTGGCCACCCTGAGCGGAGGCGTTGATGGGTAATCCGAGGAGTTTTTGGAGCATGGTCTTATCCTACCTGTGAAAGTTCGTTGACGACGCGGGCGCGCCGGGCAAACCGGATGATGATCACGATGAAGCCCGTCAGGACGAGCCCGGTCACCCCGAGCAACGTGAAGATCGCGGCATTCTGGCCGCGGACCTGGGACGAGTTCGCATCGCCAAAGCAGACAGCGCAAGCGATGAGGCTGAATACGAGATTCATTTCACACCCCGCATTCGCCGCAGGAAATAAATTTCAAAGACCGCCAAGCCGGCCACCGACGCGAACGACAGAATGCCGGCCAGGGCGAACCCGGACTGGCCGCGCACTTCCTCAGCCGAAAAGCACCAGACACCGAAGCCGACGCAGAACAGCGCCGCGATGACCACAAAGAAAAGATGAAAAGCTTTGAGCGACATGGTTACTCGTGGTGCGCGGGTGCGCTGGCGTCATGGGCGGCGGCACCGTGGCCGGCATCCGCCGGGGTCACGTGTTTGACCGGGACGTTAAAGATGCCGTGATGCGCCCCTTGTTGATCACCGAACGCGAAGATAAACAAGCCGATCATGACGACGATGAAAACCGCCGTTAGCAAAAGCACTTGATAGATCAACTTCCGTTCGTGAAACAAGTGCATGAAGTAGCCAGCGACCAGGAAACTCTTGATTGACGCAATCACCACGGCGATGACAATGCCGGTCATGATGGCGACTTTCAGGTCGGCCACCCAGACCGTGAGCACTGTCCCCACGAACAAGGCCAAGCCGATGATGAGATACAATTTGATTTGTTTTTGAATCGCTTCGCTCATTGCGCAAACTCCTTATTTACCGGGCAACAAATACAGCGTCGGGAAGAGAAAGATCCAGACGAGATCGACGAAGTGCCAGTACAACCCGGCGACCTCGATGCGATTCGTGAACCGTTGCGGTTCGGTCAGCCACATCTTCGAACCGGGCCCGAGCAGGTAGCCGTTGACGATCATCCCGCCGATGACGTGCAAGCCATGCAGCCCGGTCATGGTGAAATAAATCGCCATGAACGTACTCCGGTTGGGCAACAACCCATGCTCGAACTTCGCATGATACTCAATGCTCTTGATGACCAAGAACCCGACGCCGCACAGGAACGTCAGCCCCATGTAGACTTTGAACTTCGCAAGATTCTTCATCTTCAATGCCGACCATGACATGACCATCGTGACGCTCGAACCGATGAGGACGAACGTGTTCAGCATCGCGAGTTTCCAGTTCAGGATCTGGTGGCCGCTCTCCCACGAGTCGGCACCGGTCCGCAACAGCACGTACGACGAAAACAGCGCGCCGAACAGCATCACTTCGCTGGCGAGAAACAACCACACACCGAGCTTGGCATTATACAAGCCGGTATCTGGCCGCTCGTCCACGTTGTACGGAATCTCAATGTGGGCTGACATTACTTGTTCTCCTTCTTCACGACGTGGTCCGGTTCCCATTGTGGGTAATAATCTTTATGCGTATCCGACCCCGGCAGGCTGTACTCGTAGGGCCCGCGGAACGCGGTCGGAATCTTGGTGAAATTACCGTGCGGCGGCGGCGTTGGCGTATTCCATTCGAGTGTCGTGGCCTCCCACGGGTTATCGGTCGCCTTCTTGCCGAATTTCAAACTCCAGAAGAAATTGACGATGAAAAACAGTTGGACCAAGCCCAACCCCCACGCGCCCATGCCGATCATCCGGTTGTAGCCGAGCACGTGCTGATTGTGCAGGTAGGCCTCACCGCCGTCATACATCCGGCGCGACATCCCGGCCATGCCTTGAATAAACATCGGCATGAAGACCGTGTTCATAAACAACAACGACCCCCAGAAGTGCCACTTCCCAAGTTTCTCCGACATCATCCGCCCGGTAATCTTGGGAAACCAGTAGTAGACCCCGGCAAACAACGCAAAGATCGTTCCCGGCGCAACGACGTAATGGAAATGGCCGATCACATAATACGTGTCGTGCAGTTGAATGTCCGAAGTCGAAAGTCCCAGCGGCAACCCGGTCAGCCCGCCAATGCCAAACATCGGCAAAAACGCCAAGGCAAAACACATCGGCGTCGTAAACCGAATTGACCCACCCCACAACGAAAGGATCAACGCCGTCAAAATGATAATCGACGGCACCGAGATCAACATCGTCGTCGTTTGGAAGAACGAACTGATCGCCGTCCCCATCCCGGTCAGATACATGTGGTGCGCCCACACCACAAACGACAGAAACCCGAGCAACGCCGACGCCCACACCAACGCTTTATAGCCCCATAACGGCTTACGGGTGTTGTTGGCAATAATTTCCGCAATAATCCCCATCGCCGGCAAGATCAAGACGTACACTTCCGGGTGCGCCAGAAACCAAAACAGATGCTGCCACAACAACGCGCTCCCGCCCCCGCTGCCCGGCCACAGCTTACCGGAGATCACCAATCCGGACGGCATGAAGAAACTTGAACCGGTCAGTCGATCCATCAATTGCATTACGCCGGCCGCTTCGAGTGGCGGAAAGGCCAGCAACAACAGGAACGACGTGACCAACTGCGCCCAACAGAAAAACGGCAGCCGCATCCACGTCAGACCGGGCGCCCGCAACTGAATGATCGTCACGATGATGTTGACTGACCCGAGCAACGAGGACGTGATCAAAAACACCATCCCGAGCAACCACATCGTCTGCCCGCGGAAGATCGATTGCGCCGGGGTGGCGATGATCGACAGCGGAGCGTACGAAGTCCAACCGGATTGCGCCGCGCCTTCCGGCACGAAGAAACTCGCAAACATGATCACGCCGCCGATGAAATAAACCCAGTAGCTCGACATGTTGAGCTTCGGGAACGCCATATCCTGCGCCCCCACTTGCAGCGGCACCAAATAGTTACCGTACGCCCCGACCGCCAACGGCACCACGCCCAGGAACACCATGATCGTCCCGTGCATCGCGCCGAGTTGGTTGTAAAATTCCGGCGACATCACGCCGCCCGGCATCCGCGCCTCCCCCAGCCACTTCCCCAAGTACGGCAACGCCTGACCGGGATACGCCAACTGCCACCGCATCATCATCATCAGGCAGAACCCGAAAAACAAAAAGACCAACGCCGTCAGCCCATACTGAATGCCGATCGTCTTGTGGTCGGTGGAGAAAATGTATTTACGAATCCAGCTCGGTTCGTCGTGATGTTCGTTGTGATGATGTGTATCTGTCGCCATGAAATATCTCCGCTTTACCACCCATAAAGACCCAAAGGCCGCCCCTCTTTATCAGAGGAGCGACCCTACGGTCAACTGCTTGCCGGATGCTTAAACTACTCCGCCGCTTTGGCAAATTTGAAGTCCGCGGTCTTGGCTTCGCCCGCGCCGACTTTGAGCTTCGCCGTCTGCACACCATACTTCTCGTGCCACGCTTCCACTTCGTAATCCCCCGCCGGCAGGCCCTTGATGCTGAAGGTACCGTCATCGCCGGTCACGGCGTAGAACGGATGCTCGAGCACGCCCACGTACGCCGTCATCCACGGATGAACGTCGCACTTGAACTTCACCATCACGTCGGCTTTGAGAAAGGTCTTCTTCAAATCCGCGCTGGTGGCCGGCTGGCCTTTATTGAATTCTTCGTTGTTATTCGGCAACGCGTGGATGTTGTGCAACGTGTCATCGCTGTTCTTGATCACGAGCATCTGCTTGACCTGCATCCCGAACACGTGCGGCCGGTACTGACAACCATGCTGATCAATCATTACCGGCGTCTTTGGCGCTTCGTACGTCCCGGTCACGCCGCTCTTCACGTAGACGAACACATTTTTCAATGTGCCGTTCGCGTTGACCACGACTTCTTCGCTGGTCGCCGGCTTGTCCGCGTGCATCCCGGCGCACTGCGGATCGGCATCCATCTTGAGCTTCTTCGCCTTCGGCGCGTCACCTTCAAACGCGACCTTGCCGCTAATCGAGGCGTTATCTTCGGCCCGGGCGATTCCACACGCCAAAATCATGGCGGCGACATAACTAACAACTTTCATGCGTTTCATTATTTTCTCCTTAGGGTTGCTTCTTCTCAGACGCCACCGGCGTCTCAATATTCACGGGCGCGCCGAGGCTTAACACGTAATCCGCCAGCGCCTCAATCCGTTTCCGCGCGTCGCCACCCATCACTTCGGGCGGCAAAATCTTCGCCGGCAACGCCGTACCGTAATCAAACTGGGGCATCCGCGTGCCCGGTTGCTGCGAAAGCGGATCCACCAACCACTTGTTGACCAGCCAATCCCGTTGCAACCGGCTATGCGCCAACGAAAGGTTCGGCGCGAGCTGGCCGAGGTCTTCTTCGGGGATTTCCGCCAACGGTTTCCCGAGCGCTTTGCCATCCACGATGTGGCACTTCACACAGGATAAACCTTCAAAAAGTTTCTTACCGACCGCGAGTTCCTCCGCTGTCGCGCGATGCGTCGGGGTCTGGTACGGGAACTGGGTATTGCCTTCGAGCGCAAAGTAGCGCACCAGCACGTTGGCCTCGGCATCACTGAATCCGAAAGTGGGCATCCGGGCCTTGAGCCACGGGCGAACCTGGCCGGTCGGCGGCGCCTTGAGGAAATGGAACAGCCAATCCGGCTGCGTCCGCTGACCTTGCCGGAGTTGGGTGGGCGTGCCGCTGATCATTGGCGGCTCCATGCCGGCGGGGATACCGGTGCCGCGAATCGCCCAGCCGCGGCCTTCAACCAAATGGCAACCTTGGCAGTTGTTCTCTTTCACAAGCCACCGGCCGCGTTCGATCTGGAATTCCGCCGGCTTCAGGTGCTGGGGTTCGTTCGGCGTCAATTTCTCATCAGTCATGCCGATGACGACGGTGATCACCTGCTCCCTTTGCTCGTCGGTCAGATTGAACTTCGGCATCTTGAGCAATTCCTGCGGCTTGCGCGTCACGCCGATGCGGCCGAGATCATACGACCGCGGGGCTCTGAGTTTCTGGAGTATCCAGGATTCCCGGTTGTGCTCGATCTCCACCAAGCCGAAATCGAGTTTGCTAACCGGCTTGCTGCCCCACTCGCTCAACTCGGCGCCAATCGGTTTGGCGTTGGCGTATCCGCGAATATCATGGCATGCAAAACAGCCGTACCGGCTGATGAGTTTACTGCCGAGGAAAACGTTTTGCTTTTGTTCCTGCGCGAGTGCGGCGACTTTGTCCTTGGCGGCTTTCATCGCGGCTTGGACCTTGGTGAGCTTGTCGGCGAGCTTGGCGGCTTCCACGCCGGCCGCGTCGTCAAATTCTTCGTCGGCCTTTTTCTGCAGCTTGGCCTGCTGGGCCAGCTTCCGCGCCAGCAATCCGGGATCTTCGTAGTACTCCGTCAGTGATTCGTCGACGAAGTATTTTTCGATGAGATCGTCGAGTTTATTGACTTTCTCAACCGCCTCGACGTGCGGGAGGGTGATCTCCAAATATTCGACGGTCAGATCATTGAGCACCTGCTCCTTGACCGGGGCCAGCGCTTGTTTGTCAGTCGCTTCGTTGCGCAACCCGGTCAGATACTCGGCGATGTCGGCGGCTTCTTGGTCACTCAGACGCAGGTTCGGCATCTTCGTCCGCGGATGATATTGCTTCGGATCTTTCAACCACGCGTAGAGCCAGTTTTTGTCCGTCTTGCTCCCGGTCCCGGCGAGTTGCGGCCCTTGCGAGCGGAAGCGCCGGTATTGCCATTCGTCCATGAACTTCGCGAGCTTGGCCGGCGGTTTGAGGGACAGCAGGTTGTCGCCAACGACGTGGCACGCGAGGCAGCCGACATTATCGACGAGGGTCTTGCCGTGTTCCGCATTCCCCGCCACCGGCGGCGCCGGTAACACGGGTGTCTCGCTGACGTTGAAAAGGAATTCGGTGATCGCGTTGATTTCGGCGTTGTTCCGGTCGGGCGTGCCAATGTTGTTGTCCAAGCCCCAGAACCGCGGCATGTAAGTATTGGGCCGGAAGGCGGTCGGGTTTTCGAGCCACTTGCGCGTCCATTCCTTGGTGTCTTTGATCGCAACTTTCTGGAGGTTCGGGCCGACTTTGCGGAGGGTGCGAATCGGGATCTGCATTTCCGCGCCGACTTTGATCTGAACGGACGGGTTGAGCTTCAGCACTTCGGCCGGATCGACATCGTAGGAATTGCAGATGCCGGCGAAGTCTTCGCCTTCTTTGACCTTGTGGATGGAGTAGCTTTCGAGCGCCTTCATCTTGTGGCAGCTCCAGCAACCGAGTTGTTCGACCAACCGGCGACCGTGGTCGAGCTTGTCGCCGCCCTTCAGGTTCGTCTGCTCGGTATGACATTTGAGGCAACTGGCTTGGACGTACTGGCTGGCACGCATCGGCTGGACGTTGAACTCTTCTTCGAACCAATGATAGTTCTTCTGCCACGCCATCCGCTCGGTCATCGCGACCGGCTTGACGCCCTTGGGCGGGTCTTCGTCTTCGGCGAGTTTGGCCCACTTACCGGCCACTTCAACATAGGAATTTGTTTCTTCCGCGTTGGGCGTGTGGCCGGCACGGGAGAAATCAGTTTCGCGATCCCAGCCCCAATGGCAGACGGTGCAGCCGTAGGTGCTGGCCGGGTGCGGTGAGTTATCGGCGACGAAAAGGTCTTGGTTCGGGTGGCTGGTGTAGGGCTGGGGCAGCTTGGACCATTCGATAAAGTCCACTTTCTTCTTGGTGCGCCAACTGATTTCTTCGGGCGGCAGATCTTTCTTGTCGATGCCCTTGTGGCACATGATGCAGCGATCAACGCGCGGGACGGTGGTGAAATTGACGTCGGTGTGATGTTTCTCGGCGACGATCTGTTCGACCTTGTACGTCGGCAACGCAAACTCGATGACCGGCGCGTTGACGACGCCCTGCACGAGTGGGCTTTCCAATTCTTTGAGGCGTTTGGTGATGAGGCTGACGCTGCCGGCCATGCGTTGGAGACTTTTTTCGAGGGCTTGCTTCTGGCCGACAATCGCATTGAGATTGGCCTCGACCACGGCGACGGCGGCATCGGCCTTCTGTTTGTCACGATCCAAATCGTCCACGATCTCGTTCTGGGCCTTGACGCGCCGCAACGCTTTCTTGACCTCGTCGACGTCGTTGTTCATCTCATTGCGTTCGAGGGCGGCTTCGTACGCCGACCGGACTTCATCCCGGGTGGCCTTTTCAATCGTGAACTCGCGGGTGACGAGACTGGCCTTCGTGTTCAGGCCATCGAGCTCCGCCCGCAACTTGGCTTCGTTGTCCTGCTGCTTGACCAAGTCCGCTTTCACCTTGGCGAGGTCAGCGGTGAGCTTGGTGAAACCCTCTTCGTTGCGCAATTGCGCGGCTTTGGCGTCGGCGGTGAGTCGCTTCTTTTCGAAGTTGTAGAATTCGCGCTGGTAGAATTTCCATCGCCGGTCGGCGCGCAAGCCCAGCCAGGAAATCTCGCCGTCGGAATAATCCACCCAGACCATGGCGGCGGCCGCGACGAGAAACAGAGCGCTGCCGAACAGGAACCACCAGTTCAACCGCGGGATGCTATAGGCGTGCTTGGTTTCCGGTTGGTTTCTCATCAGAACTTAATCCACGGCGTATCGATGAAATATTTGAGGTTGATGGTCCAGCGCAGCACCATCTTCAAGGGCAAAGTGCCCATGAACAGCACCAAGCCAATCAGCACGCTGAACCGAATGAAATCCATCTGCTCGTAAAAACGTTTGAGAACCGTCTTGGCCAGCACCCCCGGCAACGCCAGGAAATAGAAGCCGAGGAACAGGAAGCCGGCAAACTCGCGTTTGCACGCCTGCCCAACTTCGTGGCCGAACGCACTGATCGACGCCATGTCCGGCGGCAAGAGCTGCGGGACGACATTCTTGACCTCCGGCAAGCTCTTCTTCAACCACACGATCCAGACGTAATCGGAGAGATTGACGTTATTCAGCGCGACAACCTTGTGCGGATCCCAATACTCAAACGGTCCAAAGAAATTCCAGCCCGGCCCCCGCAAGAACGTGCCGGTAATAATCATGAACACCCACAGCGCCAAATAGCCGTACAGGAAAACCGTGATCGACCACTTCCGTTCGTGGAACGAGTAATAACCGTTGCCCTTCGGATTGGTGTCGATATACGGGATCGCCATCAACCCCATCACGATAATCATCGGCAACACGACGCCCGCGTACCACGGATCGTAGTACACGAGCATTTCCTGCAGCCCGAGGAAGTACCACGGCGCTTTCGACGGATTCGGCGTGGCCGACGGATTGGCGGGCGATTCCAACGGCGCACGCAAATAAATCGCCCACAGAATCAGCGCCACCGTGCACAGAATCAGCGCGATGAATTCGATGTAGAGCAAGTCCGGCCAGACCCACGTCTTCTGGTTCGACTCCTCCTTCTCCAACGGCGGCAACTTCTGTTCGGCGCGTCGCTCGTTGTTCACCGCCTGGACCATCGCCAGCCAGAGCGTAATCGTCGAAAGAAACAACATGATCGTGATCGGCACATTATCCGGTTTGCCGATGATCAAGCTGAAGTTCGGATCTTTCATCCCGATGATGATGACCACCGCTTCGACAATCAGCAGGAACGAGCCCACGTACCAGTTGAAGACATACCGGCGGAAGTGCAGCATCAGCAGCAAGGCAATCGACGCCAGCGAAAAACTCAACGCCGGCGAGGCCAGATTGTTGCCAACGGATTTGAATGCTTCAAACAGTGCAGAGTGGTGCATGGCTAATTAGAGCGGTCCCGAAATCCCGCCGTCTTTCCGAATGCGCCAGAAGTGAACCGCCATCAAGACCGCCGCGCCCAGCGGAATCGCCACGCAATGCAACACGTAGAACCGCAGCAGCGTCGTCCCACCAAGTTCCTTCGCGCCAATCAACATGAAGCGTGCGTCGTCGCCCGGATGGATTAACGGCACGCCGCCAATCTGGAGGAAGTCCGCGAACGGCCCACCGGCGCCGACAAACGGATGCGCCTTCGCCATGTTCGAACCAACCGTGATCGCCCAAATCGCCAACTGATCCCACGGCAACAAATAGCCGGTAAAGCTCAGCAAAAACGTGAGCACGAGCAAGATGACGCCGATCACCCAGTTAAATTCCCGCGGCGGCTTGTAGCTGCCGGTCATGAACACGCGGAACATGTGAATCATCACCATGATCACCATCGCGTGGGCCGACCACCGATGCAGTTCGCGCATGATGCCAAACGGCACCTGTGACCGGATATCAAGCATGTCAACGTACGCCCCTTCGACCGTCGGCCGGTAATAAAACATCAGCAATACGCCGGTCAACGTCAGCACGAGAAACAGGAAGAACGACAACCCCCCGGCGCACCACGTGTACCGGAGCTTCACGCCACTCGTCCGGACCTTCGTCGGATGCAAATGCAGGAACACATTGCCGAGGACGATCAAGACGCGTTTGCGATCCGTGTTCGGAATGCCGACGCGGAAGATCGATTTCTTGATCTGCGAATCCATCACTGAATTTTTTATTTTGCCAAGCATGATGTTTCTCTACGCCGGAATGAATGACCGGGGATCTTCGAATTCGCCCTTCTCTTCAAAAAACAACCGGCCCTTGTTCACGACAATCTGCCCGTCGTCCGCCAGCGACACTTCGTACCGGCGCAGCCAGTTTGGCGCGGGGCCTTCAAAGTTCTTCCCCTGAATCGTGAACCCGCTGCCATGACACGGGCACTTGAACTTGCGCTCCGTCTCCATCCAGTTCGGCGTGCAACCGAGGTGCGTGCAAACCACCGAGATCGCGTAAATCTTCGCGCCGTCATTAATGATCCAAAACTTGCCTTTGCCTTTGTAATCCTCGTTCACCGTTTTGGGCGGGAAGTTCGAGGGCGGCCCGATTTTGAACGACTCAACCTTCGTGAAATCCACCCGCGGCACGATAAACGCGAAACACGCCGTCAACGCGCCGCCAACCGCCGCAGCAAAAACCGCCCACGCCAACGCGAGGTTGATCAGGAATTGCCGGCGGCCCATCGGCTTGCCGTCCTGGTCGAGGAAACCTTTGATCTTGAGTTGCCGGACCGCCTGCTCGCGCGGCGACAACGGTTGCTGATTTTTCGTATCGTTAGCTGCCATGTTTTAAAATTTCCAACTGCTTCAGCGCGGCATCTCGCACGCGCAAATCCACATCATCCGTCGCGATCTTTTCCAACATCGGAATCGCGGCCTTCCCATCTAACTTCGCCAGCCAGACCGTTGCCGCTGCCCGGTATTTCGACCGGTTCGACATCGTCACCAACACCTGCCGGTCGACGTACTCCTTGTCGAGCAACCGCACCAGCACAGCGCGCCCGGCTACATCACTGCGATTGGCCAGCGCGAACGCCGCGTTCCACTTCACCAACTCATCCGAATCATTGAGCGACGCGACCAAAACCTCGCGCGCCCGCGGATTCTCAAAAAATCCCAACGCATACACCGCCATCAGTCGGACATTCGGATCCGCATGCCGGGTCAACTCCATGGCCGGCCCCGCCGCTTCGTTATCCTGCAACCGCGCCAACGCCCAGAGGCAATTTTTCACCGTGTCCGGATCTGAATCGTTCAGGCCCTGCCGCAAGACCGGCGCGGATTCCTTGTCGCCCAACAACCCGAGCACCAACGCCACATACCGGCGTGTCTTGGCATCCTGGCCGGCACTCTCGTCAAAGATCGACCGCAATTCAACCGCCGCCTGCGGATTCTTCATCAAGAAATCATCCGGCCCGGCACTGATCTGCGCCGTTACATCAAAAATCCCCTGCCACTTTTTCGATTCCTGAATGTAATTCAGAAGATACTGCGCTTCTTGGCCACGTTTCGTCCCGGAACTTGCACGCAACGTCTTCACGTAATCGTCAAAGTCTTTCCGCTCCGACGTAATCCACATGAATAGCGCGCCCAAACCGACACAAAACAACACAACCACCAGCGGGATGATCACCAACTGCACAATCAATGTGACCGGCCGAGACTTCTCTTCCGGCAACAGCTGAACTTCATCACTCATTGCAAAGAACTAGTGCTTCTCCAATTGCGACGGCAACATCGCCGCCCGGTGCGTCGGCGCGTTCGGGACGATGATCGCGTCCTTGTCGCAAACGATTTCACAGAGCCGGCACGCCACACATTCGTCCGCCACGACTTCCGCCACCTTATAATGCACCGCGCCGGTCCGGGTCGGATCTTCGATCATGTGAATACAGTCAAACGGACAAATATCCACGCAAAACTCGCAGCCCGTGCAGTCGTCCACGATGACCAACGCCTTCGGTATATCCTTCGGTTTGATGCGCTGAACGACGTTGCCGTATTGGTCTTCGATGCAGGAAACCGGACAATAAATCGCACACACGCCGCAGTCGATACAACCCTCGGCGTGAATCGTGTACAACTCCTTGGATTTGCCGCTGATCGTGTCGACCGGACACTTCAACTCGCAAACTGTGCAGCCAATACACGTATCGTTAATGAAATAGGCCATGTGATGCGACTCTTAGTGAAAACTATCACAAGGACATATAGCAACCACCGGGAAAAGTGCAATAAGTTTTCCGGCTAGAAAGATTTCACCGCGCCGCTGGTGGGTCGGTTAAGCGCCGGCGAGCGCTAGCTTACCGGCAATCGTGCCGGAAACGAGGAACTTCAACGAGTACGCAAACCCAAAACACCCACTCACAACCAATTGGTAACCAACCGTATCTCCAACCACCGAACAACTCTGCCCTACCGGCAGGCGGACCGGCGAAACGAAAAACAGCGAACGCCCTTCCAGCTCCTCCGACCGCGCCGCATCCGGCGGAATACGCAGACCCTCGACTGGATACGTCGCGCTCTCAATATTTAGAATAAAGTTCATCGTCGCATCCCTTTCGTTGACGATAAACTAATCACCAATCTCCTGGGGCCGCAATCGGGGACAATCTGTATTCGCGACGAGGGTAAGTGTGTAGTTAAACCGGCCCCATGTTGCGCTTGGGCGCGCCAAACGATTCGAGTGACAGTACGAAATTGTCGATGGGTAGGTCAGCCGGCAGCGCCGGATCCCCGCAGCCACAGACGCGGCCGGCCATCATTCCGAAGAGCGCGTTGCCGACCGGCTTCAGGTGCGCGCCGTCGCGCATGATCGTCCGGTACGTGGCGGGATCATGTTGTTGCCACGCGGAGAACCACGCAAACTGGTCGATCAAGCCGGCCTCTGTCGACCGCGCGACGGTGCGGACGACTTCCATGTACGACGCAAACCCCAGATCGCTTTCTGGCAGGAGCGCATAGTACGTCTGAAAGGCCACGGCCGCGCCCGCGGTGCGCAAGATGGATTCGAGCTGGCGCAAGTTCGCCTCGAAGTCGCTCAGGGAATGTTTCTGGAAATGATCGTTGCCGCCAATCGTGATGATGGCGAGGTGTGGTCGAATCGGCAGCACATCGCGATCAATGCGCTTCAGCAGACTGGCTGCCGTATCGCCGCCGATGCCGGCATTCAGCGTCTGAATGTGCTGGCCGAGAGAGGCGCGGAAGATGCAAGCGAGCCAACACGGCCAGCCATGCCGGCCTTCGCTGTGCCAGCCAATTTCGGTATTGCTTGAACCAAACGCGACGACGCGAACGCCGGTTTGACCGGCTTGAGCGCGCCACTGTTTCATGAGGTCAGGGAGTTGCATAGTTGCTGGAGGGCGATGGTACACGATGAAGAAGTGATCGCCAAAGAATTCCGGCCGGACCGGATGCAGTGGTTTTACCTCGGTGGGCGACTGATTTTCCGCTTCCATTCCGCCGCCGGCCCTCTATACTCCGACGCACAGCAACCGATCGGAGAAGCGGCTGCCAGGCTGTCGCCGCATAAGAAAGTTAACTGGTTCAACCAAACCCAACAGGAGAAAAGACCATGGCCGCAAAACGGAAACCCAATGCCGCATTCATGAAGCCCGTCCAACCCAACGAGAAACTCGCAGTGGTTGTCGGCTCAAAGCCCATCCCGCGCACCGAGCTGACCAAGAAGCTCTGGGTTTACATCAAGAAAAATAACCTGCAGGACAAGAAGGTGCGCACGCAGATCAATGCGGATGCCGCCCTGCTGGCAGTGTTCGGCGGTAAGAAGCAAGTCAGCATGTTCGAGATGACCAAGCTGGTCTCCAAGAACGTGAAGTAAGCTGGCGGCGATTCAATTCAGCGAGGCGATCCCAGCAACGGGGTCGCCTCGTCTGTTTCCGGCGGCCGCGGCTCAGCCGAATTCGCGTTCGTGCTGCAACCGGAGTTGGCCACACGCAGCATTGATGTCGGTCCCCTTTTCCGTGCGGAGCGTGCCGATGATACCGTGCGTCTTGAGTGTGTGCGCGAACATCTTGCACCGGTCGCGGTCGGGGCGCTGCCACTTGAAGCCGTCGACCGGGTTGTACGGGATGAGATTTACTTTGGCGTGTAACCGGCGGGCAATCGCGCCGAGTTTGTGGGCTTGTTCGAGGGTGTCGTTGACGTTGTCGATGAGGATGTACTCAAAGGTCAACATGCGCTGCCGGGTGGTGACATAGAATTCGCAGGCCGCCAGCAATTCTTCGAGCGGATGTTTTTTATTAACCGGCATGATCAGGCTGCGGACGGCGTCCGTCGCGCCATGAAGTGAAACGGCGAGCCGGAATTGCAAGGGTTCTTCGGCCAGTTGCCGGATGCGCGGGGCGAGGCCAACGGTGCTGACGGTGATCTTGCGGGCTCCGATGCCGAGCGCCCACGGCGCATTGATGATGCGCAACGCGCGCAGGAGATTGTCGTAGTTGGCCAACGGTTCGCCCATGCCCATGACGACGATGTTGCTGACGCGCTCGCCGGAGAGTTTCTGGACTTGCAACACTTGATCAACAATCTCGCCGGCGGTGAGATTGCGTTTCACACCTTCGAGGCCGGAGGCGCAGAATTTGCAGCCGTAGGCGCAGCCGACTTGCGTGGAAACACAGACGGTGTGCCGGTCGCTTTGCGTGGTGAGACCGGGGGTGGCCGGGATGAGGACGGTTTCGATCAGTGACTGGTCACGGAGTTGGAAGAGGAATTTCTCCGTCGTGTCGGTCGCGTTGCGCGTGCGGAGGGAGCGGACGGCGTTCAATTCAAACGCGCCGGTCAGCTTCTCGCGCAGGGCGGCGGAGAGGTTGGTCATCTCCGCAAAGGTGTTGGCTGGTTTCTGGTAAACCCATTGGAGAACTTGGCTGGCCCGGTAGGCCGGCTCGCCGAGTTTGCTTAAGGCGGCGCCGAGTTCTTCGAGGTTGAGTGATTTGATGTCGGGTTTGGCGGTCACAGTGGCCGGGAGAGTACCACGGATTTTGGCATGACTCAGCAAGAGCTTTTCGCTATAGTCACGGCCATGAAACGCTACTTTCAATTCATGATCGTGTTTGTGCTGGGGTTAGCCGTCCTCGGCGGTCTGGCGTACGCCGCGACGGAACCCGCGAAACCGGCCGTGACGAATGCCCAAGGGCTGGAGATGGCGAAGGCTTTAACGAAGATCACCGGCATCGCTCTCTCACCGTTGCTCGGCGTTGGCGTGGTCGGGGCGTATGATTATTTTACCTGTCCGGCGGAACAGCAAGCTGACATGCCATGGTATGGCCAGGTGAAGTTTTGGCTGCCGGCGTTGCTGCTGGTTGGAGCAATCGCATTGAAGGATAGCGCGGGCGCGGTGTTTCCGCCGGGATGGAAGAAGGCGTTCGATGTCGTCGAGACTGTCGAGAGTAAGGTCAGCGGCTTGGTCGCAGCGGGCGCGGTCGTCCCCTCGATTGCGGCGATCTTTCATTCGCAGTTGACGAGTTCCGTCGATCCACACGTGATGCAGGCGGGGATCCTGGGAGTCAGCTTCGCGCCACTTCTGAATGTGTTGACGATTCCGTTGGCGATCACTTGTTTTGTGTTGGTCTGGCTGGTCGGCCATGTGACGAATGTTTTGATTCTGGTTAGTCCGTGGGGCGCCGTGGACGCGGCGTTGAAAGCGATTCGAACGTCGGTCATCGGCTTCATCACAGCCATGAGTTTCATCAATCCGATGGCCGCGGCATTACTGTCGGTAGCGATTGTGGTAATCGCGTACTTCATCGCGGGTTGGTCGTTCCGGCTGATGATCTACGGAACGGTGTACACGTGGGATTTCTTTTCGTTCCGACGGAAACGGTTTAAGCCGGCGCCGACTGCAAACTGGATGTTCACCGCACGCAAGCTCGAGAAGACGCCGATTCGCTCCTATGGCCAAGTCTCGAAAGCCGCCGATGGGAAGCTGCAGTTCGATTACCGGCCGTGGCTCTTCCTGCCGGCACGCTCGATCACCTTGCCGGTGGGACAATACGCCGTGGGCCGCGGGTTGATCTGCCCGGAGATCATGACGGTCGATGGCGAGAAAACCAAGAGCCTGCTCGCAATGCCGCCCCGCTACAAAAGTCACGAGACGGAAATCGCCCAGATTTACGGCATCCACGACGTGCGCGATGTCGGCCTATTAAAAGGTTTGAAGGCGATCTGGAATTGGGTCACCGGCAAAACGGTCACGCAGCGAATCCCCGTGCCCGCCTAAAACGCGCAGAGCATCAAGGTGGCCGCCGATTGCATCTCCGCGATCCGCTGGGATGGGACCGGTTGGTTTACCGGATAAAAGAAAGCCAGCACGCCCACCATTTCCTGCCGGACCAGTACCGGACAGAGCACCGCTTGCGACAGATTTTTCTCTTCGCAAAACAAGGCCAAGGCGGGTGCCGTTTCGCGCGCCAGATTCGTGACCAAGGTGGCGCACTTCCAATTCCCCAGCCGCTCGAAGCACGGCGTCGCTTGGACAATCTTGTTCAACCGGCGCACCGCCGCGTCATCAACCGGATGCGATCCGCGCAAAACAAACCCTCCCGGCGATTCATCCTTCGACCAAACCGCCACGAATTCCGCCGCAAACAACCCGGCCAGGTCCTGCATCACCACCGCCGGCAACAACGCTTGCCCGCGACTGTCCGCCAATTCCTGCCAGAGTTGATTGAACGCGTGCTGGCGACTGAGCGCGTCATCATGGGCCGCGCCTCGCGCCAGCCGGTCGGCCGTGGTTTTTTGCAGGAACACCTGCCATTCAGCCCCCGCCAAACCGATCGCCAACATCGCGCCGGCCAGCACCGGTAAGTAGACGTGCGCCAATGGCAAACTCTCGCCGCTGAGGCGCATCATGAGCACGACAGCTAATGCAACCACGAGACATAAGCCGTAAAGCCGGCGACGAACGGCTGAAATTGAAGCCAACTGAGATGTAATCACGGAGCTGATTAGAGCAGCCGGAATGCCGTGAGAATTATTGACCAGAATTGAGAAAGGTGGTCAGCCAATAACAACCTAAATGAACAACAGCAGGAGCTTTTTGCCCGGCGGGCCTCACTGGAGACGCCTGATTTCACGAGACCAGTGAAACCCGCAACCTTCGGGGCTACTTCTTTTTGCTACCCTTCTTCTTCGCTGCTTTCTTCTTTGCTGCCATGTGCACGCTCACCCCCGTTTCCGCTCCTTCCGGAGCTGCTGTGAAAACAGAATGAACCTGTCGGCGCAAATAAGCGAGCGCAAACTGCACTGTTTCACAAACTATTCGACCGCATCGTACACTTGCACGCGCGACCAATGCGGCTTATTGCGCGCTCCGAATTCTTTGTGCAAGGGATGTTCCTGATAAACATCGTGCCCGGCTGCGTCATCCAAGATCACCGTCAACCCGACCGCGTACGAATTGTCCACCACCACACGCGGGGTCATTGCCGGCACGCCGGCCCACAACTGCCGGACCGTTGGAATCTTCGCCAGATACTCCCGGCAATCTGCCAACAGTTGTCGCTGCGCCGATGCCGGTGCGTCCGACTTCAACCAGAAATAGACCGAATGAATAAACATAATTTTCCCTTAGTTGATTGTGCCTTTCAAATAACACTGGCGCCGCCGCTCCGGCAATCGTTCAATCGCATACCGCAACATCGTCCGCGGCATCCGCCGGTAATGCATTCTTAGAAACTTCTCTGCTGTCGGCGAATCGCGCTTCCCGACCTCGCGCAGCATCCAGCCGACCGCCTTGTGTATCAAATCCTCCCGGTCGCGCAACAGTTGCCGGCCAATCCGCAGTGTCGGCGCAAACTCGCCACGCTTGATAAAGTGAAACGTCGCGATGATGGCAATCCGCCGTTCCCAGAGACTCTGCGACCGCGCCAACTTCAGCAGTGTTGTAGCCGCGCTTCTGCGAAGCGCGAGTTTTTTCTGCCCCACCAAACGGCGCTTCACAGAAGCGCCGCTACAACTGCGTAAGAACGCACCCACGATGTGTTCAGCCGAGCTATCCACCAAATCCCAGTTGTTTATGAACCTGGTATTCCGCAAATACGTCGCATAGAGAAGTTGCCGGCCAGCGTCATCCTCGGCTGCAAACTTCCCCACGAGAATCAGCAACGCCAGCAAGCGCTCCTCGTGAATCGGTGATTGCAACAGTTGTTTCGTCTCTGGCAGCGACAACTGCCGGCACTGCTTCGCCAACCGCCGAATCTGCGGCACGGTCAGCCCGATAAACCGGTCACCCGCACCATACTCACCGGGCCCTGTTTTGAAGAATGATTGCGAAACGCGCGCACGGACCGGGCTTGCTAACGGACGGAGTTCCTGCCGCAGTTTCCGCAACGTCATTTCGCGCGCGCTCGAATCGCTTTGAGTTGCGCGACGCTTTGCATGTCGTGTGGTCGACCCATCGCTTCCTTGGCCTTGATCAAGGCGTCCAACCCCAAAACTCGACAATTGCCGAATGGTAACTTCACCAAGATGCTTTGCTTTCGGACGGCCGCGTAGTCACCAACCCCGAGCACCTCGCCAAGACAATCCACCACACCCCAATCAGTTTGGAGATACAAATTCTTGAGACCTTGGCAGCTTGCCGGCGTTAAGCGCAATGGGAGCTGTTTCGGCGTGAGTCGATGAACGGGATGCAAGTTGTTGAGCGCGGCTTGAAGTCGAAGCAGATTGGCAGTCGTGAACCGACAGCAGATATCGACATCTTCCGTCACGACTGTGCCACCGTGCAAGATGGTGGCATAGCCGCCTACGATGACATAGCCGACCTTCTCCCGGTTGAGTCGCCCCAATAAGTCGGTGAGATCAGCCACGCCGAACCACCCGGGCCTGACGCAGCGCTTTCACCAACCCCAACGCCTGCCGATGCGCCTCGACCCGCTGGGCCGGGGTCATTCTCAGATTCCGCTCCAAGAGCGCCATGTCGCAGCCGTACGCCGACGCCGCTTCCCAAGCTGATTGCGAACGCTGTTTTGTCCGGGCGACTTTCATCGCGGGCTACTTCTTCGGCTCGGCCTCGGCGGTCTCTGCGGCGGCTTCCTGTTGCTCACTGACGACGCGGGCGATGGCGACTAATTTGTCGCCTTTGGCGAGGTCGATCAGCTTTACGCCTTGCGTGTTCCGACCGGCGGTGCGGATGTCTTTGCAGCCGGTACGCACGGTCTGGCCTTGTGACGTGGTCAACATGATCTCGTCGTTGTCCGTGACAGTGAGCGCGCCGACGACGCTGCCGACTTTGTCGGTGGTCTTCATCGTGATGATCCCCTTCCCGCCGCGGCTTTGAGTCCGGTATTCGTCGAACGGAGTGCGCTTGCCGATCCCGTGTTCGCCGGCCACGAGGAGCGTGGCGTTGGCTTCCACGATTTCAGCGCCGATGACATAGTCACCTTTCTCTGGCCGGATGCCCCAGTTGCCGACGGAGGCGCGCCCCATGTCGCGGGCTTGATCTTCGTGGAACCGGATGCTCATGCCGTCTTTGGTGACGAGGACGATTTCGTTGTTGCCGTTGGTAAGTTTGACATTGATGAGCCGGTCGCCGGCTTCAATCTTAATGCCGATGACGCCGCCTTTGCGTGGGTTGGCGTATTCGCCGAGATTGGTTTTCTTCACGATGCCGACTTTGGTCGCCATGAAAAGGAACTGCTTGTCGGTGAATTCCTTCACGCGAATGAGCGCGGAGACTTTTTCCTCGGGGCGGAGTTGGAGGAAGTTCGCGAGGCTCTTGCCTTTCGCGGCCCGACCCATTTCGGGAAGTTCGTAGACTTTCTCCACGTACACGCGACCTTCTTCGGTGAAGAACATGATGTAGTCGTGCGTGGAACAGGTGAAAAGGTGTTCGATGAAATCCTCTTCGCGTTGTTCCATACCCATCACGCCCTTGCCGCCGCGCCGCTGGGCCCGGTAAGCGCTGACCGCAGTGCGTTTGATGTAGCCCTGATGGCTGATGGTGACGATGCAGGCTTCGTTGGCGATGAGGTCTTCGATGTTCATCTCGCCTTCGTCGGCCACGATGTCAGTGCGCCGCGCGTCGCCGTACTTCTCTTTCACGGCGAGCAACTCGGTCTTCACCAGCGCCATCAACTTCTTCTCGCTGGCGAGCAGCCCCCGCAAGTATTCGATGAGCTTGATCAGTTCGAGGTATTCTTCCTCGATCTTGTCGCGTTCGAGGCCGGTCAGTTGGTAGAGCCGCATATCGAGGATGGCGTTCGTCTGAATCTCGGACAGCTTGAACTTCGCCATCAACTTCTTCTGCGCATCCGCCCGGTCATCAGCGCCACGAATGATCTTCACGACCGCATCAATATTATCGAGTGCGATGCGGAAACCTTCGAGGATGTGAGCGCGCTCCTCGGCCTTCTGCAATTCGAACTTCGTCCGCCGCGTGATGACTTCTTTCCGGTGCGCGATGTAGCACTCGAGCATCTGCTTGATGTTCATGATGCGCGGCCGGCCGTGGTCAATTGCCAGCATGATCACGCCAAACGTGTCTTCGAGCTGCGTATGCTTGTAGAGATTGTTGATGACGACCTTCGGAATCGCATCGCGCTTCAACTCGATCACGATGCGCATGCCTTCCTTGTTCGACTCGTCGCGAATGTCGGAGATGTCCTCGATCTTCTTCTCGTTGACCAACCGGGCGATGTTCTCGATCAAAGTCGCCTTGTTCACGTTGTACGGAATCTCGCTGACGATGATGCGTTCCTTGCCGCCCTTGACCTCTTCGACACCGACGCGCCCGCGCATCTTGATGCTGCCGCGGCCGGTCAGCAGATAATCTTTGATGCCCTGCTTGCCGCAGATCAAACCGCCGGTCGGGAAATCCGCACCCTTAACGAGCTTGGCAACGTCTTTTAGTTCGACATCCGGTTCATCAATCACCGCGCAGCAAGCGTCGATGATTTCGTTCAGATTGTGCGGCGGAATATTCGTCGCCATACCGACCGCGATACCGGTCGAGCCGTTCGCGAGCAAGTTCGGGAACGCTGCCGGCAGAACGACCGGCTCATGTTCCTTCTCATCGAAGTTCGGCTGGAAATCGACGGTATCCTTGTCGAGATCCTTAAGCAATTCCTCTGCGATCTCTTTCAACCGGCACTCCGTATACCGGTAAGCCGCTGCCGGGTCGCCGTCCACCGAACCAAAATTTCCCTGCCCGTCAACCAACGGATACCGGAGACAAAAGTCCTGCGCCATGCGGACGAGCGTGTCGTACACCGACGCGTCGCCATGCGGGTGATATTTACCGAGCACTTCACCAACGACCTTCGCGCATTTGGTGTATGACCGGTTGTGATACAGCCCGATCTCGCGCATCGCATAGAGCACGCGCCGGCTCGACGGCTTCAATCCGTCCCGCACATCCGGCAAGGCCCGCCCGACGATGACCGACATCGAGTAATCGATGTAAGCCTGCTGCATCTGTTCGCTGATATTGACTGGTGTGACTTTTTCGTTCTGTGCGTACATGATTAATACCTATTACACGTCAAGGTTACGGACGTAGAGCGCGTTTTCCTCGATGAACTGCCGGCGCGGCGCGACTTCGTCGCCCATCAAAATTGTGAACATCGTGTCGGTCGCGGCCGGGTCCATCAACTCGACCTTGAGCATCTTGCGCCGCTCCGGATCCATCGTCGTTTCCCAGAGTTGCTCGGGATTCATTTCACCCAAACCTTTGTAGCGTTGGATGGTCAGACCGCGTTTGCCTAGTTCTTTGACCTGTTCGAGGATCTGCGGAATGGAATGGATCGGCGTGCGTTTCTCGACGGTCTTGGCTTTCTTCGCGTCTTTCGCTTTTGGCTCGGCCGGAGCCTCGCCCTCCCCGGTAACGACCTCGGCTGCGCCTTCGACGAGTTCGAACAGCGGGGCGTCTTGGGCGGCGTAGTGGTCGATGTCAAAACCTTTGCGGGCCAATGCTTCGATGACGGTCTGGATACCGGCGGTCTCGTAGAGATCGAGCGGTTTGACGTCACGTTGCGGTTTGCCGTTTTCCGCCGGCTTCGCGGGCTCGGCCGGGGCTTCGTCGGCAGGACTGATGTCGTACGTGTCGCAAAGCTTGGCCCACGCCTTATCATTACCGGCGAATTCGAATCGCACCACGCCGTTCTCTTTAATCCGCACGGCATGCGCCGGGAGGTCGCCCGTCTTGGGGTCGCGGGCTTCGAGGAATCCCTCGAATTTGATGCCGCGTCGCTCAATCGTGTCGACGAGCTTCTCCAATTCCTGCAACGATTCGAGCACGGTCATCAATTGCTGGCCGCCGAATTCTTTCTTGTCCTTCAACCGAAACAGCGAGGCGTCACCGGAGCCGAGTTCGATGAGAATCTTGCTCATCTGGTCGTCGTTCTCGATGTACTCTTCGCGCTTCTTGCGTTTGATTTTGTAGAGCGGCGGCTGGGCAATAAAGATGTAACCGAGCTTCACCAACTCCGGCATCTTGCGATAGAAGAACGTCAGCAGCAACGTGCGGATGTGCGAACCGTCCACGTCGGCGTCGGTCATGATCACAATCCGGTGATACCGGAGTTTTTCGATCTTGAACACGTCTTCGCCTTCCACCGTACCGAAGCCGGTGCCGATGGCGGTAATCATGTTGCGGATTTCGTTGTTGTTGAGAACTTGGTCGAGCCGCGCTTTCTCAACGTTAAGCAGCTTACCGCGAATCGGCAGCACCGCTTGGAATTGCCGGTTGCGCCCTTGCTTCGCCGAGCCACCGGCGGAATCACCTTCGACGATGTATAGCTCGCACAGTTCCGGATTCTTCTCCGAGCAATCCGCCAACTTGCCGGGCAGTCCGCCACCGGTCAGCGCGCCTTTGCGGATCGCCTCGCGAGCTTTCCGCGCGGCTTCCCGGGCGCGCGCCGCGGTCAACGACTTGTCGACGATGCGGCGACCGACCGGCGGATTCTGTTCCAAGAACGTGCTGATGCCTTCGTAGACGATCGAGTTGACGATGCCTTCGACTTCGCCGTTCCCAAGCTTCGTCTTCGTCTGACCTTCGAACTGCGGATTTGGAACTTTAACGCTGATGACAGCCGTCAGACCTTCGCGCAGATCATCGCCGGTCAGCGACGGATCTTTTTCTTTCAGCAGATTGTTGGTCTTGGCGTACTGGTTGATCGCCTTCGTCAACGCCGACCGGAACCCGCTGAGATGCGTGCCGCCCTCAGTGGTGTTGATGTTATTGGCGTACGCGTAGAGCGACTCATTGTAGCCTTCGTTGTATTGAATCGCGACTTCGGCGTGGATGCCGTCTTTCTCTTTCGAGACGTAGATGACCTTTGGATGCAGCGGCTCTTTCGCACGATTGATGTGCTTGATGAATTCTTCGATACCGCCGTTGAACTTGAACAGCTCTTCCTTCGTATGCCGCTCGTCCTTCAGCGAAATCTCGATTCCACGATTCAGGAACGCCAGCTCGCGGAGGCGGTTGGCCAAGATGTCGTACTTGAATTCGAGAACCTGAAAAATCTCATTGTCCGGCTTGAACGTGATCTTCGTGCCGGTACCTTTGGCCTTGCCGATGACTTCGAGCTTCGACGCGGTCTTGCCGCGCTTGAACTTCATGTGATGCACTTTGCCGTCGCGCTTCACCTCGGCTTCGAGCCATTCGCTCAACGCGTTCACGCACGTCACACCGACGCCGTGCAACCCGCCGGACACCGTGTACGATTTCTTGTCGAACTTGCCGCCGGCATGCAACACGGTCAGCACGACTTCGATGGCCGGCTTCTTCTCCGTCTTGTGCATGTCCACCGGAATGCCGCGCCCGTCGTCCACGACGGTGATCGAGTTGTCGACATGAATGACGACCTCGACATGACTGCAATACCCAGCCAGCGCTTCGTCGATTGAGTTGTCGACGACTTCATAAACAAGATGGTGCAACCCGCGTTCGCCGGTATCCCCGATGTACATCGACGGCCGTTTGCGAACAGCTTCGATGCCCTCGAGCTTCTGAATTTGGTCGGCGGTATACTCGGCGTTGCCGGTCTGGCCCAGCGGTTTTAAATCTGATTTTTCCACAGCAGTAGCATTCTCCAAAACTTTAATAGCCATCGGAATTAGGCCTCCTTGAAACGCCCCAACACTATCTAAATCCAGCCTTCCAAGCAATGTTCTTTTGCCCTTTTTCAGGCCCACAATTTACCGCGACAGACGGTCGCTGATGTGGCAGTTTGGCGTGGGAGACTTAGCACATGAAATATCGACACCTTCTGGCCGTCATCAGTTTCGCCACCGTGGCAACCGCCGGCGACAAACCGCGCCCGGCGCAACCACCCGCGGCTGAGACCACCCAAGCCGTCATGATCATGCGCCACAACCTGAATGACTTCTACGCCAACCCGACCACCAATGCCGCCGACCTTGTCCAGAACCGTTGGCAAAACCTGCCGGCCGATATCCGCCGCCGAATTGGCCAGCAACATCCCACCACCGAATTGCGCATTCTCAATCTCGAATCCGAAATCGAAGAAGACGCGCCCCCCGTCAAACCCACCAGCAACACCGTGACCCAAGTCGCTGTACTGGTCCCCAACGCCAACTCGGATGTTTGGGCAAAACCCAACGCCACTCCGCCAACCGACCAATGGGTAACTCCCCGCCCCAGCCCGCGCCGCTTGCCGCCGCCTCTTCAATACGCCGACGACCTCGACGTCTTCGGCAATCGCCCCAAGCCATCACCCGCCCGCAAATAGAAACCGCAGATCATCCAACGTCAGCGCCTGCGTGAACCGCTCCTCGCCGAGAATATCGTCCGCCAACGCGCTCTTCGTTTTTTGCAACGCGCGGATTTTCTCCTCGATACTCCCCTTGATCAACAGCCGGTACGCCATCACGTGCCGCGTCTGCCCGATCCGATGCGTCCGATCAATCGCCTGCGCCTCCACCGCCGGATTCCACCACGGATCAAACAACACCACATAACTCGCCGCCGTCAGATTCAACCCAAACCCCCCGGCCTTCAGCGAAATCAGAAACACCGCCGCCCCCTCCGCCTTCTGAAACTCCGCCACCAACTGGCCCCGATTCTCCGTCGCACCGGTCAGCCAGAAATGCTTCCAATCCCGCGCCACAATCACCGGCCGCAGCAGCTCCAGCAGTCCGACAAATTGACTAAACACCAGCACCTTGTGCCCTTCCTCCATCAACGGCTCCAGCACATCCAACAACGCCTCCACCTTCGCGCTGGCCGCGGTCGCGTGCGCCGCATCCACCAACCCCGGGTGACAGCAAATCTGCCGGAGCCGCAGCAGCGACGTCAGAAAATTAAACCGCTGCGCCGCGAACTCCTGCCGGGTCTGCACCTTCAACAACAACTGCTGCGCGTGCTTCAACTCCGCCCGGTACAACGTCTGTTGCGTCCCGCCCATCGTGCACAGCAAATCCTCCTCGACCCGCGCCGGTAAATCCGTCGCCACTTGCGCCTTCGTCCGCCGCAACAAAAACGGCCGCACCCGCGCCGCCAACCGTTGCCGGGCCAGCGGATCGTCCGCCGCATCGAACTGACTCGCAAACTGCGTCCGATTCCCCAGCGCCCCCGGCATCGCGAACGCCATCAAACTCCACAAATCCAGCAACCGATTCTCAATCGGCGTCCCCGTCAACACCAGCCGGTAATCCGCCGGCAACGCGCGCGCGGCTTTGGCCGTCAGCGATTCCGGATTCTTAATGTATTGCCCCTCGTCGAGAATCACCGCCAACCACTTCACCTTCGTCGCCACCGCATTGAACGCCCGCAGTTGCGTGTAATTCACCACCACCAGATCGTGCGGCGTCGCGGTCGGTCCCAAATGAACGCGTAACCCCGGCACGAACCGCTCCGCCTCTGCCCGCCAATTATCCATCACCGACTTCGGGCAGACCACCAGCACCGGTCGATTCGCGTGCCCGGGTTGATCGCGCAACCACACCAACCACGTCAGCGCCTGCAACGTTTTCCCCAGCCCCATGTCGTCCGCCAAAATCCCGCCGAACCGGTTCGTGCTCAAGTACGCCAGAAAATGAAACCCGGTCAGTTGATACGGCCGCAACTCACCGCGCACCCCCGCCGGCACCGGCGGCGCGACGCGCGTGACAATCTCCGTGGCGCGCCGGCGCACCGCCGCCACCTGCTCCTCCGGTAAGAACCGCGCCGTGGCATCATCCGCCAATTGCAGCGCGTGCAACCGTTGCGGCTCCGCCGTGAACTCGCCCGCCGACAACCCGAGTCGCGCCAGCGCCGCGTCATCCTCAGGCGAAAGATTAAATTGCAACCGGCGCCAGCCCTTCGCCCCGAGCCGCACATACCCGCCGCGCGCGTTCAGCAAAATCTTCAACTCCGCTGGCGTCAACTTCGTATCCGCCACATCGAGCACCACGCGGAGATCAAACCAATCCACGCCGCTCGGTTCGCATTCGAGCCGGAGACTCGCCGCCACCGGCCCTTGCCGGAGCGTGGCCAATTGCCGGTCCAGCTTGACCTCCGTCCCAACCGGTAAACTATCGAGCCAGGCGGTGAACTTCTCCGGGAACGTCTTGGTGAGCCGAATGCGCCAACATTGATCGGGACTATCCCAACTCGCGCCGAGCACATCGACCACAGCCGGCCCGCCCGCCAACACCGACTCATCCACCACTTCAATACTGTCCGCTGCCGGCGCCCGCCGCACGGGCGTGGTCATTGACCACGGACTCCAACCGGCAACCGTATAAAATTGTTCCGCCCCACCGTCCGCCGGCCCGGCTTCGATGCGAATAAAAACGTGTTCCGTGTTACTGCCCGAATACGTCGGCCGCAGATCCGCCGTCACCACGAGCCGGTAAATGACGCGGCGGATGCGGTTTTGCAAACGCGCCGGGATCTCAGTCCCGGTCGCCGTCAACAACCGCACTCCATCCGTCGTCTCCAGCGCCGGGGCCGGGATGTTGATCTCTGGCTGCGCCAAATGCCCCGGCAACGGTTGCGGTCCGCGCCAGACCGCCGTCGGCGTCAGATAAATTGGGGCCACGCCCGGTATCACGGCGCACACTTCGGCCGGCGGAGTGCCATCCGGTAAGACGAGCCGAAACCGGTAATCCCCGTCCGCCGTCGCCGGTCCCGCCACATCCCACCGGAGCGGTTCGTCTGGATAAGCGAAGGGTTGGCCGGTCGTGGTCACGATCCGGTCGCGTAGCGCAGGTTGCGTCAACAACGTGCGCAAGCCAGGCGCATCGCCGGCATCATGCAGATTCAGTTCCGGCGATTCGGCGCCGCTCCAACGATCTGTGAACGCGCGCCAGATGGCATGCGCGGCCGGGATGAGTTCGAATTGGCCGCCCGTGAGTTTGTTGTCGAGTTCGAGGAAGCGGGCGCGTTTGATGGGCCGGTATTCGGCGGTGCCGGCCGTGCGGAGTTCGAGAACAAACTGCTCGTCCACCAGCCGGGCGCGAACGTCGCCGGTCGTCTGTCCGGTCGGACGCTGCTCGGTGACATGCAGCCGAATGAGATCCGTCCAGCGTTCGATTTCCTCAGCGCGTTGGAGTTCGCGCAAGCGCGGCTCAATCCGGTCGTGGTCACACAGCGGCCTCAGGAATTCCGGGAAAGTGGCATGTTGTTGGTCGAAACAGTAGGCGAGATACTGCCAACACTCGACTTCGTCGCGAGGCATCTCTGGCCAGAGCGTCGGCTCGCTGAACGGATCGCCGCGCAACGTGGGCGCCAGGAGCCGGAGTTCCGCGAACGTGGGATTGTGGAATTGGCTGATGCGCCGGAAGAGCGCGCCGATTTGATAGACGTACCGGGCTTCCGTCGGGGAAAGTGCGCGGCCGAGTTTTTCCGTGAGCTGCTGCCCGGGTTGCCCGGCGACCGGTCGCTCGGGATCGAACACATCCAGCAACGCGAGCATGGCGGCAACCGCATGTTTGCAGAACAATCCGACCGGGCAACTGCACGCCGCGTTCCAAGTGGAGCCGTTGTAGCGAAGGGCCACGGTGTAGGAGCGGGTGCCGATCACAGTCGCGTCGAGGCCGGTCCCGTCCTTGCCCCAAGTGGTGGCCTGAACGCGGCCACTTTGGAAATATTGCTCGCCGCGTTGCTGGGCGCTGCGGCTGTGGTGTTGAATAAACCGCTGGGCAGCGGCGCGCACGGTTGATTTCATCAGAGGAAGCTCACCACCTCTTTGTAACCGGTATCGAAAACCGTGGCAAGTACGCGTCCGGTGTAACCTTCGCGCCGGTCGCGCCGTCTCATGAGTTGAAAGGAACAACCAACCATGAAAACAACGACCACCCTTCTCACCCTGACCGGCCTCCTCTGCGCCAGTGCCTTCGCCTACCGGGCTCACGCGGCCAGTGCCGAACACCGGCCCGACCGCGCGTTCTTCGCCGAGAAACTCGCCGCGCTCGACGTGACCGACACGCAGAAACAACAAGTCCGCACCATCCTCCGGCAACATCAGCCGACGGCCGGTCCACTGCTCAAACAACTCGTCGCCGAACGCCGCCAGTTGCGCACCACGATCCGCGCCGGCACGGTTGACGAGCCGGCCATTCGCGCCCAAGCCGCCAAAGTGGCCAGCCTAGAAGCCGACCTCGCCGTCGAACGCGCGCACATCGTTCACGCGATCAAGCCGGTGCTCACGCCGGAGCAA
>JBAXYB010000012.1:0-46091 GCA_037127585.1 Verrucomicrobiota bacterium
CCGTAGCACGCGAGTTGGTTTTGTCAATTGACGGAAGGAAGCGCGCCTGCGTATCATCGCGCCACTGTGGATGGGACAACAAAAAATGTTCTGGCGGTCATCATGGGCGGCGGCGCCGGGACGCGACTGTTTCCGTTGACGAAGGAACGGGCGAAGCCGGCGGTGCCGATTGGCGGTAAGTACCGGTTGGTGGATATTCCGATTTCGAACTGCATCAACTCGAACATCCGGCAAATCTACGTGCTAACGCAATTCAACTCGGCGTCGTTGCATCGGCACATTTATTCGAGCTATGCGTTTGACCGGTTTTCGCGCGGGTTTGTGGAAATTCTCGCCGCGCAGCAAACGACCGGTAACATGAGTTGGTATCAGGGGACGGCGGATGCGGTCCGGCAGAATCTCCGGTATTTCGCGTTGCCGGAGTATGACCACATTTTGATTTTGTCGGGGGATCAGCTCTACCGGATGGATTTTCAGCTGGTGCTGCAACAGCACATCGATACGCAGGCGGATATTACGATTGCGGCCATGCCGGTAAAGCGCAGCGAGGCGACGGGGTTGGGGATTCTGCAGGTGGACGAGAAGCGGCAGGTGAATCGCTTCGTGGAGAAGCCGAAGGATCCGGCGGTGCTCGACAGTTTGAAGTTGCAGGACCCGCTGCTGTCCACGTTGCGAGTGATGAACGGTGAGGATCATCTGTTGGCGTCGATGGGGATATATATTTTTAAGCGCGATGTGCTGGTGGCGGCGCTCAATAATACGAAGGAAGACTTCGGTAAGCATATCATCCCGGAGTCGATCGAACACCGGCGGGTCTTTGCTTATTTGTACCAGGGCTATTGGGAAGATGTCGGAACGATCAAGTCGTTCTTTGATGCAAATCTGGCGATGTGTGGGTTGAAGCCGGCGTTTAGCTTTTTTGATCGGTCGTCACCGGTCTACACCCGTGCGCGGTTTCTGCCGCCGTCGAAAATTGTCGAAAGTCACATCGGCCGGTCGCTGGTCGCGGACGGCTGTGTGATTATCCGCTCCCGGTTGGACAACTGTGTGATTGGGTTGCGTTCGTACATCGGGGAAGACTGTGATGTGAGTGATACGATCATCATGGGTTGTGATTACTATGCGCCGGCACCGGAGTCCCGCGACGAAGAATCGGGAACGATGCCGCACATGAGCATCGGCCGGGGGACGAAGATTCAGCGCGCGATTATTGACAAGAACGTTCACATCGGGGCCGGTGTCACAATCACCGGCAAACCGGGCTGTCCGGATATGGATGGGGAAAACTTTTATTTGCGCGACGGAATCGTGATCATTCCGAAGAATACAATTATCCCTCCGGGGACGACAATTTAGATTGGCCGAAAAGATTGTTGACAGAAAGTCGCCGGTCAATATACTGCGCGCACCTGATTTAGTTGGGTTTTGTAAAAGGTAATAACTTAAGAAGTGCGGTAGGGTTCTGTTGCTCGTTTCGATTAAAATAAACGGGAGCGGGATTTTTGCCGTCTTCGTGTCTTTAGTAGTCAGGAATTTGGCGGCTGGTGCGTCCACCACCGCTGTAGTTCGGCAGGGTAGTGCAATTGAATAGTTTGCCCACGTAGCTCAGTTGGTAGAGCACGTCCTTGGTAAGGACGAGGTCATCGGTTCAAACCCGATCGTGGGCTCCAGAAATAAGAGCGCGGTTTTCGCAAGCAAAACAGAAAAAGGAATACGGAGGACATCATGGCTAAAGGTAAATTCGAACGCACAAAGCCCCATGCAAACGTTGGCACGATTGGGCATATCGATCACGGTAAGACAACATTGACGGCTTCGTTACTCTCGACACTTTCCAAAGGTGGCGGAGCGGAAATCAAGAGCTATGCCGACATCGCCAAGGGCGGCACTGTCCGCGATGAAACCAAGACGGTCACCATTGCTGCGGCCCACGTTGAGTACACGTCCGACAAGCGGCACTACGCGCATGTCGATTGCCCCGGCCATGCGGACTACGTCAAAAACATGATCACCGGCGCGGCGCAGATGGACGGCGCGATTCTCGTCGTCAGCGCGGCGGATGGTCCGATGCCGCAAACGCGTGAGCACATCCTGCTCGCCCGGCAAGTTGGCGTACCGGCGATTGTCGTGGCGTTGAACAAGGTGGATTTGGTTGATGATCCGGAATTGCTCGAGCTCGTTGAAATGGAAATCCGCGATCTGTTAAACAAGTATCAATTCCCCGGCGACACGACGCCAATCGTTCGTGTTTGCGCCAGCAAGGCATTGGCTGGTGATCCGGAAGCGGAGAAGGGGATTCTCGCGCTCGTCAAAGCCGTGGATGATTTCATCCCGCAGCCGACGCGTGAAGTTGACAAGCCGTTCTTGATGCCGGTCGAAGACGTGTTCTCGATCACCGGCCGTGGCACGGTGGCGACGGGACGTGTGGAACGCGGCACAATCAAGGTTGGCGAAGAAGTTGAAGTCGTCGGCTTGCGCGACACGACTAAGACCGTCGTGACCGGCGTGGAAATGTTCCGCAAGTTGCTCGATCAGGCAGAAGCCGGCGATAACATTGGGGCGTTGCTGCGCGGTATGGAAAAAGACGGCATCGAACGCGGTCAGGTACTCGCGAAACCCGGTTCGATCAAGCCGCACAAGAAATTCAAAGCGGAAGTGTACGTCCTCTCGAAGGAAGAAGGTGGCCGTCACACGCCGTTCTTTACGAAGTATCGGCCGCAGTTCTACTTCCGCACGACGGACGTGACCGGTCAATGCACCTTGCCGGCTGGCGTCGAAATGGTAATGCCGGGCGACAACGTGCAGATGGAAATCGAATTGATCGTGCCGATCGCGATGGAAAAGACGATGCGATTCGCCATTCGTGAAGGCGGTCGGACCGTCGGCGCGGGACGCGTCACGGAAATTCTGGAGTAAGAATTCATGCCGCGCGAATTGATTACGATGGCCTGCACCGAGTGCAAAAGCCGCAACTACGTTTCAAATAAGAATAAAAAAGGCCCGGCGGTGGGCCGGTTGGAATTGCGAAAGTTTTGCTCGAAGTGCGGCAAACACGTGACGCATAAAGAACAGAAGTAACCGGAAGTTCGACACGCTTCGGTTGGATACGCCAGTAGCTCAATTGGCAGAGCGACGGTCTCCAAAACCGTAGGTTGGGGGTTCAAGTCCCTCCTGGCGTGCCATTTCCGCGAAACGGGCGAGATAAATAATTATGGCCGATGAACTTCAAAAGAAACCGAATTTAGTCGTTAAGACAAAGTCATTCTTCAACGAAGTGATAGTCGAGTTGAAGAAATCGTCCTGGCCGACGCGAAAGGAACTGATCGACTCGACGATGATTGTCATTGTGACGATGATTGTTTTGGGCGTGTTCGTTGCGTTTGCGGATCTTGTGTTCGTTAAAATCATCGGGGCGTTGACCAAATCGGCGTAAGGAATAAGACCATGGTGGCTCAAGAGACTAAATCCGACTTTCAGTGGTTCGTGCTTCACACCTTGTCCGGGCAGGAGCAGAAGGTTAAGAACAGCATCGAAAAGCGGATGAAGCTTGAAGAGGTCACCGAGCTGATCAAGGAAGTGCTGATCCCAACGGAGAAAGTGGCCGAAGTTAAGAAGGGCAAGAAGACCACCAGCACGCGCAAGTTTTATCCAGGCTACATTCTGGTTCACATGAAGTTGTTGGACGAGAAGAATCAGTTGCTGGACAAGCCGTGGTATTTCGTTCGCGACACGCCAGGCCTCATAGGGTTTGTGGGTGGTGACCGGCCCGTGCCGCTGAAAGCCGACGAGATCAACAGCATTCTTTCCCAGATTGAAGAGCGGCAAGAAAAGGTCGCCCCCAAGGTCGCCTTCGAAAAGGGCGAGCCGATCAAGATTACCGACGGGCCATTCCAAAACTTCACGGGCGTGATCGACGAAATCGATCCCGCTCGCGGCAAACTAAAGATTTCAGTCTCGATCTTCGGGCGCTCCACGCCGGTGGAACTCGAGTATTGGCAAGTGGAGAGAGCATAACATGGCATCAGGCAAACCAGTTACCGGCATTATTAAATTGCAGATCCCGGCAGGCCAGGCGAACCCCGCCCCGCCCGTCGGTCCCGCGCTCGGTCAAAAGGGCGTTAACATCATGGCCTTCTGCAAGGAGTTCAATGCGGCCACGCAGAAGCAGGCCGGGGCGATCTTGCCGGTCATCATCACCGTTTATAAAGACAAGACGTTTAGCTTCATCACCAAATCGCCGCCGGCGAGTTCCTTGTTGAAGAAAGCGGCCGGCATCGCGACGGCGAGTGGCGAGCCGAACCGGACGAAGGTCGGCAAGGTGACGAAGAAGCAAGTGTTGGAGATCGCGAAGACGAAAATGGCGGACATGAATGCGAAAGACGAAGATGCCGCCTGCCGGATTATTGCCGGCACGGCGCGTTCGATGGGCATTGACGTAGTAGATTAATAGAAACTTAACGGCGGGAGGTTGCCAGACCGGCAGCCGCCAGCACCGCAGATAAGGAAAAGACAAATTATGGCGAAGCACGGCAAACGATACACAGCAGCATTGAAGTTGGTTGATCCCCGGCGCGAATACAAAATCGGCGAAGCGGTCGAGGTTTTGAAGTCACTCCCGAAAGCCAAGTTCGACGAAACCGTTGAACTCGGCATCAAGCTTGGCGTCGATCCGAAGCAGAGCGATCAGATGGTGCGCGGCACCTGCGCGCTGCCGCATGGTTCCGGTAAGAAAGTCCGCGTCTTGGTGTTCGCCAAGGGTGCCGCGGCGGAAGCTGCCAAGGCGGCGGGCGCGGAGTATGTCGGATTTGAAGATTTGATTAAGAAGATTCAAGAGGGCTGGCTCGATTTCGATGTCGCGGTGGCCACGACCGAAGCGATGCAAGAAGTTCGCAAGCTCGGTAAGCAACTGGGGCCAAAAGGCCTGATGCCGAACCCGAAGACCGGGACGGTGACCGACGACACAGCGAAGGCTATTCGCGAAGTGAAAGCTGGGCGTGTCGAGTTCAAGATGGACAAGGCCGGTAATTTGCACGTCGCCTTCGGCAAGATGTCGTTCGAGTCAAAAGCGATTGAGGAAAACGCGAAGTCCATCATCACGGCGGTGATGCATGCCAAGCCAGCCAGTTCGAAGGGCAAGTTCATCGAGAGCTGCACATTGGCCAGCTCAATGAGCCCGGGTTTGCGGATCAACACAAACGAATTTACGCCGAGTACAAACTAATTTTGGTGCACCATGAGAGCTGAAAAGAAACAAATTGTTGCCGAGTTGAGCAAGCAAGTGGGCGCCTCGCCATTCTTGCTTGTGACCGATTACACCAAGATGACGGTGACGGAATTCGCAGCGTTGCGAAAGCAGTTGCGCGCCGCGCATGCTGAATGTCACGTCGTCAAGAACACGATGCTCAGGCATGCCGCGAAGGAAGCCGGTCTTGGGGAGTTCAACGGTGCCCTCGCCGGTATGACGGCGGTGGTGATGGGCGGTGCGAAAGCCGACATCAGCGTTGCGGCTAAAATTTTGAAGCAATTCACGAAGGATACCGAGAAGGGCAAAGTCAAACTCGGCGTGATGGGTAAACTCTTATTGCAGCCGGCGGATGTGGATGCGGTGGCGGAATTGCCATCGCTCGACGTCTTGCGGGCCGGGATTATTGGGATGCTCCAGACGCCGGCCAGACGGATTGCCGTGGTGCTCGGTGCTCCCGCGAGTCAAATTGCGCGTGTCATCAAGGCGCACGCAGATAAAGCGGCCCCGACAGCAGTCGGGGCGGCGTAGTTAAACAAACCGGTTCCTCGTCGCTCCGAAGGCTTTCGGGGTGAAACAGCGCGATGCTTTGCGCCACGACGATACCAGAAAAGGAAAAAGAAGATGCCAGCAGACCTAGACCAGATCGTTGAACAATTGAGCGGCTTGACGGTGATTGAAGCCGCGTCGCTCTCGAAAAAATTGGAAGAAAAATGGGGCGTCAGCGCCGCGGCTCCGGCCGGTGTTGCGGCTGGCCCGGCGGCCGGTGCAGGTGCCGCGGCTCCGGCGGCGGAAGCCAAGACGAGCTTTGATGTCGTCTTGAAGGAAGCCGGTGCGAACAAGATCGGCGTGATTAAAGAAGTCCGTGCGGTCACGAGCCTCGGCCTGAAGGAAGCCAAAGACCTCGTCGAAGCGGCTCCCAAGACGGTGAAGGAAGGCGCGACCAAGGAAGAAGCCGAAGAAATCAAGAAGAAGCTTGAAGCGGCCGGTGCCAAAGTCGAATTGAAGTAAGTCGAGTTACCGTTGTAACTGTCGTGCGTGGGGGCGGACGTGAGTCCGCCCCCACGTCAAACTAAACGTCGTGAGCGGCCTTTGCCGGCCGAGGGATCAAGAATGCGCGAGCGCAAATATTACGGTAAGTTGGGTGACGTGATCGAGCCGCCTCAGTTGATCGAGGCGCAGATCAAATCCTACGAAGATTTTTTGCAAGCGGATGTCCCGGTAAGTCGCCGGAAAACATTTGGGCTGCAGACTGTTTTCAAGGAGGTCTTCCCGATCGAGAGCTATGACGGTCAGTCTTCGCTCGACTTCGTCGAGTACCAGATTGGCGACATCAAGCTGTCGTGGCTTGAAGCGTTGCGCGAAGGCATTACCTACAGCGCTCCGCTACACGTCACGTTCCGTCTCAAAGACGCCAGCGGCACGAAGGAAGAGAAAGTTTACATGGGCGAGATTCCGCTCATGACACCCTCCGGTAGCTTTGTCATCAATGGCGCCGAACGCGTCATTGTCAGCCAGCTCCATCGCTCGCCCGGTATCTGTTTCGAATCCACCGTTCATACCTCCGGTAAAGTGCTGTTCGGTTTCCGCATCATCCCGGATCGCGGGACTTGGCTCGAAACCCAATTCGACCAACACGATTTATTGAACGTCTACCTCGATCGCCGGCATCGCCGCCGGAAGTTCTTGGTCACGACTTTCCTCCGGACGCTGGGCTACAGCAAGGACGAGGACATTCTCAAGTTGTTCTACACGATTGAAGACGTGAAGTTGAAAGACTTCACCGTGACCGACGAAGAGAGCACGAAAGTTCTCATCGCCGATGTCGAGGACAAGGAAAAGGCCGTCGTTGTCGCGCGCGCATTCGAGCCGCTGACCAAAGGTATTTGCCGGCAACTCCAGGAACTCGGCATCGACAAAGTTAAGGTTGTCGATACCGCTGTTGATGATGGCGTCATCATCAAATGTCTCCGCAAAGATCCGACCAAGGACACCGAAGAGGCCCTCAAGGATATTTACCGCCGCTTGCGGCCGGGTGATCCGCCGACGGTGGCCAACGCCAACGCGCTGATCAAGCGTTTGTTCTTCGATGCCCGCCGGTACGACCTCGGTCGTGTGGGCCGGTATAAGATCAACCAGAAGCTCAACCGTAACGTCGATCTCGAAAATCGCGTGATGGAAAAAGAAGATCTGATTGAAGCGATCCGGTACGTCACCAGCCTGAAGAAGGGCGAAGGCTCAGTTGACGACATTGACCATCTCGGCAGCCGCCGCTTGCGGGCGGTTGGCGAATTGCTCGCCAACCAGTGCCGCGTCGGTTTGGCGCGGACCGAACGTGTCGTTAAAGAGCGGATGACGCTGTTTGATGTGACGACGAATTCAATGACCCCGCAGGCGCTGGTCAATCCGAAGGCGCTGTCGGCGGTTATTCGCGACTTTTTCGGTCGCAGTCAGCTCAGCCAGTTCATGGATCAGACGAACCCACTGAGCGAGATGACTCACAAACGCCGACTCTCTGCCCTCGGGCCGGGAGGTCTTTCGCGGGATCGTGCGGGCTTCGAAGTCCGTGACGTTCACCCATCGCATTACGGCCGGATTTGTCCGATTGAAACACCTGAAGGTCCGAACATCGGCCTTATCAGCGCGATGTCGATCTATTGCCGGATCAATGAATTTGGTTTTATCGAGACACCCTACCGGAAGGTGAAGGATGGCCGGGTCTTGGACCAGATTGATTTTCTGACCGCCGACCAAGAAGAAAACTACGTCGTCGCGCAGGCGAATATCGCCGTCGATGGGAAGGGACATTTCACGATCCCGAAGGTTTCGTGCCGGTATAAGGGCGACTTCATCGAAGTCGAACCGGAGCGCGTCCATTATATGGATGTCTCGCCGAAGCAATTGGTGTCGGTGGCGGCCGGTTTGATTCCGTTCCTCGAACACGATGACGCGAACCGCGCGCTCATGGGCTCGAACATGCAGCGGCAAGCGGTGCCGTTGTTGGAGAGCGAAGCACCGTTCGTCGGCACCGGTCTCGAAGGCGTCATTGCCCGCGACTCGAAAGTTTGTATCCTGGCCGAAGAAGCCGGGACGGTGGCCTCAGTCACGGCGCAGCGGATTGTCATTACGAAAAATGGCGAGATGCCGGAAGGCAAGCGCAAGCTGGTCACAGATCCAGAGAACCACATTTGGGTTTACGAGTTGCGGAAATTCATGCGCTCGAATGCCGGTACCTGCTTCAACCAGAAACCGATCGTCAAAGTCGGCGGGAAGGTGAAGAAAGGTCAGGCGATCGCTGACGGTCCGGCCTGCGACGGTGGCGAACTCGCCCTCGGCCGCAATGTGCTGGTCGCGTTCATGCCGTGGAATGGCTACAACTTCGAGGACGCGATCCTCGTCAACGAGAAGTTGGTCAAGGACGACACTTACACCTCGATTCACATCGAAGAATTCGAAGCCGGAGCGCGGGATACGAAGCTCGGGCCGGAAGAAATTACGCGCGACATTCCCAATGTCGGCGAAGAAGCGTTGAAAAACCTCGGCCACGACGGCGTGATTCGCGTCGGCGCCGAAGTGAAACCGGGCGACATCCTGGTCGGTAAGATCACCCCGAAGGGTGAGACTGAACTTGCGCCGGAAGAGCGGTTGTTACGGGCGATCTTCGGCGAAAAAGCGGCCGACGTTAAAGACACGTCGTTGCGCATGCCGTCCGGTGCCTATGGCATCGTGATGGATGTGAAAGTGTCCTCACGCAAAGAGCCGACTCGGCCACAGTTCACGCAAGGTGAAGTCCGCAAACAGCGCAAAACCATTGAAGAAGATTTCAAGGGCAAATCGACCGAGCTCCGGGAAGAGTTGACCGAGAAGCTCTCCAACATTCTGCTGGGCGAAAAGATTCCGCTGGATGTCGTCAACAGCGAGACCGGCGAGATCATCATCCCGGCCAATCGCAAGATTACGAAGACGCTGCTGCGGAAGTTGGCGAGCGTCTATGACCGGATTGAAATCGATCCATCCCCGATTCGGATTAAGATTCGCGAGATCATCGGCGAGTTTGAACATCGCTTCAGCGAGCTCAACCTCGAACACGATCGCAAGAGTGAGCAGGTCGAAAGCGGCGAAGACGTCGACACCGGTATCATCAAGCAGGTCAAGGTGTACGTCGCCAGCAAGCGCAAGCTTGGCGTTGGCGATAAGATGGCCGGCCGTCACGGTAACAAGGGCGTCATCGCGCGGATCATGCCGGAAGAAGATATGCCGTTCCTCGTGGACGGTCAGCCGGTCGACATCGTGCTCAACCCGCTCGGCGTTCCGAGCCGTATGAACGTCGGTCAGGTTCTAGAAACTCACCTCGGCGTTGCGGCCAAGGCGCTTGGTTTTAATTTCTGTTCGCCGGTATTTGATGGCGTCACGGAAAAAGAAATCAAGTCGATGTTGACGGATGCGAAGAAGCTCGAAGGTTTTGAATGGGTCACGACGCACGGCAAGACGCATTTGTACGACGGACGGACCGGCGATCGGTTCGACCAGGAAGTTGTCGTCGGCTACATCTATCTGTTGAAGCTGCACCACTTGGTTGCCGACAAGATTCACGCGCGGGCGGTCGGGCCGTACTCGCTCGTCACCCAACAACCGCTCGGCGGCAAGGCGCAATACGGTGGCCAGCGCTTCGGCGAAATGGAAGTCTGGGCGATGGAAGCCTACGGCGCGGCGTACGCGTTGCAGGAATTGCTCACAGTCAAGTCCGACGATGTGCAGGGGCGCACGCGGATTTATGAATCGATTGTCAAAGGTGAAAACATCCTCGAAGCCGGCACGCCGGAATCGTTCAACGTGTTGATGAAAGAAATGCAAAGTCTCTGTCTTGACGTTCGCGTCGGGCACAACGGAGGCGATAAGTAATTATGAGCACAACGAAAACTGCGGCTGCTCCCGTGACCCCTTTGGCTGCTCCCGCTACCGCTTCCGCGGCCGCGCGCGCAGCGCTCGGGTTGGAAAAGTCCGAGGCGTTCGATAACGTCAGTATCGGCATTGCCGCTCCGGATGTGATTCGTTCCTGGTCGCACGGTGAAGTGAAGAACCCGGAGACCATCAACTACCGGACCTTCAAGCCCGAGAAGGGTGGCTTGTTCTGCGAACGTATTTTTGGTCCGGTCCGCGACTGGGAATGTAATTGCGGAAAGTACAAGCGGATCAAACATCGCGGCGTCATTTGCGATCGTTGCGGCGTTGAGGTCACACTCGCCCGGGTTCGCCGTGAACGCATGGGCCACATCGAACTCGCGGTGCCGGTCAGCCACATTTGGTTTTTCAAGTCGATGCCGTCCCGCGTGGGCTTGATGCTCGACATGACCGCTCGGGAACTCGAACGGGTTTTGTATTACGAAGATTACGTCGTCATCGACGAGGGTAAGACCCCGCTCCAACCGAAGCAGTTGCTCACCGAGATGGAATACCGGGAAGCCCGCGAACAGTACGCCGACGGGTTTGTTGCCAAAATGGGCGCCGAAGCCGTCAAGGAACTGCTCGCCAAGATTGACTTGCGCAAGTCGGCGCATGAGTTGGAACATCAACTCGACACGACGAAGAGTAAGCAAATCAAGAAGAAGGTCGCCAAGCGTCTCAAGATCATGAAGGCGTTTGTTGTTTCGAAGATGCGGCCCGAGTGGCTGATCCTCGAAGTGTTGCCGGTGATTCCGCCGGACTTGCGTCCGCTCGTGCCTCTCGAAGGCGGCCGGTTTGCCACCAGCGATCTCAACGATCTCTACCGGCGCGTAATCAACCGGAACAACCGGTTGAAGAACCTGCTCCAACTCCGCACCCCGGACGTCATTATCCGTAACGAGAAGCGCATGCTTCAGGAAGCTGTCGACGCATTGCTCGACAACGGCCGGCATGGCCGGCCCGTCACGGGCGCCGGTGGGCGTTCGCTCAAATCACTCGCGGACATGCTTAAGGGCAAGTCCGGCCGGTTCCGGCAGAACTTGCTTGGTAAGCGCGTTGATTACTCCGGCCGTTCCGTCATCGTCGTTGGCCCGGAATTGAAACTTAATCAGTGCGGTTTGCCGAAGAAGATGGCGCTCGTTTTGTTCGAGCCGTTCATCATCAAGCGGCTGCGCGAGATGGGTCTCGTTCATACGATCCGGTCTGCCAAGAAGATGATCGAACGGCAGTCTCCGGAAGTCTGGGATATTCTCGATGAAGTCACGAAGGGGCATCCGGTATTGCTCAACCGCGCGCCGACGCTGCACCGCCTGTCAATTCAAGCCTTCGAGCCGCAACTGATCGAAGGTGACGCGATCCGGATTCATCCGCTCGTTTGTACGGCGTACAACGCGGATTTCGACGGCGATCAAATGGCCGTGCACGTGCCGCTGTCGATCGAGGCGCAGATGGAAGCCCGCATGCTGATGCTGGCGACGAATAACATCTTCTCGCCCTCCTCCGGTAAGCCGATCATGACGCCGACGCAGGACATCGCGCTCGGGATCTATTATCTGACCAACCCCGGCAAGGACAAGGTGGCCGAGGGTACACGGACGAAACTTTTCACCGGTGCCGATGAAGTCTTCTTCTGCCGCGATGAAAATGACGTGAAGATTCACGAGAAGATTCGGTTGAAGAATCCGGATTACGGCCGCAAGACCGTTTACGGCGACGCCGTGTCGAAAGTGATTGAGACCACGGTTGGCCGGGTTCTCTTTAACGAGATCTGGCCTGCGGAACTTGGGTTCCACAACAAGACGGTCAACAAGGGCGCCCTCGGCGAAATCATCTGGCAGTGTTACCGGACGGCGGGGCATCCCAAGACGGTTGAGGTGCTCGACAAACTGAAGACGCTTGGGTTTGACTCGGCGACCAAGGCCGGGATTTCCATCGGTATCGATGACATGATCGTGCCGAAGGAGAAGAACGAAGTCATCGGGATCGCCCAGAAGGATGTTGGCGAAGTCGAGAAGCAGTACCGCCGCGGTATCATTACGGATGGCGAACGGTACAACAAAATTATCGACATCTGGACGCACGCGACGGACCGGATCAGTTCGATCATGTATTCCGCGATGGAACACAACGGCGGCAAGCCGGAGTTGAACCCGGTGTTCATCATGGTGGATTCCAAGGCGCGCGGTTCGAAGCAACAGATCCGGCAGCTGGCCGGTATGCGCGGATTGATGGCGAAGCCTTCAGGCGAAATCATCGAGCGGCCGATTCTGTCGAACTTCCGCGAAGGTCTGTCGGTCCTCGAATACTTCATTTCGACCCACGGCGCGCGAAAAGGTTTGGCCGATACGGCGCTGAAGACGGCCGACTCCGGCTATCTCACGCGTAAGCTTGTCGACGTGGCGCAGGATGTCATCATCCTCCAAGAGGATTGCGGCACGGTCAACGGGATCGTCGTCAAGCCGATCTACGAAGGCGAAGACGAAATCGTCAAATTGAGCGAGCGTATTGTCGGCCGGGTAGCAGCCGAAGATGTGACCGATCCAATCAGCAAGAAGAAGGTTGTCAAAGCTGGGACTGAGATTGATGAAGCCGCGGCGGCGGCCGTTGGTAAATTGGGTCTTGAGCGGATCAAAATTCGCTCCGTTCTCACCTGTGAATCGCGCCGTGGTGTTTGCGCCTTGTGCTACGGCCGCAACCTTGCAACGGATAAGCCCGCCAAGATTGGTGAAGCAGTCGGTATCATCGCCGCTCAGTCGATTGGCGAACCTGGTACGCAGCTCACGATGCGGACCTTCCACATCGGCGGAACGGCTAGTCAGGTGTTCAAGCAACCCCAGATCAAAGCGAAGAACGACGGTATTGTCCGGTATCATGAATTGCGCGCAGTCAAGCGGCCCGAAGGCAACTGGGTTGTGCTCAATAAGAACGGCCAAGTCGCAATTTATAATGAAGAGGGTCGGGAACTCGAACGCTACACCGTTGTCGTCGGCGCAGAGATCAACGTGGCCGATGGTGGCAAGTCGAAGAAGGGTGAAATTTTCGTCCAGTGGGATCCGTACAACGTCCCCGTCCTCTGCGAAGTGGCCGGGACAGTGAAGTTCCACGACGTGATCGAAGGCATTACCGTCAAGCGCGAGCTCGATGAGGCCACTGGCTTGATGGGCACCGTGGTCATTGAACACAAGGAAGATTTGCACCCGCAGATTAACCTCGTGAACAATGCCGGCGAAGTGCTCGCGTTCTACAGCATCCCGGCGGGCGCCCACATCGTGGTTGAAGAAGGCCACAAGATGCAGGCGGGTGGCTTGATGGCGAAGACGCCGCGGAAAGTTTTCAAAACGAAGGACATCACCGGCGGTCTCCCGCGAGTCGCGGAACTGTTCGAAGCCCGGCGGCCGAAGGATGCCGCTGAAATCGCGAAGATCGACGGTGTCGTCGACTTTGCCGGTACTGCTCGCGGAAAGCGCCGCATTCTCGTCAAGGATACGAAGTCCGGCGCCGAGGAAGAACATCTGATTCCGATCTCGAAACACATTATTGTGTTCCGGGGTGATGCGGTCAAGAAGGGCCAGCAGTTGACGGAAGGTCCCGTTGTGCCGCACGAAGTGCTCGAAGTTTGCGGGCCACAAGACTTGCAGGAATATCTTGTCAATGAAGTGCAGGAAGTCTATCGCCTTCAGGGCGTCGAGATTAACGACAAGCACATCGAGATTATTGTTCGGCAGATGTTGCGGAAGATTCGCATTATCGAACCGGGCGATACGAAGTTTCTCTGGGACGATCAGGTTGATAAAATTAAGTTTGACGAAGAGAACAAGCGCGTGGTTGAAGCCGGCGGTAAGCCAGCGGAAGCGCAACCGGTCTTGCTTGGGATCACAAAGGCATCACTGTCGACAGATTCGTTTATCAGCGCGGCGTCGTTCCAGGACACGACGCGCGTGTTAACGGAAGCGGCGACGCATGGTCGCGTTGATGTGCTTCGTGGATTCAAGGAGAACGTCATCATGGGCCATTTGATCCCAGCTGGGACGGGCTACTTCAAGCATCGGAATGTGAAGGTTGTTCAGCTCGGCGAGCCGGTCGATCAGCCAATTATTGAAAAACCGTTGGAGCAGCCAGCCGAGGCGGCCAACTAAATGAGAAAAGGTCTTGCGTTAAGCTGAGTCGCCGTGATAGCTTGCGCGCTCTTTCGCCTTCGGGCGGAGAAAGAAATTTTTTAGACAATGCCAACGATTAACCAACTGGTTCGTAAAGGACGGAATCGCCTCAAGTCGCGGTCGAAGTCGCCCGCTTTGAAAGGCTGTCCGCAACGTCGTGGTGTGTGCTTGCAAGTGATGACGCGCACGCCGAAAAAGCCGAACTCGGCGTTGCGAAAGGTTGCCAAGGTCCGGTTGACCAATGGCGTCGAAGTGATCGCGTATATTCCTGACGAGGGTCACAACCTCCAGGAGCACTCGATTGTTTTGATTCGTGGCGGCCGTGTTAAAGATTTGCCGGGTGTGCGCTATCACATCGTCCGCGGGACGCTGGACGCAATGGGCGTTGAGAAGCGGCGCCGCAGCCGGTCGAAGTACGGCGTGAAACGTCCCAAGGAAGGCGCTGCCAAGCCGGCAGCGAAATAATTTGAGTCATGCGTAGACACCGCTCCGAAAAACGCCCCCGCGCACTTGATCCCCGGTTTGGGAGCACAGTTGTGACGCGAATGATTAATACCGTCATGCGTGGTGGCAAAAAGTCCGTTGCTGAACGTGTCGTGTATGGCGCGTTCGATAAGATTGCCGAGAAGAACAAGGACAAGAGCCCGTTGGAGATTCTTCAGACTGCTTTGGATAATGTTCGTCCCAAACTTGAAGTGAAGTCCCGCCGGGTCGGTGGGGCGAACTATCAAGTGCCGATTGAGGTGTCGGGTGACCGGCAAGAAGCACTCGCGTTACGCTGGATTATTGATTACGCCAAAGCGCGTAAAGGAACCGGTATGACCGCAGCGCTCGCCTCCGAGATTCTGGACGCTTCGAATAATACCGGATCAGCCGTTAAGAAGCGCGAAGACATGCACAAGATGGCGCAAGCCAACCGGGCTTTTGCGCATTATCGGTTCTAGTAGTCCTTCGGATTTTAACTCGTAGATTAAATTCACTATTGTAGTCGTTTGAAAGAAACATGGCAGCCGTAGCAGAAAATAAACAAACAGAGCCAAAGAGTCGCTCAGATGCGAACCGGAAGGTTACGCTCGAGAAAACTCGGAATATTGGCATTTGTGCGCACATCGACGCCGGTAAAACGACGACGACGGAGCGGATTCTCTATTATACCGGCAAGGTTTATAAGCTCGGTGAAGTTCATGACGGCACTGCTACCATGGACTGGATGGAGCAGGAGCAGGAGCGTGGGATCACGATTACCAGCGCTGCGACGACTTGTTTTTGGGCCGATCACCGAGTCAATATTATTGACACACCGGGCCATGTAGATTTCACGGTTGAAGTCGAACGCAGTCTGCGTGTGTTGGATGGCGCGTGTGCGGTGTTCTGCGCAGTCGGTGGTGTCGAGCCACAATCAGAAACGGTTTGGCGTCAGGCAAACAAGTACAAGGTGCCGCGGATCGCGTTCGTCAATAAGATGGATCGGACCGGCGCTGACTTTGAATCAGCCGTTGCTCAGATGCGCGAGCGTCTCGCCGCAAACGCAATTCCGATTCAATTGCCCATCGGAAAAGAAGCTGGTTTCTTGGGCATTGTTGATCTCGTCCAAATGAAAGCTCATATTTGGAGCGGTGAGGAACTGGGCGCGAAATTCGACATCGTTGAAATTCCGGCCGATATGGTTGAGTCCTCGAATGTCGCGCACACCAAGCTCATTGAGGCCGTTGCGGACAAGGATGAAGAGATCGGTAACTTGTATCTCGAAGGCAAAGAAATTACTGCAGACATCCTGCAAGCTGGTATCCGCCGGTGTGTGATCAAGAACGAAATCGTCCCGGTAATTTGTGGTGCGGCATTTAAGAACAAGGGCGTTCAGCCCTTGCTTGATTCCGTTATCAATTATTTACCATCGCCCGTTGACATTGAAGGTGTAACCGGAATCAACCCGGATACGAAGACTGAAGAGAAGCGTCGCGCGGATGATAACGCGCCGTTTAGCGCGCTAGCTTTCAAGCTTTGGACCGATCCATATGCCGGTCGGCTAATTTTCTTTCGCACCTACTCCGGTAAGATTACGAAGGGCGTTTCAGTTTACAATCCGCGGAATAACAAGCACGAGCGGATTGGTCGCTTGTTAGAGATGCACGCGAATCACCGGCAAGAAATCGACACGTGTTACTCGGGCGACATCGGCGCACTCGTCGGACTCAAAAATGTTACCACTGGTGACACATTGTGTGATGAAAATCATCCAATTTTGCTGGAGTCGATCACGTTCCCAGAGCCGGTTATTTCAATGGCGATTGAGCCAAATACGAAGGCCGATCGCGATAAGATGGGGACTGCCTTACAACGGCTAGCTGAAGAAGATCCTACTTTCCGGCTGACTTCTGACCCAGAAACCGGCCAAACAATAATCTCTGGGATGGGCGAACTTCATCTCGATATCATTAAAGATCGCATGTTCCGCGAGTTTAATGTTGGTGCGACTGCCGGTAAGCCGCAAGTTGCCTATCGGGAAACGGTCACGAAAGCATCGGAAGGTGAAGGTAAATTTATTCGGCAGTCGGGTGGACGTGGTCAGTATGGTCACGCCTGTATTACGCTCGCCCCTGGTGTTGCGGGTACCGGAGTCGTGGTTGAAGACGAAGTCGTCGGCGGTTCGATTCCGCGGGAATTTATTGGCGCGGTTGAAGACGGAATTATTGAAGCTGCGCAAACTGGTGTGCTCGGCGGCTATCCGATGGTGGACATCAAAGTTGAGATTGTTGATGGCTCATTCCATGAAGTGGATAGCTCGGAAATTGCGTTCAAAATGGCTGGCATTTTTGCTTTCAAGGACGCGTGCAAAAAAGCTCATCCGATCATGCTTGAGCCGATTATGTCCGTGGAAGCCATCACGCCGGAAGAGCACATGGGTGATGTTGTCGGTGACTTGAACAGCCGCCGTGGCAAGATCAGCCATATCGAGCCTCGGGCTAACTCGACGATTATTCACGCTCACGTTCCGTTGGCGCAAATGTTTGGTTACGCCACTGCGTTGCGATCGTTGAGTAAGGGCCGCGCGAGTTACTCGATGGAGCCGTTGAATTTTCAGAAGGTACCGGAGAATATTTTGACGGAAATTATGGCCAAGAGCGCCGGTTTGCCGCCGGCCCGGGCGGGACAGGAAAAGAAGAAATGACCAATCAACGTATTAGAATCCGCCTCAAAGGCTACGACCACCGGCTGCTCGATCAGTCGGCGCATGAGATTGTCGAAACGGCCAAGCGGACCGGCGCGAAAGTTGCCGGCCCAATTCCGTTGCCCACCGATATTTGGCGGCACACAGTCAATCGCTCGCCGCACGCGGACAAGAAGTCGATGGAGTCATTTGAAATGCGGACCCACAAGCGGCTGCTCGACATTATCGATCCGACGGCGAAGACGGTGGACGAATTAAAGAAACTAAACCTCCCGGCAGGCGTGGATATTACCATTAAGATTTAGTCATGGAACTTCTCGGCAAAAAAATTGGAATGACGCAGGTGTTCGACGCGAAGGGGAACTTCGTTGGCGTTACCGCGATTGAGGTCGGCCCGTGTACTGTCTTGCAGAAGAAGGACACGAAGTCGGATGGCTATCATGCGGTGCAACTTGGTTTCGGTGCGAAGAAGGAACGAAACGCGACGAAGCCGATGATTGGTCACTGTAAAAAGGCGAATGCCGCGGCTCCGGCGTTTGTCCGCGAATACCGGACAATCGACCCCGTCGCTTTCAATGTTGGGGACAAAATCACTGTCAAAGAATTTCAGCCAGGGCAATTTGTCGATGTGATCGGCACAAGCAAGGGTAAGGGCTTTCAGGGTGTTGTTCGCCGCCATAAGTTTGCGGGTGGCGATATGACCCACGGTGCAAAAGGTTGGCATCGGCGCGGTGGTGCGATCGGGCAACGTCTATTTCCGGGTCGAGTTTTTCGTAACATGAAGATGCCGGGTCACATGGGGCACACGAAAATTACGACGCAAAACTTGAAGGTGATTCAAGTACGCGAAGCCGACAATCTGCTACTAATCGAAGGTTCGGTTCCTGGGCATACCGGCGCGCTTGTCGTCGTGCGGCACGCAATCAAGAAGACGAAGGCAGTATGAAAATTTCCGTAATCAATACCGCTGGAGCGGCCAAGGGCGAAATCGAAATCGCTGACGAGCTCCTCATTAAGAATGGCCGAGGGACGCAGGCCGTTCATGATGCGGTCGTCGCTTATGGCGCGAACCAGCGTCTCGGAACGTCCAAGGTCAAACAGATTAGTGATGTCCATGGGAGCGGTAAGAAGCCTTGGAAGCAGAAGGGAACTGGTCGCGCTCGCGCTGGTTCATTCGCTTCACCCATTTGGCGGGGTGGTGGTGTGGTGTTCGGACCGCATCAACGCGACTACACGATTCGTGTTCCGAAAAAAGTGAAAGCACTCGCGTTCCGCAAGGCGCTGAGTTCCCGTTTACTGGCTGGCGACGTAGTGGTTTTGGATGAGTTGAAGGTTGGCAGTCACAAGACGAAAGACTTTGTTGGGTTGATCAGCAAAGTTGCCGCCACTAAGGGAACGACTTTGGTGGTTACCGATGTCGTGGACAAGAATTTGAAATTAGCCGCGCATAATTTGCCGGCAGTGCTCGTTGAACCGGCGGACTCCGTCAACACATACGAGCTGTTGCAATTCGACAAGATCGTAATTACGAAGGCTGGCTTTGCGAAGTTGGCTGCACGGGTGGGCAAGTAATGAAAACGCCTTACGAAGTCATCAAGACGATGCGCGTGACCGAGAAGAGCGCCGATCAACTGGCGAAGTCAAACCAGTATCAGGTCGTCGTCGTGAAGCACGCCAACAAATTGGATATTAAGCACGCAGTTGAACAGGCCTTCAAGGTGAAGGTTCTCCGTGTCAACACGCTGCATGTTCGCGGCAAGGCGCGCCGGCAACGGACGCATCAAGCCGGGTACACGTCGGCTTGGAAAAAAGCAATCGTAACGCTCAAAAAGGGCGACAAAATCGAAGTGGCATAAGACATCATGGGCCTTAAAACTTTCAGACCAAGAACCCCGTCACTCCGCGGAACGGTGTTGCCGGATTTCGCCGAACTGACGAAGCACAAGCCGGAAAAGTCGTTGACGGTTGCGAAACGCCGGAGCGGCGGTCGCAATAATCTGGGACGGATGACGGCACGTGGGATTGGCGGCGGTCATAAGCAGCGGTACCGGCTGATTGATTTCAAACGTAATAAGCTGGGGATTGTGGCGACGGTGGAGGGCATCGAGTACGATCCGAACCGTTCTGCGCGTATCGCGTTGTTGAATTATGCCGACGGCGAGAAGCGTTACATTATTGCTCCGATGGGTCTTGAAGTTGGCGCCAAGTTGATGAACGGGCCCGATGCAGAACTGGCGGTCGGCAATGCGTTGCCGATGCGCAAGATTCTGCCAGGGATGCCGATTCACAATATTGAGTTGCATCACGGTCGCGGCGGTCAGTTGTGCCGGAGCGCGGCGATGGCCTCTTCAATCATGGGTATTGAGGGTGATTATGCTCTAGTGAAATTGCCCTCTGGTGAAATTCGGAAAATTCACGCGGATTGTTATGCAACCATTGGTCAGGTTGGCAATCCCGATCATATTAATGTGATGCTCGGCAAGGCGGGCCGCAGCCGGTGGCTTGGGATCCGTGGAATTAGCCGCGGTATGGCGCGTAACCCGGTCGATCACCCGATGGGCGGCGGCCAGGGCAAGAGCAAAGGTGGCGGCGGATGGCATCATCCAGTTTCCCCGTGGGGCAAACTCGCGAAGGGTGGCAAGTCGCGCCGGAAGAAGAAGTATTCGAATGCATTTATCATCGAGCGAAGGAAGAAATAAATGGGACGTTCCCTCAAAAAAGGCCCGTACGTTGATGACCACTTGATGGCCAAAGTGGAAAAGATGGCGACTGGTGAAAAAAAGCCGATTAAGACTTGGTCACGGCGTTCGATGATCATTCCCGATTTTATTGGCCATACGTTTCTTGTCCATAATGGCAAGGCGCATTTGCCAGTGTTCGTTACGGAAAACATGGTCGGTCACAAGCTTGGTGAGTTCGCGGCGACGCGAGTTTTCCGCGCTCACGGAGCGGCGACCGAGAAAGTTGCTGCGAAGTAGTCGTGCGATTGGCGCGAGCCAATGTAGTTATTGTTGTTTTGTTCTTTGGAGTGGCCGGCGCGTTGCGTGCGTCGGAAGATGAGTTACGGCGAGCGCTGGATCAGCTCAGCGCCAGTTATACGGAGTCACAACGGAAACTGGCCGACCGGGAGGTCGCAGTGCGGGCGCTTACAGAAAGCCTCGCGATTGCGAGAACCGAAAGCGAACTCTTCAAAAAATTGTGGACGGAAGCGCAGGTACGAGTTCAAACGCTTGGTGCGAACATTACGGATGCCGATGGGATTGCCCAGCAAAGTAAATTGGTCGAGACGTTGCGGGCGCTGTACCTCGGAGAAGTCGAGCGCCAACGGCTAGTCCTACAGATTGGGCGGTTGATAGCAGCGGTTGAGTCCAACCGAGAGATTGCGGCGGAGATCGCGGAACTGAAGCGGTTAGTAGCGGCTGGTGATAAAACAGTGCCGCTGACCGGGGTTGGTTCGATTGAGGTCACCAAGGTGTTGGAAGTTAGTCCGAAGCTGCGGTTGGTTGTGTTAGATATGGGCGCGCAGCAAGGCGCGCGGATTGGAATGCCGATGATCGTGTGGCGCGGCGACCGTGGTGTAGCGGAATTGCGGATCGTGGAAGTTCGCCAGAAAATTAGCGGTGCGTTGATTGAGAAAGTGGAGAACGACGTCACGTTGCAAGCGGGTGACACCGCGCGCGTGAGTCAGAATTAATTAGAAAATTTATGGAAGTACGAGCGATAACTAGATATGCAAAAATGAGCCCCGCCAAAGTTGGCGAGGTGACGCGAATGATCCAAGGCCAAAGCGCCTCGGACGCGCTGGAGTTGTTGCGGGCCGTGCCGCGCAAGTCGGCCCGGATGATCGAAAAGACGTTGAAGTCGGCCATCGCGAATGCGACGAACAATTTCAAGCTGGCCGCCGATGCCTTGCGGGTCAAGGAAGCGGTGGCCAACGAAGGGCCGCGCTTGAAGCGGTTTCAGCCTAAGGCCCGGGGCAGCGCTGGGCCGATCATCAAGCGAACCAGCCACATTCAGATCGTGTTGACGGACGGACAATAAGTTATGGGACAAAAAGTAAATCCGATTGGTTTTCGCGTCGCGGTCACAAAAAACTGGCTGTCGAAGTGGTATGCCGACAAGAAGGATTACGCGCCGCTTTTGCTCGAGGACATTAAGATTCGCGATATCGTCAAGAAGAAGCTGGCAGCGGCGGCCGTGCCGAAGATTGCGATTGAACGCTACGCGAATCGGGCGCGCATCACAATTTTCACCGCCCGGCCTGGGATTGTGATTGGCCGGAAGGGCTCGGAAATCGACAAGCTCAAAGAGGAGCTTGGGAAGATGACCGGGAAAGATATTTACGTCGACATTGTGGAAGTGAAGCAACCGGAGACCGACGCGCAGCTTGTTGCCGAAAACATCGCGTTGCAGTTAGAACGCCGGATCAGTTTCCGGCGGGCGATGAAGAAGTCCGTGCAGACCGCGATGGATTTCGGCGCCCAGGGCATCAAGGTAGCCTGCGGTGGCCGGCTGGGCGGCTCGGAAATAGCCCGTCACGAGAAATACCGGGTCGGGAAGATTCCGTTGCACACACTCCGCGCGGATATTGATTATGGTTTTGCCGAAGCCAATACGGTGTATGGCAAAATTGGTGTGAAGATTTGGATTTGTAAGGGCGAACGCGCCCGGAAAGAAACCGTACCGGAAATGAAGCCGGTCGGCGGGCCGGTCAGTTCGGCGTCCGCAGCGTAGAGGGATTGTTGATATGCCATTGATGCCAGCCAGAGTAAAGCACCGCAAACAGCAGCGCGGCAACCGTGCCGGAATTGCGTGGCGCGGCTCGTCCGTCTCGTTCGGCGAGTACGGCTTGCAGGCGTTGGATCGCGCGTGGATGACGGCGACGCAAATCGAGGCGTGCCGCGTGACGTTGTCGCGCAACATGAAGCGTCGCGGTAAGCTGTGGATCCGAATATTCCCAGATAAGCCGGTGACGAAGCGCCCGCCCGAGACCCGGATGGGTAAGGGAAAAGGTAACCCGGAGTTTTGGGTGGCCGTTGTGCGACCCGGTAATGTTTTGTTCGAAATGGGCGGGGTGACGGAAGTGCTTGCGCGGGATTCGTTCCGGCTGGCGGCCTCAAAACTCCCGATTAAGACACGTTTTGTGAAGAGACGCTAAATGAAATCGAAGGAAATTCGCGAATTGACCGATGCAGAGGCGCAGGCGAAACTGCGCGACTTGCGTCAGGAAATGTTCAACCTCCGCCTGCAACAGCAAGCGGCGCGGTTGGAACGGCCGAGCCGGTTGCACGACCTGCGTAAAGACGTGGCGCGCATCGAAACAATTTTACGGGAACGCCAGTTAAAAGCGGCGCCCGTGAGCAAGTAAGAGAGTTGGATCATGGCTGAACAATCAGAATCTGCAGTGCAACGGAAGGAAGTCGTCGGCGAAGTGGTCAGTGACAAGATGGAGAAGACCATCGTTGTCCGAGTCGCCCGCCGCGTGCGCCATCCGCGCTATCATAAGATCATGACCAAGTACAAAAAGTTTTACGCGCATGACGAAAAAAGCGAAGCGAGTACCGGCGATCAAGTTCGCATTGTGGCGTCGTTGCCCTTGAGCAAGCTGAAGCGTTGGACGCTGGCGGAAATCGTCACGAAGGCGCAGACGGTGGAGAAAGTAGCATGATTCAAATTCGTACACATCTCGATGTGGCCGACAATACCGGCGCCCGGCTCGCGTGGGCGATCGGTGTGTTGGGTCACCAGAAACGCTACGCTCGCGTGGGCGACATCATTAAGGCTCACGTCAAAGAGGCGGCACCGGACGGCACAGTGAAGAAGGGCGAAGTCGTCACTTGTGTTGTCGTGCGGACTCGGTCGCCACTGCGGCGGTCGGATGGTTCATACGTGCGGTTCGACAGCAATGCCGTCGTGATTATTGACGACCAACAGAATCCCAAGGGAACTCGAATCTTCGGCCCGGTCGCTCGGGAATTGCGCGATAAAGATTTTACGAAGATCATTTCCCTCGCGCCTGAGGTGTTGTAACGATGAATTCAATCCACGTTAAAAAGAACGATATGGTGGTTGTCCTTTCGGGCGAGCACAAGGGCAAGGTTGGCAAAGTTCTCGTTGCCATTCCGCATCGCGGTCGCGTTGTGATCGAGGGTGTTAATTTGATGAACAAGTCGGTGCGGAAATCGCAGGACAATCCCAAAGGCGGGATTATCACGCGGGAGTTTCCGATCTACGCCGCCAAAGTTATGCTGCAGGAAAAATTTGAAGCCCGCAAAAAAAAGCGGGGCGTGGTCACGACCGATAAGGTGTAGGCAAAGTTATGTCCCAGCTTCACGAACATTATAAGAAAACGATTGTCGAGCAGCTCATGCAGGGCGGCAAGTACACCAACCGGATGCAAGTCCCGAAGGTGGAAAAAGTCGTCATCAACATGGGCATCAACTCCAAGCATGACAAAGACGTCACGACTCAGGCCCAAAACGAGCTTGCGACGATTACCGGACAGAAGCCGATTATCCGGCATGCCAAGAAAAGCGTCGCGAGCTTTCATGTTCGCGAAGGGATGCCGGTTGGCGTCAAAGTCACCTTGCGCGGCCAGCGGATGTACGAATTTTTGGAACGCTTCCTGAACGCCGCCCTCCCGCGAATTCGTGACTTTCGCGGCGTCAATCCGCGCGGGTTTGATGGCCGCGGCAGTTACACGCTGGGCGTGAAAGACCAAACTATTTTTCCGGAAGTCGAACTGGACAAGATCAAGCACAACCTCGGGATGGATGTGACGATTGTGACGTCCGCGAACACGGATGCGGAAGCCAAAGAGCTTCTCAAGCTGATGGGGATGCCGTTCAGCAGCTAAAGGAATGCTATGGCAAAATTAACCTGGGAAATTAAACAAGCGCGACCGGCGAAGTTTTCGTCGCAGAAGTATAACCGCTGCAAAAATTGCGGCCGCCGGCACGCCTACATTCGCCGGTTCCAAATTTGCCGGATTTGTTTCCGGGAACTGGCCAGCCAGGGAAAACTTCCCGGCGTCACCAAGGCGAGTTGGTAAGACATGAATCAGACTGATCCCATTGCCGATATGTTGACGCGCATTCGTAACGCGAATAGCGCCTTGAAGCCCGAAGCCAACATGCCGTTTTCGCGGCTCAAAGGCGAAGTCGCCAAAGTGCTCAAGCGCGAAGGCTTTATTGCCGACTTCTATGTTGAAAAACAGGAGAAGGGTCCGCAGCTGCTGAAGATCCAATTAAAGATCGTCGGCAAGGAACGCTCCATTGTGGGGATTAAACGCATCAGTCGCCCGGGCTTGCGCCGCTATTCCGGCTCGCAGGAAATTCCCCGCGTCCTTGCCGGCATGGGCATCTCCATTGTCACGACCTCCAAAGGTGTGATGACCGGCCACGAAGCCAAAAAGGCGAACGTGGGTGGCGAAATTTTAGCTTACGTTTGGTGAGATATGTCACGAATTGGTAAACAACCTATTGCGATCCCGGCGAAGACGAAAGTCGACGTCAAAGGTCAGCTCGTCGCCGTCGAAGGGCCACGGGGAAAACTTCAATTCACTGTGCCGACGCCGATCACCGTGGCCGTTAAAGACGGTCAGATCATTGCGTCCACGGTCCAACTCGATCGCATCGGCAAGTCGCGGTGGGGTCTGACGCGCAGCTTGATTGCCAACATGGTCAAGGGCGTCAACGAGGGCTACTCGAAACAGCTGCTCGTCGAGGGCGTCGGTTTTCGCGCCGCCGTGGCCGGGACCAGTCTCAACTTACAGCTCGGTTACTCGCACCCGATTAACTTCACGATTCCGGCAGGGATCAAGATTACGGTGGTGGATACGGCGGACAAGAAGCCACAAATCACCATCGAAGGTGCCGATAAGCAGCTCGTCGGCGAAGTGGCCGCTTGCATCCGGCGCTTTTATAAACCCGAACCGTACAAGGGCAAAGGCATCCGGTATGTGGGCGAGCAAGTTCGCCGCAAAGCCGGTAAGACCGTTACGACGGCAGGTGGTTAGACCCTATGATTCCCCGATCCAAAACCCAATTTCGTGCGCGCCGGCATCTCCGGTTGCGCCAGAAAGTGACCGGTACCGCGACGCGGCCACGGATGGCTGTCAGCTTTACCGGCAAACACATTTACGTGCAGTTCATCGACGACGTGGCCGGCAAGACGCTGGCCGCCGCCAGCACCAATGCCGGCGACGGCAAAGGGACGAAGCCGACGATGGCCGGCGCGAAGACGATCGGCGCACTCGCCGCAAAACAGGCACAGGCCAAAAACATCAGCATGGTCGTATTTGACCGGGGCGGTTTTCGTTTCCATGGCCGCGTAAAAGCGCTGGCCGATGCCGCCCGTGAAGCAGGATTGAAATTCTAGTTATGCCTCCAGAACGCAAGCCCCGTATTTCCCGACCCGCACCTGCCAAAGCCAAGGACGCCGCGCCCGGCGTGATTGGCGAAGAGATTGATTTGGAAGGCCGTGAAGGCGAATTGATCGAGAAGGTCGTCTTCATCAACCGTAGCTCCAAAGTGGTTAAAGGCGGCCGGCGGTTCAGCTTTAGTGCGCTGGTAGTTGTTGGCAATCGCCGTGGTCGCGTGGGCTGGGGTTTCGGCAAAGCTAACGAAGTGGCGGACGCGATTCGCAAAGGAACTGACCAAGCGAAGGGTTCTCTCGTCACAATGAACTTGAAGGGTGCCACGATTCCTCACGAAGTCATCGGTCGCTATGGCGGTGGCCATGTTCTGTTGCGGCCGGCCTCACCGGGAACTGGTGTCATTGCCGGTGGCAGCGTTAGGGCGGTTTTGGAATGTGTCGGCATTCGCGACGTGTTGAGCAAGTCGCTCGGTTCGAGCAACGCCGTCAACGTGGTCAAAGCGACACTCGATGGATTGTCGAAGCTGCGCCTCAAGGCAGAAATTTTCCGTGTCCGCGGCCTGAACCGTCCGGTCGCGGCGGGAGTGAATTGATATGACGATGCGTTTGCACAATTTGAAATACCGGCCCGGCGCCAAGCACCGCACCAAGCGGCTCGGTATCGGTGAAAGCTCCGGTCACGGTAAGACTTCCGGTCGCGGTGGCAAAGGTCAAACCGCCCGCTCGGGTGGGTCGGTCCGGTTGGGCTTTGAAGGCGGTCAGATGCCGCTGCTGCGCCGGATTCCCAAACGTGGTTTCAATAACAAGGTGTTCGGACTCCATCTTTCGACCGTGAACGTTGGCGTGCTCGATAATTTCGATAACGGCGCGACGGTTACGCCGGAGATTCTCAAAGAGCAGGGCGTGCTGAAGAAACTTCTCCAAGGTGTGAAGATTCTCGGCGACGGCGAGTTGACAAAGAAATTGACCGTGAAGGCCCAGCAGTTCAGTGCCACCGCGCGTGAGAAGATCACGAAAGCGGGCGGGACATGCGAAGTGTTGCCGTTGCCCGGTATTCGCAACAAGCCGGTCGTCACGGCCAAGTAACCAATGTTCTCGGCATTCCTCAATAGTTGGAAGATACCGGAACTGCGGAAGCGGATTCTTTTCACACTCGGCGTTATCGCCTTGGCGCGGATTGGTGCGAACATTCCCTGTCCGGGGGTTGATTCGTCCTCGCTGAACGCCTACATGAATCAGATTCAGAGTCAGGTGGGTGGTAGTTTCGTCGGTTTGGCGATGATGATGACGGGCGGTGGACTTCAGCACTGTGCCGTGTTTGCGCTCGGCGTCATGCCCTATATCAGTGGCTCGATCATTATGACGCTGTTGACGGCGGTTGTTCCCTCACTTGAACGACTCAAGCAGGAAGGGGAGAGCGGTCGCGCGAAAGTCATTCAATATGGCCGGTATCTCACCGTTTTGATTTGTATCGTGCAAGGCTTCTTCCTCGCGAAAGCTTTTGAGCATCCGGATCGCCTATTCCCCGGTTTTACCGGCGTCTTGGTGAAGAATCCTGGGTTTGGATTTGAAATGATTACAGTGCTCACCATCACCAGTGGGACAGTGCTGCTAATGTGGTTGGGTGAACAAATCACGGAGCGTGGGATTGGCAACGGTGTTTCAATAATTATTACCGTGGGAATCGTTGAGCGTTTGCCCCAAGCCGTCATTCAAGCCTATACCCTGTTTTTCGGCCCGGAAAGTTCCTTCAACGCCTTACACGCGATCTTGCTGATCGTCATGGCGCTAGCCGCGATTGCCGGTATCATTGCCGTGACTCAGGCTCAGCGAAAAATACCGGTGCAATATGCCCAGCGAATGGTTGGCCGGAAAATGCTCGGTGGCGGTCAGACCTTCATGCCGTTGAAAGTAAACTATGCCGGGGTTATGCCGATTATCTTTGCCCAGGCGATCTTGCTGTTTCCGCAGAAGATTTTCTCGATGTCGCATATGGCTTTCTTTCAGAATTTGTCGCGCATGTTGACTGAAGGTGAAGGTTTGTATCTGCTCACCTACGGCTTGATGATTTTGTTCTTCTCATATTTCTGGGTGGCGACGCAGTTCAACCCGTTGCAGATTGCGGATGACTTGAAGCGTTATGGCGGGTATGTCCCCGGCATCCGACCCGGTAAACCGACGGCAGAGTTTCTCGATCACACGATGACGCGGATCACGCTCGCGGGTGCGGTGTTCCTGACGATCATCGCAGTGATTCCGTATATTCTTTCGCATAATTTCAAGTTGCCTTATTTGACGGCAAGCTTTTTTGGCGGCACCAGCATGCTGATTACGGTCGGCGTGCTTTTGGATACGATGCGGCAGGTCGAGTCGCACTTGTTCATGCGCGGGTACGACGGGTTCCTGCGCAAGGGCAAACTCCGCGGGCGTAAATAAGCGGAGGGTGACTTGAGTCACCGGATTGTATTCCTCGGCCCCCCGGCGTCCGGTAAAGGGACGGCGGCGCAGTTGTTGAGCGCGCGGTTGAATGTGCTGCACGTGTCGACAGGCGAAATGTTTCGCGAAGCGATTCGCAAGGGCGGGCCGCTGAGTGAAGTGATAAGACAGTTCATTGATAAAGGGCAATTAGTGCCCGACGAATTAACGGTGCAGATCGTCCGGCTTTGGCTGGACGAACATGGCCCGGACTGCGGATTTATCTTCGATGGATTTCCGCGCACGTTACCGCAAGCCGAGGCGTTTGATCGGCTGCTGGTCGAGCGCAATCTGCCGTTGACGCTCATCCTTCTGATGGAAGTCGACGCCGACGAAATCATTGGACGGATCCTTGGCCGGTTGAGTTGTGTGAAATGTGGTGCGCTGTATCACGAGAAGAACATTCTCCCGCAGCGCGCCGGTATCTGCGACAAGTGCGGCGGTAAGCTGATTCGTCGCGTTGATGATACCGAAGCGATCTTGCGCGAGCGGTTGCAGTGGTATGAGACGCTGACGGTGCCGGTGGTGAAATATTACGAGCCGACCGGGTTGCTGCATCGCGTGAATGCCAATCGCCTCCACGAACGGGGTTTTGCGGATATCCTGGAGTTGCTGCCGGCATGATTCCGATTAAGTCGGCGGCTGAAATTCAGCGGATGCGGGCGTCATGCGCGACCGCAGCGGAGATTTTGCAATCCGTGGCGGCCATGTGCGTGCCGGGAACAACGACGCAGGATCTCAACGAAACGGCCGGTGACTTGATTGCGAAGTTCGGTGGGAAGAGTCCATTCCTCGGGTACAAAGGATATCCCGGTAACATTTGCGTGTCGGTGAATGAGGAAGTGGTGCACGGGATACCGGGGAAGCGACGGGTGCAATACGGCGATATCGTGAGTTTGGATGTGGGAATAATTTTAGATGGCTACGTCGGCGATAATGCGACGACGGTGGCTGTGGGAGCGGTGAAGCCGCGGACGCAGGATTTGTTGCAGGTGACGGAGAAGGCGTTGTATGCCGCGATTGCGAAGGCGCGGGCCGGCAATCGGGTTGGCGATATTTCGAATGCAGTGCAGACGGTGGTCGAGGCGCACGGATTTTCAGTCGTGCGCGAGTTTGTTGGCCACGGCGTGGGGCGGAAGTTGCATGAAGATCCGCAGATCCCGAATTATGGTCGGGCAGCGGAAGGTCCGAAGTTGAAAGCCGGTATGACCTTGGCGATTGAGCCGATGGTGAACGGCGGGACCTATGAAGTGCAGATGCTCAGTGATGGTTGGACGGTGGTTAGTGCGGACGGGCAACCGAGCGCACATTTCGAGCATACAGTTTTAATAACGGACGGAAACGCGGAAATATTAACATGGCTAAAGAAGAAGCCATTACAGTAGAAGGGACGGTCGTCGAGTTGTTGCCGAACACGATGTTTCGGGTGGAGTTGCCGAATAAACATCGCGTTCTGGCGCATATCTCGGGTAAGATGCGGTTGCATTTTATCCGCTTGTTGCCGGGGGACAAGGTGACGATCGAGATGAGCCCTTACGATTTAAGCAAGGGTCGGATTACGTTCCGGCAAAAGTAGGAAGTTCGAAAACATGAAAGTAAAACCATCAGTGAAACGCTTGTGTGAACGCTGCAAAGTTGTGAAGCGGAAGGGTGTGGTGCGCGTGATTTGCACCAACCCGCGCCACAAACAGCGGCAAGGCTAATTTATGGCACGTATTATCGGAGTTGAAATTCCCGACGCGAAAAAAGTTGGCGTCTCATTGCGGTACATTTTCGGCATTGGGCCGACCACGGCACTCGCGGTTTGCTCGAAGGCCAAGGTCGATCCGAATGTTCGCGCCAAAGACTTGAACGACGAGCAGCTCGCGCATCTGAACTCGGCCTTGCAGGGCCACCGGATTGAGGGCGATCTGCGCCGCGAAATTCAGACGAACATCAAGCGCAAGATGAGCATCAATTGCTATCAAGGCACGCGGCATAAGAAGGGCTTGCCGGTTCATGGCCAACGCACTTCCACCAATGCGCGCACGCGCAAAGGCCCGCGCAAGACGGTCGGCGTTCAACGCGCCAAAGAAGCCAAAGCCGCCCCGAAAGCATAATCGTAGAGGAACACAATGGCGAAAGACGCAAAGACCCCCGAGAATTCAAAAGATAAATCCGCGCCAGCGGAAAAAGCCGCCGTCGCTCCAGTGGAGAAGACTGCGGCTGCACCAGCTGCTGCTGTTGCTGAAGCAAAACCTGCCGCAGTTCACGCCACCGCCGCCGATTTGTTGGGCGAGGCTGAAGCCGCGAAGAAAGTTGTTAAGGCCAAGCATAGCAAGAATGTCTTTCAAGGCATCGCGCACATCCTGGCGACGTTCAACAACACCACCGTTTCCATCACCGACCCGAAAGGGCGCGTGATTGGCTGGTCCAGTGCGGGTCGCGTCGGTTTCAAAGGTTCACGCAAGAGCACGGCCTACGCGGCGCAGTTGGTCGCCCAGGACGCCGCGCGGCAAGGGATGGCGCACGGGCTGCGTGAGATCGAAGTTTGGGTCAAAGGTCCCGGGACAGGTCGTGAAGCTGCGATTCGCGCCTTGCAAGCTGTTGGGTTGGAAATTACGACGATTAAAGACGTCACCCCGGTGCCGCATAATGGTTGCCGGCCACCGAAGAAGCGGCGCGTGTAGTTAAGGAGAAGATTTCACATGGCACGTTACAAAGGTCCACGAGTTCGAATCAGTCGCAAATACGGAATGCCGATTTTCGGCCCGTCAAAATATTTGGAACGCCGGCCGTATGGTCCCGGCGTTCACGGCCCGAAGAAATCCCGGCGCAAGCAGAGCGATTACGGGATCGGTCTCGCTGAAAAACAGAAGCTCCGCTATCAATACGGTCTGCTCGAGCGCCAATTCCGGCGTATGTTTGAGATCGCCCGCAAGAAGCGTGGTGTTACCGGCGAAACCTTGTTGCAGTTGCTTGAGACCCGATTGGATAACGTGGTGTTCCGGATTGGATTCGCGACGACCCGTCCGTTTGCTCGGCAAATGGTCAACCACGGACACATTCGCGTCAACGGTCGGAAAGTTAGTGCCGCGTCATTTAATGTGAAACCCGGCGACATTGTCGAAGTGCGTCCGACGGCGGTCTCGCAGCAACTCGCCAGTAAGAGTCTCGAGTCAGCTCAGATTCACACGGTGCCGGACTGGATCACTTTCCAAAAGGAAGCGTACAAAGCCCAGATCATGCGCATTCCGTCGCGGGATGATATTCAGCCAATCGTGAATGAACAGCTGATCGTCGAATTTTATTCTAGATAGTCAAAACCTAACCGGGTTGTTGGTCCACGTTTCTAGAGCGCGGGAAACCCAACCCATCGAAGGAAGTGCCCTATGCCAGTTCGTCTCGGTCGTTTTGAAATGCCCAAGCGTCTCGTGCGTGAAGAAAGCACGGCGACGTCGACCTATTCCAAATTCATCGCTGAACCGTTTGAAATCGGTTACGGCCACACTATCGGTAACTCGCTCCGGCGCGTGTTGCTCAGCTCGCTCGAGGGTGCGGGGATCTCCTCAATCAAAATCGAGGGTGCCCCCCATGAGTTCACCGCCATTCCGGGCGTTGTTGAAGACGTCACCGACATCATTTTGAACCTGAAGAAGGTTCTGTTGAAGTCCCACAGCCGGGAAGCGCACACGGTGTATCTCTCCGTGAACAAAGAAGGCGCGGTCACCGCGGGCGACATCAAGGGCGATCAGGTTGTCGAAGTTCTCAACCCAGCGCAACACATCTGCACCCTCGACAAGAAGCAAAAATTCGAAGCGGAATTCGAAGTCAAAGTCGGCCGCGGTTTCTGCGCCGCCGAAGAGAACAAGCAATTGGAACAGACCATCGGCGTCATTCCGATCGACTCCTTGTTCTCGCCGGTTCGCCGCGTCCGGTACGGTGTCGAAGACACGCGTGTCGGCCAACGCACCGATTACGAAAAGCTCATCATCGAACTCTGGACCGATGGACGGATTACCCCCGAAGATGCCATGGTGCAAGCCAGCAACATTCTCCGGCATCACATCGCCGTGTTCTGCGACTACGACAAAGACATGGTCATTGAATTCGAAGAAGCGCAGGAAAAAGTCAGCGCCGAACAGACCAAGCTCAAGAAAGTGCTCGGCATGAGCGTCAACGAAATCGAGTTGAGCGTCCGCGCCGCCAACTGCCTCAACAACGCGAACATCACCACCGTCGGCCAATTGGCGATGAAGTCGGAAGCGGAAATGCTCAAGTATCGCAACTTCGGCAAAAAGTCTCTCAACGAAATCAAAGACAAACTCACCGCGCTCGGCCTCTCCCTCGGTATGAAGTTCGAGGGTGGCATTATCGACGCCCCGGTGGACGCCACGGCCGAATTGTTAAGCGCGCCGGCCACAGCCGCGGCAGAGTAAGTTACTGGGAATACTGTCATGCGACACAAAAAACGAACTGCCAAGCTGGGGATGAAATCCCAGCATCGTCGAGCTATGCTGGCCAATATGGTCTGCAGCTTGATTCAACACAGCCGGATCCAAACCACGATCGCTAAAGCGAAAGTGGCCCGACGGTTTGCCGACAAGATGATTACGCTCGCCAAGAAAGGCACGATCCACCATCGCCGGCAAGCCCTCGCCTTCCTGCGCCAAAAGGACATCGTGAGCAAATTGTTTACCGACCTTGGCAAACAACACTCCGACCGGCAAGGTGGCTACACTCGGATCATCCGGGTTGGTCAGCGGGTCGGTGATGCCGCCGAAATCGCGATCCTCGAATGGACTGGTACCGTCGTCACCGCACCCGTGGTGGAAAAAGCCGGTAAAGGTCAGGAGACGAAACCAGCCGGCGAGAAAGCTGCGGCGACTGAGAAAAAGGCCGCCAAAAAGCCCGCGAAAAAAGCGGTGAAAAAAGCTGACTCTTCGGCCAAGTAAGCAGTACGTAAAGATTCAATCCCACAAGGGCGAGCCGAACTGGCTCGCCCTTGTTGTTTGGATCGCGCTGGCGAGGTCGGCATGCGGATAACGCGGGCATTCGGCGAACCTGATTACCAACCGCCGGCTCATTCGATTGGTTGGTTGGCACTGTCTGCCGGCTACTTTTTCTCTGCGTTCTCCTGTTCGAGAGCGGTGACTTCTTTGCGGTGGGTCAGGAAAAAGAAGCCGCCAACAATGCTCCAGACCAGTTGCACGATGTAGCCCAGCAGCGACAACGTCAGCGCCTGCACCGCCGGCATGCCAACTTGGCCGAACATCTCGACGTACATGCCTTCACGCACGCCAAAGCCCGAGAATGATACCGGCATCGCGGAGATGGAGTTGACGATGGGCAGGTAGAGAAAGTAATCGGTCAACGTTGCCGACGTGATGTGGAGGCCGTTGGCGACGCAGACGATGCTGAGCATGACGCAGGTATGAACGCCAAAGGATTGGAGCATTGTCTTCAGGATGACCACCGGATGTGAGGCATACGTCCGGTACGAATTCACCATCCGCTCCAGCATCTCGTATTTGGGGAGCTTTTCGAGGGACGACCGGACGCGGGGAAATTTGTCGGCAAACCCTTTCCAAAACCCGAGGATGGTGACGGTCACGGTGCCGAGTACAACCACCAACGTCAGGATGCTGAAGCCGATGAGGCGTTTGTCTTCGAAAACGCGTTGGTAGAAAATGCCCATCATGATCAGCGCAATGATGAAGAGCGCAATCAGCCCGATCAGCCGGTCAACGACGACGGTGATGATGGCTTCCGCCTTTTTGTGATGCGTTTCGTGGGCGACATACCACGCTTTGATCACGTCCCCGCCCGTCGAGCCCAGCATGAACGCGTTGAAAAATGTGCCGATGAAAAAAATAGAAGCCGTGCGCGAAAAACTCAGGTTCAATCCTTGGACGCCGAGAATCAGCCGCCAGCGGGAAATCCCGAGCAGGCACACAAACCCGATGCACAGAACCGCGAGCACCAGCCAGCCGGCGCTAACGTGCTGGAACACGTCCCAAAGCCCGCGTGGTCCAACGCGCCAGACCACCGGCGCGCGTTCACCTAAGGTTAATTGCTTCAGGCTGAAAGTGCCGTCCGCGCCAACGCAGCGGGTGCGCAGCATGGCGATGGTTGCTTCCGGCAGCTTAAGTTTAGTGGCGAGGTCGGTGATTGAGGTGGCTGGCTCCGTGGCGATGGGTTTCAGTTCCTCGCTGGCTTCGCGTTCGAAAATCGAATTAAACAAGTACGCGAGGATGAACACGCTCACGAGCACTTGGGCGATCATGAAGAGTTTCTTTTTCATGTGGTTGCCGGTTTGCGTAACATCTCCGATGCTTGGTGACAAGCTCGCCGCACTTGTTCGATGTCCCAGCGGGGCGACAATTCCCACACCAAAATCATCTCCGGCGTGATGAATGGCACCAAACGCGCGAAATCAAACGTGCCAAATCCGGGCGGCATATGGTCGAATGCCGGGGGGGCGAAATCCTGCAAATGCATGCCGAGCGTTCGCGCCCGGTAGCGTTCGAGCAAAACCTCATGCCGGGTGATGCCGAAGTTTTCCTTCACCTGCGCGTGACCGATGTCGTGCCAGTACCCGACAGCATCCTTGCCATACCGGGCAATCAATTCGCCGATTTCGTCTTCCGTCGGAATTTCCTCGATGTTGAATCGCGTCTCGAAGCCCAGTTTCACTTTCAATTCGCGGGCTTTCGGGACGAGTTCGTCGAGTGACCGGAGCACTTGGTCGAAATATTTCTGCCGCTTCTCGATGCGCTTGGTGATGGCCTTGGCGCGGACCCGGTCAAACTTCGGTGTTTCGACTTGGCCTTTGATGAAAAGCTTCATCAGCTTGCCGGAGTAATCGCGCATCGGGACTTCGCCAAGGTGAAGCACCACGACCGGCGCCCCCAGCGATGCCGCAAACTCCAGAGTCCGCAACGTATGCCGGACCGCGCGCTCCCGTTCGTCACCCTTGGTCGAACTGGGCTTGTAATAATCCGGCGCGGGCTGGAGAACGCCGACCGGCAGGGGACAAAAATTGTGCAACGTGCTGATCTTAATCTCACCGGCGGTCACCGCTTTCTGGATGCCGTCCACCAACGAGAGGCGAATGCCGTGCCCTAGCTCCGCGTACTCGAAACCAAGTTCGCGGATTTCATTGAGCATCGCGCGGCCATCCATGTGGCGGCGGGTGTTCCAGCAAGTTGAGAATGAGATCATAAAAGAAACGAGGCCAACGAACACTCAAAGTGTGGCGTTGGCCTCGCTGAATTTCCCGGTGGGGAGCTAAAAGCTGCTCATCATGAACGAGCGTGGGGCTTCTTTCGCCTTACGCCGCTTCTTTTCGCTGGGCTTTTCGAAATGCCGGTGGGCGCGGGCTTCCCGCAACGTGCCTTCGCGATCAAGCTTCTTCTTCAATCGCCGCAACGCCTTCTCCACCGGTTCGCCCTTTTTTAATTTAACTTCTGACAATGTTTTCCGCCTCCTCTCATGGGTAAAATTCTGAACCAGTTCGCATCATAGGGGGGCATGCCGGGACTGTCAAAGCCTATTGCGGTGCGCCAGTCAGCAGCCGCCCGAACGGTTCGACCAGTGGATAATCCGCCGCCGGCAACTGTTGAATGACTTCGTTTAGCTCTTTGGGAAAACCGCTGGCCAACTGCGTCAAATCTATCGGTTGCCGCATTACGAGGTTAAAGTTCCGGTCAACTGCGCCTTTCGCGAAAATAAAGAACACCCGCGCCAGCGTCGCGACCACGGAATTCTCGATCCGCACATACAACCGGCCCGAAAACTCCATTTCGTCCGGGGTCACCTGCGAGTACTTCACCACAATCACCCCGCAGCCTTTCGCCGTGAACAGGCCCCGCTGCGTCCCCTCCATATAATAAACGCGCTCATTCGGCGCGCACCCGACCAGCGCCAGAAAACCGGCCGCCTTCTCCGTATTCTCCGCGTACAACCGGCCGTCCGGTTGCGCCACCGCACGGTAATTGATCAACCCAGCGTGTTCCGACAGCGCGGAACATGCGTCCATGTGATCCAGCAAATACTCAAAGTGCTCTTGGCGCCCTAGGAACCGGCGCGTCGCATAGTCGCGGTGGAATGTCGGCCGCTCCAGCACCGGCCGCACCATCGCCTGGTTCGTTGCCGACATGCTTTCCACCGCCATCACAATTGCCAAAAGCAGCCCGTGCAAGAATCAGCTCCGTTCCAGAAATTCCTTCACCGTCACCGCCATCTTTGGCCCCACGCCGTGCACCGCTGCGATCTCTGCGAGCGAGGCCGCCCGCAACCGCTGCATCGAACCGAAATGTTTCAACAAAATCACCTTCCTCTTCTCGCCCAGACCGGTGATTTCGTCCAGCACCGATTCCTGAATCCGCCGTTTCCGCAACTTCTGGTGATAAGCGTTGGCAAACCGATGGGCCTCATCCCGCAACCGCTGAATCAAATGCAGAGCCGGCGAAGTCCGTTCCAGTCGCAAAATGATATCCCCCGTATAAATCTCCTCCATTTGCTTCGCCAACCCGATGACCGGTAGGCGAACCTTGATTTCTTCCAACGCCCGCAATGCCGCGCTCAACTGCCCGGCCCCACCGTCCACCATCACCAAGTCCGGCAACGCTCCGCCTTCCTCCTTCAACCGCCGGTACCGTCGTCCCACCACTTCCGCCATCGATGCAAAATCATCGCTCCCTTCGACCGTCCGAATCCGATAATGCCGGTAATGCTCCTTGTGCGCCTTCCCATCCCGGAAACAAACTCCCGATGCGACCGACAACGTGCCGGAGATGTTCGAGATATCAAACCCCTCGATGTGCGCCGGCAACGCCGGCAACCTGAGCACGCGCTGCAGCTCCACCAACTCCGCTTGCCGGTCAATCTTCGGCCGGAGGTCACGGTCAAACTTGCGTTCCCGGCTCGCCCGCGCGATTTCCTTCAAGCTTGTGATCACATCCCGAAACTCACCGGCCTTCTCGAACTGCATCGCCTTTGCCGCTTCGCGCATCTTCTGTTCGAGTTCGACCAAGGCTTCCGCATTCTTGCCATCGAGAAAACCGCACGCCAACTCGACGCGCTGGAGATAATCTTCCCGGGTCATATCCTTGAGCGGGACCGGCACGAGATACGTCGAGTACTTCAGATCCTTCGCCTTTGGCGCGCCGGTGCCCTGCACGAGCACACCGTATTTCTTCCGGGCCCACTGCATCGCCACGCGCACCGCGCCGGCATGTGCGAACGGCCCGAAGTACAACGCCCCGTCCTCCTTCTTCAACCGCGCAAACTTGAACCGTGGGTATTCCTCCTGAAGATCCACCTTCACGAGCAGAAACCGTTTGTCGTCTTTCAAGAGCGCGTTGTAACGCGGCTTGTATTCCTTGATGAGTTTGCTCTCCAGCAACAGCGCCTCCGGCTCGCTGTTCACGACAAACGTCTCGAAGTCCGCAATGGAATCAATCAACGCCCGCAGTTTCGGATCCCAGCGCATCTGTCGCGACGGGTGAAAGTATTGCGAAACCCGTTTCCGCAACGATCGCGCCTTGCCGACATAAATCACACGCCCCAAAGCATCCCGCATCAAGTAGACGCCCGGCCTATTGGGGAGTTCCCGAACCTTCGATTTGAGGGTGGTAGCCATTACGGACCGCGGACTGAGCGAATCCTACCCGACGATAGTTGGGCAATCAATGCCGTGCCGTGTCGTTGGCATTGTATTCCCGGATGCGATGTGGTACCTCGTGCGTATATGCGACTGGCCAGTTTTCGCCCGCTGCTCGTTGCGATTCTACTCGGCACGTGCATCACTGGAGCGCAGAAGTCAGCTGCCGCAACAACTGGGAAAGACCGCGACGGCATCATCAGCGAAGCGATTGAATTGGCGAAGCATGCCCGCAAGGCCGAGAATCAGAGCGAATACCGGCGCGTATTGGAGTTGCTCGGCTCCGTGGATTCCGTCGTCAGCACAGACGCCCGCATCCCATTCTGGCAGGGGGTTGCGTACCGACATTTGGGTCAGAGTGAATTGGCAATTGAGAAATACAAGCGAGCCGACGCGCTTGCCCCCGGAGGTAGCGATGTCTTCAATGAGTGGGGACTGGCGTTACAAAATCTCGGCCGCGTCAACGAAGCGGTGGCCTTCTACCAGAAAGCGATTCAGGCGAATCGTAGAAATCCCTGGCCGTACAACAATTTGGCGACAATCTTGGATGATCTCCACCAGTATGATGAGGCGATTCGCATGTACGAGGTTGCGGTCAAATTGGACAGTCAGTGGGTCGAACCGAGAAGTTCGCTCGGCCATTGCTACATGCGCAAAGGCCAGTACGAGGATGCGCTCCAGCAGCTAACCATCGCCATCAAGCTTGCCCCAAACAATGCGATGGCCGTCAATAATTACGCGAGTTGCCTCGTCAAGCTGCACCGGTACGACGAGGCTCTTGACCCGCTCCGCCGCGCGGTCGAACTGAATCCCACGCGGCATCAAATCCACGACACGCTTGCGTTTGCCTTGCTGCAATTGAATCGGTGGGAGGACTCAATCGTTGCCGAGCGCAAAGCGATCGAATTGGAAGCGAATCAAATTGAATATTGGCATGGTCTGATCTTTGCGCTGAATCGGCTTCAGCGATACAACGAACTTCTGCTAGTGGCCGAACAAGTCCAGCACCGCTGGCCAGAGCGCTCCGAAGGCTGGGCGTGGAGTGGATTCGCTTATGAGAATAAACACCAGTATTTTCGTGCCTGGCGAGCCTTTCAGAAGGCGCGTTCGTTGAGTTCTGTTGACGAGCAAACACTGCCGGCTGTGCAGGCAGCGCAGAAGCGATGCACGATGGTCATCATCGGCGGGCTCATAATTGGGGCCTTGATTCTCAAGGTGGTCGTCACGAGTTTGATGCGGTACTACAGAAACCGTGTCGCTCCCCAGTCGGGGCGTTAGATTACGCTTTCGCGGAGCCAAGCCAACATTTCATCTGGGGCACGATTATCCCACAGCGCGTAGGGGATCGCCTTGAAGCGAACGCGTTTTGTCTTTTGGCGCGACTGATAGAATTCCATGCCATCCGTCGTCTGCACCGCTGTGCCGTGAATGCTGACGAAGGCACGCTCATGCTGTGTTGTCAGCTTGGTTGTCACCGGCAGCGCGAGTGCGTTCAACTGCGGGCCGTTATCAACTTCCTCAAGGCAATACACTACCGGCCCACGTTGCAGTGCGACGCGACCGTTGTTGTACCGGAGACGTGGGTTTGCGTAGACGCGCTCGACCGGTATCGCTAAGTCGAGTTCGATCTTGTCGCCAGCTTTCCATTGGCGTGAGAGGCGGGCGTAACCGCGTTGGAGTTTGACCGGTACTCGCTTGCCATTCACGCGTAACGTCGCGTGACGGCACCAGGCGGGGATGCGGAGGCGGATAGTGAATCGTTTCGCTTGTCCGGTTCGACGTGAATCTTGATTCGACCGTCCCACGGATAGTTCGTCTCTTGCCGGAGCACGAGACCCGGTAACTCGACACGACTTTGGACATAGAGATGCACGGCCACGTCGCCGGCATTCTGCGAATAGATGTAACTATTGAGCGACGCGAGCAGGCGCGCGATGTTTGGCGGACAACACGCGCAGCCGAACCATTCTTGCCGTCGAGCGAGATGCCGCTGATGACGCCATTGTAAAGAGCGCGCTCCAGCAAGTCGGCGTACCGGCGGTCGCAGGTGCGTTGCAATAGCCGGTGATTCCAGAGCACGAAACCGATGGCGGCACAGGTTTCGCAGTACGCGTTGTCGTTCGGCAGATCGTAGTCGGCGCCGAAGCCTTCGTTGTGTTTCCACGGGCCGATGCCGCCGGTGAGGTAGAGATGCCGGGTGACGAGATGATTCCAGAGCCGGTCGCACGGGTAACCGAGATCGGCCAGTGCGCAGTAGAGATACATCGCGCGGACGGCGTGGCCAGTGACTTCGGTTTGTCTGCGGACCGGCTTATGTGCCTGATTGTAGCTGTAGTTCTCGCGATTCCAATTCTTGGGACCTTCACCGCGGGCACGGGCTTCTTGATCGAAGTAGTGCGGTTGCCGGCCGCGTTCGTCGACGAAGTAGCGGGCGAGATCGAGGTAGCGACGTTCGCCGGTAGCGCGATGGAGTTTGACCAAAGCGAGTTCGATTTCTTCGTGGCCGCAGTAGCCGCGTTTCTGGCCGGGACCGCGTCCGAATACTTTCGCGATGTAATTAGTGTACCGGCAAAGAGCCTCGAGGAGTTTGCGTTGGCCGGTCGCTTCGTGATGCGCGACGGCGGCTGTCCGGCGCAATAGAGATCGTGGTCATCGCGGAGGTTGGTCCACCGCTTGCCGGGGGCAAAGAGGGTGAACTAGGTGTTGAGGTAGCCGTCGGGCTGCTGCGCGCTGATGACGAGGTCAACAACTTCGTCGAGACGCTGTGCGAGCTTGGCGTCGGGATGCGTGGCCAGCGAATACGAGGCCGCCTCAATCCATTTGGCGAGGTCGGAGTCGAGGAATGGGAAGAAAGGTTTGGCTGGCTTGGCACCGTGGCGAAAGAGATTGAGCGTGCCGGTGTCGCGGAGTTGCCGGTACTGGGCATCGAGCGTCTGTGTCCGGTTGGTCTGCCGGCGCGGTGCCCAGAATTTGTCGTTGATGGCGACGGCGGTGTGCGGGACGGATTTCATTTTCGTTGACGGAGAAATTCAATATTGGCCTTGTCGCGGGCAGTAGCTCTTAACTGCTCGGCCCTTTCGCCCCAAACTTGAGCACGCCGAAGAGCTCGCCGAGTTCTTCAACCCGGAGCAGTTTGCAGGATGCTCCGAAGACGACCACGGCTACCAACACGGAGCCGGTCACGTCGAGATACCGGTTCGCACTGAGCAAGACGTGCGCGCCGTAGGCGGCGGCAGTCATCACGAGGGAAGCGATAAGGATCTTGCCGCAGGACTTGACTAGCTGACCGGCTTCGATGCGTTGGATGCGGCGACGCATCAACGCCAGTAAGAGGACGAAGTTGACCAATGCTACGCAGGAAGTTGAGAGAGCGAGACCGGCGGTCTTCATGTTGAACACGATGGCGAAGAGGTAGTCGGTGCCGGCATTCACGATGATGGAGCCAACCGTGACCAGCATCGGCGTGCGCGAATCGCCGAAGGCGTAGAACGTCGGCGCGATGACTTTGATTGCGGCGTAACCTGCCAGGCCGACGGCGAAGGCTTGGAGGCAGAGCGCGGTCTGGTCAGTGTCGCCGGCAAGGAAGCGGCCGTGTTGATAGATGACGGAGATGATTGGTCGCGCGAGTAACGCTAGGCCGAAGGCGGCCGGGATGCAGAGGAAGAATGCCAATCGGATGGAGCGCGCGAGGGTTTTCCGGAAGTGATCGATTTCGCCGCGGGCAACATGGGCGCTGGCGGTCGGCAGGGTCGCGGTGGCAATGGCGACGCCGAAGACGCCGATGGGGAATTGCATCAGACGAAACGCGCAGTTCAACCAGGTCACACCGCCGTTCCACTGCGACGCAAACCAGCTATCGACAAACAGATTGATCTGCACCGCGCCAACGCCGAGCACGGAGGGCGCGACGAGTTTCACCACTTGGCGGAAGCCGGGGTCGTTCCAATCGAGGATGGCGACGTACCGGTAACCGACGCCCCGCAGTGCTGGTAATTGGACGAGCCATTGCGCGGCGCCACCGATGAGGGTGCCGACCGCCATGCAGAGCATCGCCCGGTCGCGCGGTTCGAACCGGTCGGTGAACAACCACGCCAGCCCGACGCCGCCGACGATCGAACCGATGTTGAACATCATCGACGCGCTGGCCGGGATGCCGAAGACGCGTTTGGCGTTGAGCATGCCCATCGCGAGCGCGGCAATCGCGACCAGCAAGAGAAACGGGAACATGATGCGCGTGAGTTGAATCGTCAGTTCCGTCTTGCCGGGGACGTTGGCGAAGCCGGGGGCGATGAACTTCACCAGCCACGGCGCGGCAATGATGCCGGCAATGGTAATCACGCTGAGGACGATCAGCAGCGCGTTGAGGACGAGATTGGCGAGACGCCACGCGGATTTATCGCCTTCGGTTTCGAGTTTCTGTGTGAACGTGGTGACGAACGCCGCTGAAAGCGCGCCTTCGGCAAACAGATCGCGGAGCAGGTTCGGGATGCGGAACGCGGTGAGAAATGCGTCGAATTCCCGGCTCGCGCCGAAGAGTGAGGCGAGGACTTGTTCGCGCACCAACCCGAGCACGCGACTTCCCAGCACCGCAACGCTGATGTTGCGCGCGGAGCGGACGACAGACGGGCGGGGAGTGTCACTCATTGGTGGCGGAGGATAGGGAAAATCCGGGAGGACGGGAAGACTTACTTGGTGGACTTCCGTTTGCGGGTGACGCGAACGCTGAACTCGAGGACAGCGCCAAGAGTTACACCGACAAGATAGGCGATTAAATCGGGGGCGTTGAACGTCGAACCGAGGATGAAATGTCCGAATGGTTGTTGGCGAATCGATCGAATCCACGGTGCCTGATACAATTGGCTGAACTCCACAACGCCGGCGATGGTGAAGGCCAGCATTGCCAGTCGGACGGTCGAGGTTTTTGTGAACACACCACCGAGAAACGCAAAGACCATGAGTGTCCAAAGTGCGTCACCGGGGTACTTGCCAAGTGCGGCGGGGAATAAATCCGGAATCCGCCGGGAAGCCAATCCCATCGCAATGACCACGATGCCACCGGCGAAGTACAGCCAGCGTGGTCGTTGGATTGGGGTTGGTGCTCGCACGTGATTCCTTGGCGGGTGGGTAGGATAGGTAAAAGCTGGGGTGCCGGGAAGGATTTCTTGGCCGGTCGGGGTTTGTAGCTAGTTTCCACGGGAAGCCGCTGTGGGAGCGGCGTCCCCGCCGCGATCTTGCTCGACCCGGTCGCGGCGGGGACGCCGCTCCCACATCACCAGACCCCACGGTTCATCGAGAGACACGCAGTGCCCGTCGTTTCGGGGCGGAGTGCCATTGAGCGACGAACGACGCCACTCCGTCGGACTCCGTGGCTGACTACGAACGGGACGGAATGAAGGCTTGTCGCCGGGCGTGCTTTCGATGAACAATGCGGCATGGCGTTCACCCACAACTTTCCTTTTGATCCCACGTATGGCTACCAGGAGCAACGGCTCCGCACCGTCAAATCACCGGTCGGGCCGACGGACTTTATCCGCTTCTGGGAATTTACTTTCGAAAAGGTCCGCCGCATTCCGCTCCGGATCGAACGCCGGTCCATCGCCAGCCCGGATCCGCTGTTTGAAATTGAAGAAGTCGAATTTGATTCACTCGACGGCGTGCGCATCGGTGGTTGGATCATGCGACCGGCCAATGGCAAATTCAACCGCGGCATGGTCGTAAGCCACGGCTACGGGGGCCGCAGTGAACCGGATCTGAATCTACCGCCACCGGCCGCCGTCACCATTTTCCCGTGCGCTCGCGGCTTCAACCGGTCGGCGCGTGGGGACATTCCGAACGTAGAGAGCCGGCATGTGCTCCACGGCATCGAAAGCAAAGATACCTACGTCCACCGCGGCTGCGTGGCTGACATCTGGAGCGCGGCTTCGGCGTTGCTCGAATTGTATCCCCAGGTTGCGCGCCGGTTGCACTATTACGGCAGCAGTTTCGGTGGCGGCATCGGGGCGTTAGCGTTGCCGTGGGACAACCGATTTCACCGCGCGTTTCTCGAACTCCCGAGTTTTGGTCAGCATCCGTTGCGACTCATCAGTCAGTGCGTTGGCAGCGGTGAACCGGTCCGGTTGTACGCGAAGGAGCATCCCGAGGTCTTGCTCGATGTCCTGCAATATTTCGATGCCGCGACGGCGGCGCGGTACATCAAGATCCCGGTATTCGTGGCGGCGGCGCTGTTCGATCCGTCCGTGCCGCCGCCCGGTCAGTTTGCGGTGCACAACGCGATCCCCGGTCGGAAACAACTCTTCGTCCGCCAAGCCGGACACTTCCCCTACGCGGCGGAAGCTCGGGAGAAGGCTGAATTGCACGCGCGCTTGTGGAGTTGGTTCAGCGAGTAGGTTGTTGTAGCTGCGCTTCTGCGAAGCGCAGAATCCGTGATCAATAAATCGGCGCTTCACAGAAGCGCCGCTACAACTCATCCGAAACGATACCGCTGGTTGCATTGTTGGTAGGTCGAGCCCTACCGGTCATGTGTGTCCATGAGTCCTCTCGGTTTCGTTCCAGAGTTGGAGGGCGACGGCGGTGACTTGCTCGACGGTGATGGATTTCATGCAGCGGAAATCAATCGGGCATTCCCGGAGGAAACAGGGATTGCATTCGACCGGCACGTTGATCACGCGACTGTGTTTGCCGGTCGGGCCAGTCAAGGGGGCGGAGGTGGAACCGAAGATGGCGACCAGCGGGGTGCCGATGGCATCGGCGAGGTGCATCGGACCGGTATCGTTGGTGATAAGGAGCCGGCAGAACTTCAGAAGTTCGCAGAGCTCCAGTAACGTGGTCTTGCCGGCGACGTTGACTACGGCGCGGTCGTCGTTTAATGCGGCGCGGAGGTCGGCTTCGATCTGGCCGGCAATTGCAGTGTCACCGGGGCCGCCAAAGATAAGCCATCGGCAGGGGACTTCGGCAGAGACGGCTTTGGCGACTTCGGTGAACCGGTCGGGAAACCAACGCTTGGCGGGGCCGAATTCTGCGCCGGCATTGATGCCAAAGAACGGACGGGAACCTTCATGGAGAAATTTGGTGAGCGCCGGTGCGTCGCCGGGCGCGATCCACATTTTGGGGGGACAAGGTTCGCGGTTGCCGCCTAGGTGGGCGATGAGGTCGAGATACCGGTGCGCTTGGTGGCGGATGACGGGGAACTTCTTGCGCTCAATTTGCTGGCCGGCGACGGTGAGCGTTTCACGAATGGAGTGTTCGGTGTCGGCGAGGGCGTCGGTCAGCAGGGCGCGGCGCCAGTGGCCGGTAAAGCCAACGCGGCGCGGGATGCCGGCGGTGTAACATTCCCAGGCGGATCGGAAGGAGTTGGGGAAAATGATGGCGAGGTCGAATTGCCGGCGCGGGAGGAGACCGGTGATGACTTCGTTGATGTGGGGGTTGTGTTGCCAGAGGCCGGCCAGTTTCTCGGGGCAGGCGATGGCGATGTGGGCGGTGGGTTCGTGTTCGCGAAGGCGTTGAACGGCCGGGAGGCTCATCACGGTGTCGCCAATCCAATTGGTGGCGCGAATGAGGATGCGCTTGGCGTGCGTGTTAACGATGGCAGATGGTTCGGACCGCGTCATCGAAATCTTTGGCTCCCGAGATGATTCTAATCTCGACTCGGAGAAAGTACACGGGAATATCGCGCCGGTCGATCTTGGGAAAACGGACGGCGTCCTTTTCGGTGGTAAGAATGGCTTTGGCGCCGCGCTTGAGGCTCCGGTTGATCATGTTGAGCACTTCTTGTTGGGTGTACCGGTGATGGTCGGCGTAGCTTTTCCGGTAGACGACGTTGGCGCCGAGGCCGCGGAGACCTTCTTCAAAACTTTCGGGGATGGCGATGCCGGAGAGGGCGGCGACGTCGAGGCTTTGGAGGATGGTGAGATCGTGGCGTTCGCCGGTGAAGACGTCCTGGAGGTAGAGCGGGTGGTGGGCGCACTCGATGATTTCGGCTTTCTCGTTGAATTGCCGGATGGCTTTGCGGAGTTTGTCCGCGCCGAACTTGCTGGATTTGGTGATGAAGATGTAGCTGGCGCGTTTGAGATTGTGGATGGGTTC
>JBAXYB010000013.1:0-45584 GCA_037127585.1 Verrucomicrobiota bacterium
TAGTTCAGCTTTCAACTGAGAACGCTGAGCAAGAACAGAAGGGATTCAACCTTTGTAAGGACATTACAGCTGAAAGAGTTCGCCGCGTTGCCCTCGGCTATAGAACCTCCGATGGCACGAAGATCGAAGGTATCGGCGGTGGTTTTCGATATTGCGAACTGGGCGAACCCGTATTTGATGAACGCGGCCAGATTAAGCCGTCCGTGAGCTTCGCGGACCTAGCGCGGCATGTCTACTTCACCGAGACCGGCGAGCCGTTGCCAAACGGTAAGCCTGCGAAATCAGCGTTGTTGCATGTCTGTCGTGGTGTCGGAATTTACCTACTGTTCAACGGCATCCTTGGCGAAAAAAGCGTGAACGGCGGCAACGTGCTGACGCGACCAGTGCTCGCCAAACTTCCGAAACACGATGGGCCCAAAGTGATTTATGCGGCAGGTTGCCGGTTGGGAAAAGAAAGTCTGCGGGCGGAACAGATTACGTTTCGGCAGACACCATACGAAATCAAAGTGTCATGAACGTTGCCCTGAAAGATTATCAGCAGCGTGTATTGGACAGTCTCCGCGAATACCTGCGGGAAAGCGTGCGGGCAAAAAGCCCCCGGGACACGTTTGAACGGATGGTCAAGCGATCTGACGGGACGTTTCAGCAGTACTTCCCGGTGCCAATGCCGGAATTGAGCGGATTGCCGTACGTCTGTTTGCGAGTGCCAACGGGCGGCGGCAAGACGTTGTTGGCAAGCCACGCCGTCGGGATCGCGCAGAAGGATTTTGAGCAGGCTGAACGTTCGATTGTGTTGTGGCTCGTGCCGAGCAATGTGATTCTCGACCAAACCGCAAGGGCGCTGTCAGACAATCGGCACGCGTACCGGCGGGCACTGGAAGTGGGCGTGGGTGGGCCTGTGGAAGTGTTGACGATTGAAGAAGCGTTGCGGATGTCACGGGCGACTGTGGACGGACAAACGGTGGTGATTGTGGCGACGATCCAAAGTTTTCGGGTGGAAGACACAGCCGGCCGCAAAGTGTACGAGGACAACGGACACCTCCAGGCGCATTTCGATGGCTGGCCGGAGTCGGTGTTGGCTGATTTGGAGAAAGGCCCCGATGCCAAACCGGTCAGGTCATTGGTCAATGTGTTGCGGTTGCGCCGCCCCATCGTGATTGTGGACGAAGCCCATAGCGCGCGTGCGGAGCTGTCGTTTGTGACTCTGGCGCGATTGCGACCAGCCTGCATCGTGGAATTCACGGCGACACCGGCGACAATTTATAAGCCGTCGGAAGGCCGATATCCATCGAACGTCCTGCATCGCACATCGGCCGCCGAACTCAAGAAGGCAGCGATGATCAAACTGCCGATTCGAGTTTTTTCGCGGCCACCCAGTCAGAAGGAACAAGCGTTGGCAGAAGCGGTGACGCTGCGAGCGGATTTGGAGAAGGTGGCGATTGCCGAGGGGCAAGCCACTGGCGAATACATCCGCCCAATTCTGTTGATTCAGGCGGAGCGCGTCGATGATGCCGAGCCGTTGCGGGAGCAAATGGCGAAGGACTTCAAGCTCGACAAGAATGAAATCAAGATTTCGACGGGCACACTGGATGAGTTGCCAGAAATTGAAAAGACGGTGGACAGCAAAGGCGTCAAGGGTATCGCGGCAGCGAATTGTCCAGTGCGTTTCATCATCACGGTGCAGAAGCTGAAAGAAGGTTGGGACTGCCCGTTTGCGTACGTGCTGTGCAGCCTAAAAGAAACGCGGTCAGCAACTGCCATCGAACAAATCGTTGGTCGCGTCTTGCGGCTGCCGAATGTCGAGTTCAAGCAACGCGCTGAGTTGAATCACGCGTATGTCTTCTCCGTATCGGATTCGCTGCCGACGGTTCTGGCGGAGTTCCAGCAGGCGTTGGAGGCGAATGGGTTCACGCGCGCTGAAGCGGAAGAAATCGTGATACCGGGATCGTCGCCAAGCTTGGCGCTGGGCAGTCAGCCACGAACACTCAAAGTTGACCCGAAGAAAGATTTGGACGCCGCACTCGTGAAGGCGAACGCGCCGGCGTTGATGGGTAAGGTGTCGTTTGCCAATGCCGAAAGTGGCGAGGTGAAAGTGCTCGCGCCGCTAACAAAGGATGACGAGGGTGCTTTTTACCCGTGCTTTCGTACGCAGGAAGCGAGAGACAAAGCCAGCGTAGTGGTAAAGGAAGTCGCGGCGATTGCCGAAGCCTTCGGTGCCGGCAAACCACGACCAGCGACCGGCTACGAGAAGCAAGAGAGTTTTATCCTGCCGCTCTTGTCGATCCGGCAGGGTGGCGCTCTTTGTGAGTTCGGCAAGACCGATTTGTTGGAACGGGAATGGAAGCTCTCGGAGAAAGATGCCACGCTTAGCGAGGCACAGTATTCGAGCAAGCGTCCCACCGGTAAACTCGGGTCAATCGACATTGACGACACCGGTAAGGTGAAAGCCGGGGAAGTCCACGAGACCGGCCCGGAAGATTTCGTTGGAAAATTGCATCAACAGGTTTGGGCGATCGCGAGCGAGCAGAATTGGACAGACGAGGATTTGATTCAGTGGCTTGACCAACATGTCGAGCATGGCGACATCACGGCGACAGAGTCGGCGGTGTTCCTGCGCAAAGTGATTCAAGGATTGATGGCGAGTCGCGGCTTGCCGGACATCAGCCCCTTAGTGCTGGATCGTCACCGTTTGCGCGACGCGCTCGCGGAAAAGATCGAACAGTACCGGCAGGCGGAACACAAAGTCGCATTCAAGGAGTTACTCAGCGTCGGGCTGATTGTGAGCGAAGAGCGAGCGCTAGATTTCTCGAAGATCATGTACGACCCGTCCACATGGTACGAAGGTGGGTTTGAGTTCAAGAATCACTACTTCGGCAAGGTTGGTGATTTATTGGAGAAACGGGCCGACGGCAAGTTAAGAGAGGAATTCGAGTGCGCGCAGTTTCTTGATGGATTGCCCGAAGTAAAATACTGGATTCGCAACCTTGCGAAGCGACACGACTCGTTTCGTTTGCAGACATCAACGGATTACTTCTACCCCGACTTCGTATGTCTGCTTCGAGATGATCGGCGTCTGGTGGTCGAATACAAAGGCAAAGACCGTTATGACGGCATTGATGCGCAAGAGAAGCGCGATGTCGGTGCGGTTTGGGAAGGTCGCAGCAACGGCACGTGCTTGTTTGCGATGCCCACCGAGAAGGACTGGGAAACCATCGTCGCGAAGATTAAATCCTGACTTCGAGCCCATCAGCGTTTGTTCGCGGTGTTGAAGCTGCTCCCGCGCTCTCCGTGTCTCAGTGGTTACGCTGTTTCTTCTACGCCCCAAACTTATCGAACCGGCGGGCGTTGGCTTGCATCAGGCGGATTAGGTATTTCGCTTCGAAGATGCCGAGGCTGCCGTGGTTGGCGGCGCGTTCGGTGAAACGGTCGAGGCCGTCCCAGCCGGTAATTTCCCCACTGATCATGACCGGCTGCGGATGCCAACTGTGGCCTTTCACCGGCACAGGCGTGCTGTGGTCGCCGGTCACGACGAGGACATCGACTTCGGGCAGGAGCGCGCGCAGGGCGGCATCGGCTTCTTCGATGGCTTTGACTTTGCCATCGAAATTTCCGTCTTCGCCGTACATGTCCGTGTATTTGACGTGGATGAAAACGTAGTCGTGCGTTTTGAGGGCGGCGAGGGCGGAGGTGAATTCGTCGGCCACGGTTTTGGGGCCTTCGATTATTTTCATGCCGACGAGTTGGGCGAGGCCTTTGTACATCGGGTAGACGGCGATTGCGGCGGCTTTGAGGCCGTAGCGTTGTTCGAAGGTCGGGATGGCCGGCTGGTGGGCAATGCCGCGCAGGAGGAAACCATTGGCAGGCCGGCAATTCTTCAAGAGCGGCAGGGCTTGTTTGTAGAATGCGGCGATGACTTTGGCGGCTTTGGCGCTTTTGGCGGTTTTCTTGACCGGTTTGGCGATGGCGATGGGAAGGCCTTCCCGGTTCGGGTCGGTGTTGGTGAGCGGGCCTTCGAGTCCTTTGCCACGAAAGACGACGACGAACCGATGACCTTTACCGGCACGGATGATGACTTCGGTGTCGCCGATTTTCTTGATCTTCTTTTGGAGAATCGCGACTTGCGCTTCGCAGACGGCGGTGTCAATGCGGCCAGCGCGCCGGTCGGTGACAATGCCTTTGGTGTCGAGTGAGCAGAAGTTGGCGCGGGCGGCGACGTCACCGGCTTTGAGGCTGATGCCGAGTCCGAGCGCTTCGATGACGCCGCGGCCGACTTCAAATTCGAGCGGGTCGTAACCGAACAGACCGAGGTGACCGGGGCCGCTGCCGGGGGTGATGCCGGGGGCGACGGGGATCAGGCGGCCCATCGCGGAGCGTTTCGCGAGCGCGTCTAGCGTCGGGGTATGGGCGGCTTCGAGCGGGGTACGGAAGCCGGTCGATTCGGTGGCGATGTCGCCGAGGCCGTCGAGGACGACGAGGGCGAGCTTGGTGTTGTTGGGAATGGTCAGTTCTTTGTAAACTTTATCTAGGTTCATGGATTCTTTCTGTTTTTGGCTTGAAATCGGGTGAAACTCGCGACATCGTGGCACACGTTTCGGCGGGTTGTCAAAGAGGAAAACGCTCCACACCGCGACGAACTTACACATCATGATCCGGTCTTACGTTTTCAATCAGGGCAAGCTCGTTGGCCAGGACCTCGATATTGATAGTCTGAAACTCGTGCTCCACGACAAAGGGTTGCAAGTCTGGGTCGATATGGAAGCGCCGACGGATGCGGAAACGAAATCGATCCTCGAAGACGTGTTCAGCTACCATCCCTTGGCGATCGAAGATTGTTTGACGCTGAGCGATCGCCCGAAGGTCGACGAATACGAAGACTATCTGTTTCTCGTGATTCATGCCGTCGACTGCACGAAAGGCGCGCAAGAGTTTCGGACCACCGAACTCGATATCTTCATGGGCAAGGACTATCTGGTGACTTTCCACCGCGATCCGTTGCGCAGCATCACCGCCACGATTGACCGCGTCATGAAAAACGCGCCGGCATTGGCGCGCGCGCCCGACCGGCTGACGCATACGATTCTCGATCAGCTTTTCGATTATTATCAACCCGTACTCGATGAGTTATCCGCCGGTATCGCGGAGTTGGAGGAAGAGATGTTCACGACCAAGCCCTCTACGGAAATTCTGGCTGCCGTGGTGCGCACGAAGAAACAGGTGACAAAACTCCTCCAAATCGTCGCCCCGCAACGCGAAGTCATCGCCCGGTTCGGCCGGGGTGAATTCAAATTTGTCCGCGCGCATTTGGTGCCGTATTACCGGGATTTGTTCGACGCACTGGCGCGCATTACCGGCCGCGCGGAAGGTTACCGGGAATCGTTGAACACTTCGTTGGATGTGCACCTCAATCTCCAACAGATGCAAGTCAACCAGATCATCAAAGTGCTGACGGTGCTGGCGACGCTCTCACTGCCGATCGTGGTCGTCACGACTTACTACGGGATGAATTTTCACCTACCGGAGTACAACCTCTCCGCCCCACTGGCGATCCTCTGGGTCTTCGGCATTTCCGGCGCCTGCACCTTCACACTGTTTCTGTGGCTGAAACGCAAGGGGTGGCTGTGAAAAGCAGTTTCCTCGACAAACTCATCGGTCGCATCGAACGGGTGGATCCGCAGAGCTTGCAGAGTTTCGTGCTCAAGCTCGCGCGCGAGAAAGGTTTTCTCGAGACCCTCTTCAACACGATTCAGGAAGGCATCATTGTCACCGACCCGGATGGACGCATCAGTTATTTGAACGCCGCCGCCGGTGAGATGCTGGGCCTTGACCGGGACCGCGCGCTCGGCGAGCCTCTGAGCCGTCATCTCAAGGACCTCGACTGGGATAAACTCTTTTCCGCCGACAAAGGCGAATGGAGCAAGGTGTTGTCGCACGAGCTCGAAGTGTTCTATCCCCGGCAACGCTTCCTGAGTTTTTATATCGTGCCGCTGGTGGATGAGGAGCGCGATTTGGTTTCCGGCATGGCGGTGATTCTCCGCGATGTCACCGAAACGCGACGGAATACCGAGTCAACCATCGAATCCGAAAAGCTTTCCGCCCTAACCTTGCTCGCCGCCGGGGTGGCTCACGAAATCGGCAATCCGTTGAACTCGCTGAACATTCATCTGCAATTGATGGAGCGCGAGGTGAAGAAGTTGAAGGCTGACCAACTGAAGAAAGATATTCGGATTGCCCGGGAAGAAATCACGCGGCTCGACCGAATCATCCATCAATTTCTCCACGCCATCCGGCCGACCAAGCCGGACCTGCAGCGCGCGGCCATCAACGAAATCGTGACCGAGTCACTCGAGTTGATGAACCGCGAGATTGAGAACCGCAACATTCTTGTCGAGCTCGAGCTGGCGACTGATTTGCCGCGCTGTCTGGTAGACCGAGCGCAGTTGAAGCAGGCGTTTTACAATCTCATTCGGAACGCACTGCAAGCGATGCCGGCCGACGGCATCCTCCGCATCCGGACCGAAGCCGGTGAGTCCCACGTGGCGATTTCCTTTATCGATACTGGCGGCGGGATCTCACCGGAGCAGATTGGCCGGATTTTTGAGCCGTATTACACGACGAAGAGCGAGGGGACTGGCTTGGGTTTGATGATCGTGCAACGTATCGTGCGTGAACACGGCGGCATGATTGATGTCGAAAGCGCTGCCGGCCGCGGCACGACGGTGCGGATTAAATTGCCAATCTACGAGAAACAGACACGTTTGTTGGAATCCCATGCCCATGAATAAACGCCCAACCATCTTAATCTGCGACGACGACCGGCCTCAACGTGAAGGTTTGCAGCGCGCACTCGAAGACCGGTACGACGTCGTCTTGGCCGATGAAGCCGCGAAGGCGTATACGATTTTGGAATCGCAACCGGTGGATGTGTTGTTGACGGATTTACGGATGCCGGGCGATGACGGGATGAAGTTGTTGCGCCGGGCGAGTTCGCTGGGCAGTCCGCCGGTCAGCATTATGATGACGGCGTACGGTTCGATCGACAACGCCGTCGAGGCGATGAAGGCCGGCGCATATCATTATGTGACGAAACCGGTCAATCTCGATGAATTGGAAATCGTCATCGAGCGGGCACTGAAGAGCCGGCAGATCGAAGTGGAGAACATCAATCTCCACGAGCAACTCGACCAGAAGTTCGGCCTCGAAAACCTGATTGGCCAGTCGCCGGCCATGCTGTCGATGTTCGACGTGGTCAGGCAGGTCGCGCCGTCGCGGGCGACGGTGTTGGTGACCGGGGAAACCGGCACAGGCAAAGAACTGGTGGCGCACGCGATTCATAATCTCAGTCCTCGCAAGAATGGGCCGTTCATCGCGGTGCATGCGGCAGCGCTGCCAACAGCGTTGCTGGAAAGCGAATTGTTCGGCCACGAACGCGGCGCATTTACCGGCGCGGTGGAGCGGCGCGCCGGGCGGTTTGAGTTGGCGGATGGTGGAACGATATTTTTGGATGAAGTCGGCGAGCTGGAGCCGGCCATGCAGGTGAAATTGTTGCGGGTGCTGGAGGAACGGAGGTTCGAGCGGCTCGGCGGAACGAAGACGGTCGAGGTGGATGTGCGGTTGGTGACGGCGACAAATCGTAACCTGAAAAAGCTCGTCACCGAAGGGAAGTTCCGGGATGATTTGTTTTACCGGCTTAGTGTCGTGTCGGTGGATTTGCCGCCATTACGCGAGCGCCGGGATGATATTCCGTTGTTGATCAATGCGTTTGTCCGGCAGTGCAGCACGGACAACGATAAGCCGGTCCGCGAGATGACGCAGGAAGCTGTCAATATGTTGATGGCGTATGATTGGCCGGGGAATGTGCGCGAGTTGCGGAACACGATCGAGCAAATGGTCGTGTTGGCGCGCGGCGACCGGCTGACGCTGCGCGATGTGCCGCTGGCGATTCGGGCTGGCGCGGATTTGACGAAGATTTCAATCGTGCGCCCGGGCGTGACGATGACGGTTGGGGAAGCGGAACGGCAGTTGATTGTCCAGGCGTTGAAGGAGACCGGCGGGAATCGGACGCACGCGGCGGATAAGATTGGAATGAGTCGGCGCACATTGCACCGGAAGCTCAAGCAGTACAATTTGGGAAATATTTGAGGAACGATGCCAGCAGATCAAACAGTACAAAATGCAGTGTTCCAGATAGAACTCGGTCGCGGCAAAGTCGTACTCCGCTGGGTTGTGGTTGCACTGGCGGCAGTCGCCCTAGCGATTTGGTACACGGCCAGTGAGTTTCGCGGGTTGGAGAAACGCGAGGCGCAAGACTTGGCGCAGTTGGCGCGCAACATTTCGCGCGGCGAAGGTTTCACGACCTCCGTCATCCGCCCGATCAGCCTCTGGCATCTGAAAACGTACCGGGACGATCATCAACCGCATTTCGATCAGCATCCGGATCTTTATAATCCGCCGTTGTATCCGCTGGTGTTGAGCGGCATTTTTCGGTTGGCGGGCGGCAAGGTGTTTCAGGCCAAACTCCAGGATCAGATCTATACGCCGGAACAGTGGTTGATTTTACCATTCAACCAAGTTTGTCTGCTCGCGAGCTTGTTGCTGGTTTACTTCTGGGCAAAACAACTCTTCGATCAACGCATCGCGGTCACTGCCGGTCTGCTGCTCTTGTTTTCTGACACCCTCTGGTCATATGGCGTCTCAGGATTACCGACGACGTTCCTGATGTTTTTGGTCTTGGCGGCGGCGTATTGCCTCTACCGGGCCGACGCACGATTGAATGGTGGCGAGACGCCCCAGCCGGCGGATTTCGGATCGATCGCGCTAATCGTGGGCAGCGCGGTATTGATGGGGCTGAGTTACCTCACGCGCTACAGCAGTTTCTTTCTGATGATTCCGCTGGCGATTTACGCCGCGCGCGCCATGCGCGGTCGCCGGGCCGTTCTGTGGGCCGGAATCTACGTGGCGATATTCCTCGTCGTCATCGCGCCGTGGTTGATGCGCAACTATCAGATCTCCCATAGTTTCCTCGGGATCGCCCGCTATCAAATCATTGGCTCCGAAAGTTTGTTTCGCAATTACGACATTGATCTAGCCGGATCGTGGACGTTGCGCTCCACTCTCTCCCGGTGTTTAACTCAATTGCGCAGCGCCTGGATGGACAGCTTCCGCAACGTCGGTTCGGATGTGAGCGTGTTCTTTTTCTCCGTCGGTTTGCTCTACGGCTTCCGCCGTGACGATACGGCTCGGCTCCGCCGATTCTTGGTGCTCGCCTTATTGGCGGGCATGGTCAGCATCACCCTCGTCGGGATCCCCGGCGATCCCGGCAGCACAACATCCGTCAATGGCGGCAATCTGCTCGTCTTGTTCCTTCCGTTGATCATGGTTTTCGGAGTAGCGTTTTTCTATCTACTCCTCGATCGCATCCAATTCCAAATGCGGCTGACTCAGTTGGCGACGATCGGCGCGTTCGCGGCTGTCAACGTCGCGCCGTTGGTCTTGACATTGTTGCCGCCGTCCCGCGGTCCGTATCCTTACCCGCCCTACTGCGCACCCTACACCCGGTTGATCTCGCACTGGTTTGACAACAATGAGGTTGGCGTCTCGGACGCGCCGTGGTCCGTGGCGTGGTACGCCGATCGCCGCTGCGTCTGGTTGCCGCAAACGCCCGAACAATTTGTGGAGATCCATGACTTTGTCGCGCCGAACAATACTCAATTCATGTTTCTCACACCCTTCATGCTCGATCGCCGGTCGCAGTCCGAAATCGTCAAAGGCGAATTCAAACCGTGGGCCAGCATCGTCCGCGGTCAAGTCCCCGAACGCTTCCCGTTCCGCGCCATCACGCTGGTCCCGCCGGACACCGATCAGATTCTCTTCGCCACCCAAGCACGCTGGCAGACTCGCCCAATTGGGCTGACGTTGGAAACCGAAAAAGGCAAGAAATCCGCGAACCCGACTAACGACGTCCCGGCCAAGCCAATTGGGGGCGCCGGTAGCTGAGCAGCCAGAGCCAGCGCCAACTGCGAACCCCCAACGTCCACACGAGTTGAACCTCGGATTGGCGGGGCCGGACTGGTGCCGGCGATTCGACGCGTCGGAGCTTTCGACTCCACACAAACGCCTCCCCGGTCAAGATCGCTTGTCGGACCGCGGCGAAATTCTCCCACGAATCGTCGAGAAACTCCTCCGCCGAACTGCCCAGTGCCGCAAACGCCGCCCGATGATCCCAAGCCACCACCGTACTCGCACCGGCAAATAACACCGCCAAACCCCACCCGGCCAACCGCTGAACTACCGGCGGTCGCACCGCGAGCCACCGGTGCAAATACTCGCAATGAAACCGAACGTGAAATTTCTCATCGTGTAAGATTTGATCACAGACCCGCTGTAAAGCGCTATCCGCCGTGCCGTCGCGAACCACGCTGTAATATTTCAGCGCCACAATCTCCGCCATCAACAGCACCATGATCTCTTCATAGAACCCCAACCCATGCCGGCACCGACGGAACAACCAGTCACTCCAATGGTGCCGCAGCCGCGGCACAGCGAACCGGTTCAACGCGACGCCCAACAGCCGCGCGTGCTCCTGCTCTTCGCTGATGAACAACTCGATGGCTTCCGCATACGCGCTGTCGCCGGTCCGCCGCGCCAACCGGTGCGCGGCCTGGCGTAAACGCGTCCCTTCCGAACTTTCCCCCAATTGAAACCGCGCCAACGACCGCGCCACCCCGGCCTGAACGACTGCCGCGCCGCGAATCGGCTGATCCCACGCAATCGGCAGCCGGTCGCGCCGATTCTGCCGGTAATATTCAAGCCAGTCGCGCGAGTTCATATCTTTGTTTAATAAAGTTGAATAGCAAAAAAAGAAACGCCGCCTCAGCGGTGGCGTTTCACGATGTGCGCCAAGCCGTCCAAATACCGGCGAAAACTAGTCCTCCCGCTGGCCGTCAGCGAAACCAACGTCGTTGGCTTGAGGGGATTACCGATTTTGCGTTGGCGGATGATGCCATCCCGGGTGAGCGCCCGCAGGTGAGCTGCCAGGTTGCCGTCCGTCAAACTGAGACCGTCACGGAGCTCGGTGAAACTCAGCGCTTCGTTGACCGCCAGGATCGACACCAGCGAGAGCCGCACCTTGGAATGAATGGCGGTATCGAGTTTTTCGAACGCGCTCAGATCGGCTGCTAAAAACGTTGGGGTTTTCTTGGCGATGGTTGCTGTCATAAAATATTCCTAATTTGATTCAGTTTGGGCCAGATCATTAATTTCCTTCCAGAAAGCTTGGGCCCGCGCTTCCCGACGTTCAACGGCGATTACGCTTACACCAAAAGCGAGATGTGTCAATCCGAAGCCGACCGCCATCGTTACAATCGGGCGCGCCGGTCCAGCCAGCAAACTGAGGGCTCCCAATCCGAGGCAGACCGCGCCCAACCAAGCGAGGGAGCGCGGCGCGAAGAAACCTGTGGCCAGGACGCCGCAACCGTAGAACACCAGCCAGACCGCCGGCAGCCAATCGAGCTGATTGAGTCGTGCCAACACCACCGTTGCCGCCAGGCCGCCGATCAACCCCGGCAAGACGGCCAATAAAACCGTCCGGGCCTGCCGGGACCAAATCGGTTCACCACGGCGTCGGGCGCGGACGAACGTTAAAATGGCGTGCGCCACAAACGCGACGGCAAAAACCAAACTCCAGACAATCCCAAACGACAACCACCCGTTCGCCAACACCGCACACCCCGCCAACGCCGCACTGCCGGCCACCAAGCCGGCGGCGCCCGAGATATGTTCGTAGCGCTGGCTACGCTCCATCAAGGTGCGAATGGTTTCCAGTGAGTGTTCGGCTTGCTCGGCTTGCATTGTACTCTGAGACACAGAGGCGAACCCAACGTTCAAAATCTCTTTCGTCTCCGGTCAGCTACGGCTATAGTCGCCAGCTAATGAAACCGGCAGCGGCGTTTGCGACAGGTTTGTGGACGGGGGCGCTGGTCATGGCGGCCGTCGGCGTTGTCTATCTCCGCATTCTCGACCGGGGGCGCGCGGATATCGCGCCGCAATCACAGGAACAGTTGGAGACGCGCGTCCAACTCCTCCAACAGGAACAAGCCAAAGCGGCCGCCGAAGCTCAACGCCTCCGCCAAACCGTGGCCGAATTACGAACCGCACCCGTAATTTCGCCGGAACCAGTGCGCGCGTCTCGTCCCGCCCGGTATCGTGACGGGGGCGGCGCGGACAGTTGGATCGTCGATAGCGTTCTGACGGCAGACTCGGATGCCGTGGCGAATCTGGAGCAAGCGGCCCAGCAGAATAATTTGTACGCGCTCGATGGCTTGGCGTTGCTCGCTGAACACGATAGCGGGGCGGCCTTGACGCGCGTGTGGTCGTCGAGCGCACTAACTGCCTCAACCAAAGGCCGGGCCACGATGTTGTTGGCGGCGACAGTTGAGACCAACCCCCACGGCGCAGAGTTGATTGAGGGCCTGACCGGGAACGCGGCGTTGGTGGAGGCGGCGGTGGTGGGTTTGGGGGCGCCGGACTTTTCGACCCGGTTGGTGCGCGGCACCGCGATCACGCCGCCGCCGCATTTCAAGCCCGACTACGCCCTGCGACTGCGCATCGTAGAAAATCTCCGGCAAGCGGTCACTGACGAAGCTTTGGCTTCTGTCATCGACCGGATCCAGAGCAATCTCACGCAGCGCGCCAGCACGCCCTGAGCTTCTGGCCTTCCATTCTGTTCACTCCGTCTCTATATATGTGATTTACGTGGACGAGAATTCTGCCATTTTATTGCGCGTGGTGTTGGCATTCGTGTTGGCGCTGGTCGGCGGGGCAATCAGTGTTGTCGTGGGCGTGTCCCATCAACGGCTCTGCGGATTAATCAGCCTCGCGGCCGGGACACTCCTCGGGGTGACGGTGTTTGCCATCTTGCCGGAGTGCGCCGAGTCGATGCACTGGTGGGAACTGGCGCTGGCCTTGGCCTCGGGCTACGGCGCGTTCTTTTTAATCAGCAAGTACGTCTATCACGTCTGCCCGGCCTGTGCGGCGAGCCATTTTGATGAGGCGACGACGCACCGGTTCAGCGAGATTGCCGGCGCGCTGGTGATTGCGTTGGGCGTGCATAGCACGATGGACGGGATCGCGCTGGTGGCCGGGCATGAGGGACACCGGCAAACGGATCTTTCGATGCTGCTGGCGATTTGCGTCCACAAAGTGCCGGAAGGGCTGGCGCTGGGCGCATTATTATTGGGCGCGGGTTACAAGCGGAGCCGGGCCGTGGTCTGGGTGGCGCTGGTGGAATCTACCACTTTATTGGGCGGTGTTCTGGGCGTGGTGGCGCTGCCGCACATGTCGCCGTTTTGGTTGAACGCGGTGCTGGCGCATGCCGGGGGCGGCTTCCTGTTCTTGGCAACGCATGCGGTGCTCGGCGAGTTAGTCAAACACGCGAAAGCCGTGGTGCTGGCAAATTTTGCGGTGGGGATTATCTTGATTGCCGTCTTGCATTGGGCAGTGCACACCGCCGCACATTGATGTGAAAAGTAAATTGCCATGGCTCATTGGCGTCGTCGCCTTGCTGGTGATTGCGGTCTGCACGGCGTTACTGGTGTGGCTGCGCTTGGGTGATGCCCGGCTCTTTGGCCAAGCCTACAAAGTCCGGACCTATGCCGGCACGAACTATGTCTTTCAATTCATCGAGACCACCGTCGGCAAAGTCGAGTCAGGTTGCGTGCTGATCGTGTCCGCCCGGATCGAGAATCCGAATCCGGTCACGCTGACACTACAGCGGGACTGGTTCGTCCTAGCGGACCACGATAAAGATTATTATCAACCCGTCCTCACGACCGGCCAGACCGGCACGATCACCATCCCGGCCAACGGCGTGGCGGAGAAGGAAGCATTCCATTTTGTCGTCCCCGATGACACCTTGACCGGCCTGCTGGCTTTGAGCGTGGGGCACCACTACTTTGCGATGTTCAAAAGCGATAAACCCATGAGCCGGCAACTAACCAAAGGCCAATTCGTCACGGTCCGGCAACTAAACTGGTGAGGTTTTCCGATGTGGAAGAAAATCAAATTCTACTTTGTTTCGATCCTGGTCATTGGACTGGCCGGGCTGGCGCTCTATTACAAGTACGTCCCGCAGCACGCCGGTGTGACCCGCAGCGTCGATGTCCCGGCTCTCGTCCAACAAATCCAGCGGCTCAACGATCTGGTGACGGTCAAGTACAGCATCCAAAAAGTCATCGGCCTCGAAGAACAAAAATTGCCGCTCGGCACTGAGAAAGTCATGCTGATGGTGCAAGCCAAAGTCTTCGGCGGCGTTGATCTCAAAAACGTGACCGCGAGCGCCACGGCTGACACCTTGCTGATCGGCTTACCGGCCGCGCGAATTTTCGACGTGTCGATTGACGACAAGGCAACCAAAGTCTGGGATCGCAGCATTTCGTGGTGGGCGATTTGGGCCAGTCCGAACCCCGACCTCGAACAAAGCGCCCGGCGCGCCGCGCTGGTTGATGTCGAACTTGCCGCCAAACAAATGGGCATCGTGAGTAACGCCCAAGTCAACGCCGAAGCCACCATCCGCGAATTCCTTCGTCTGGCCGGCCACTCGAATGTGACCTTTCGCGTCGTGGAGTGAGCATCGGCTGCGTTGACATTGTCGAACGATACGGCATCATGCCGCCACCATGAGATTTGTTTGGCTACTGCTGATTGCGCTGACCGTCTACGCCGACGAACCGGCGCGCCCCATCAAGTCGGTCACCCTCGCTGAATGCATTGAGCGTGCGCTGCAAAACAACCTCGATATCCGGTTCGTGCGCATCAATCCCCAAATCAGCCAATGGGGCGTCGTCTTTGAACAAGGCGTCTACGATCCGAAAATCGCCGGCCGCCTCAGCTACCGGGACGACACCCAACTCCTCGATCCCACCCAAGCCGTCGCTCTCGGACTCGGCACCTTGGAAAACCAAACCCTCACCGCCGGCATTGATCTCCTTGGCAAATTACCAAGCGGCGCGACCTACGACTTCGGCGTCAATGACCAACGCAGTTCCGGCACCCTCAATTCCCAATTCGTCTATACCGGCGGCTGGCTCATCAGCGCCACCCAGCCGCTCCTCAAAAACGCCTGGTTCGGCGTCAACAGCGCCTCGATCCGCATCGCCCGGAAAAACCAACAGATCGCCAAAGACGATTTTGCCCGGCAAGTCATGGACACCATCTCCGCTGTGCAAAACGCCTACTACGAACTCAACTTCGCGCGCGCCAACTATCAGGCCAAACTCGAAGACCTCAATAGCGCCAAAGCCCTCCTGGCCGAAAACCGCAAACGCGTCGAAGTCGGCGTCCTTTCTCCGCTCGACGTGACTCAAGCCGAAGCCGGTGCCGCCGAACGCGAAGAAGCCGTCGTCATTGCGGACAGTGTGATCCAAGACACCCAGCTCACACTCACCCGCCTGATCACGCATGACGTCAGCGAATTCTCCGGCCTGGAACTTTTGCCGGCGGACACGACCACATTTGAAATGGTTGAACTCGATGTCGCCCGCAGCACGCGTACCGCGCTCGACCAACGGCCTGAGTACGCCAACGCCAAAGCCGCCTGCGACAAGCAGAACATCACCGTGCAATTCTCCCGCAACCAACTCTGGCCCCAAGTCGACCTCTTCGGCTCCTACGGCTACAACGCCCGCTCTCCGATGACGACCAACGCCAGTTCCTCGTTCAACGAATACCTCGGCAACCTCACCGAGGGCCAAGCGCCGGTCTGGAGCATCGGAGTTGCCGTCAGTATCCCCCTCGGCAGCCGGCAAGAACGCTCGACCTACCGGATCGCGCGAATGCAAGCCGACCAGACCGTCATCAACCTCAAACGCATCGAACAAAGCATCGTCGCCGAAGTCGACACCGCCGTCCGTCGCGTCCACACCAATTTGAAACGCATCGACGCCACCAAAGTCGCGAGCCGGTTGGCCGATGAATCCTTAAAAGCCGAACAACAAAAACTCCGGGCCGGCACCTCCACGAGTTTCCTAGTCCTTCAAGCCCAAGCCCAACTCGCGACCGCCCGTTCCGCCGCCATCCGCGCCCGCGCTGATTACGACGAATCCCTAGTCGCCCTCGCCCGCGTTGAAGGCAACACGTTGAAGAAGCACAAAATCACCCTCGACGAAAATCCCAAGCCGAGTCAGTAAGCGGTAGGGACGGCGCGCCGCGCCGTCCGCATATTACCAACGACGCGACGGTCGCGGCGCGACCGCCCTACCAGTCCATAATTTTCTCCTTCACCCTGAGTAAAACTTCCCGCATGGTGAGTGCATGCACCCGGTGCTTATCCGACTCGGCGGTTTGGAGATTCATACCTACGGCGTTCTGGTCGCCGTTGGTTTTCTCACCGGCATTGCCCTCGCGCAACACCGCGCCCGTCAAGCCGGCATCCCGACCGAACGGATCGGCGACCTCGGTGTGTGGTTGATCGTCGCGGCCATGCTCGGGGCGAAACTGTTTCACATCATTTTTTTCTGGAACGATTTCAGCGCCGGTTGGCGGGAAAATGGTTTGTCATCGCTGCGCGCCGGTTTTGTTTTCTTTGGCGGATTCGTCGGTGCGACTCTGACTGGGATTTATTATATTCGAACCAAGGGACTCCCACTTTGGAAAGTGGCGGATGCTTTTGCCCCGGCACTGGCCTTGGGTCATGCGTTTGGCCGGCTCGGCTGTTTCTTCGAGGGCTGCTGCTACGGCACCGCGTGTTCGCTGCCGTGGGCTATCCACTATCCGGCGCCGCACATGCTCGCCGATGTGGCGGTGCATCCGACCCAACTCTACGAAGCGGCCGGTAATCTGGCGATCTTCGCGTGGCTCGCGACGTACCGCAAAAAGTACGATGGCCAAGTCTGGTGGCTCTACATGATGGCTTACGGCGTCCTCCGGTTCACGATCGAATTCTTCCGGGGCGATTACTCGACACATGCCTTCGGTGTTTTCACCAGTGCGCAGTATATCGCGGTGGGTTTGGTCAGCGTGGCATTATTTTTTCAATTTCGATTTGGGAGGGCTCGGCAAACCGCGATTGATTCCGCGCCCCGTTCCCGGTAAAACTCCCGCGCTATGCCACTCATTGATAAACCACTGTCAGAGCTTCGCAAGTACACCGGCCGCAATCCGCGCCCGGCTGATTTCGATAAGTTTTGGAACAAAGGCATCGCCGAGATGAAAGCGCTCGGCACAAAAGCCGAACTCATACCGGCCAAGTTCACCGCCACGATTGCCGACTGTTTCGACCTCTATTTCACCGGCGTTGGCGGCTCGCGCGTCCACGCGAAATATCTGCGTCCGAAAAATGGTGCGAAGAAACACGCTGCTATTTGTTTTTTCCACGGTTATTCCGGTAGCAGCGGCGATTGGTTCGATAAGCTCGCGTGGGTGGCGCAAGGCTACACGATCGCGGCGCTGGATTGCCGGGGCCAAGGCGGCGCATCGCAGGATCTCGGCGGCACCACCGGCAACACCTTGAAGGGCCACATCATCCGCGGACTCGATGACAAGCCGGAGAAAATGTTGTTTCGCGAAATCTTCCTCGATACCGCGCAGCTCGCGAACATCGTCATGACCATGCCGGAGGTCGACCCGAAACGCGTCGGCGCGACCGGCGGTTCGCAAGGCGGTGCGCTCACGCTGGCCTGTGCCGCGCTCGAACCGCGTATCAAGCGCGCCGCGCCGGTTTTCCCGTTCCTCTGTGATTATCAGCGCGTCTGGGAAATGGATCTCTCTGTCGCGGCCTACGAAGAATTACGAACGTACTTCCGGATGTTCGATCCCCGGCACGAACGCGAAAAAGAGATCTTCACGAAACTGGGATACATCGATTGCCAACACCTTGCGCCCCGCATCAAAGCCGAGGTGCTCATGGTCACCAGCCTGATGGACACGGTTTGCCCGCCATCCACACAATTCGCCGCGTATAACAAGATCCGGTCGAAGAAAAACATGATCATCTATCCGGATTTCGGCCACGAAGGTTTGCCCGGGGCGAATGATTCGATCAGTGCATTCATGGCCGCGTTGTGACGCTCACGGTCACCAGCGGTGGACAACGGTTGGACCAGTTTCTCGTCGCCGAAATGCCGGCACACTCGCGGGCATTCCTGCAGAAGCTGATCGCGGACGCGCACGTGCTCGTCGCTGGCCAGCCGACCAAGCCGAGCTACAAAGTCCGGGCCGGTGACTCCGTGACCGTCGAAATTCCGGCACTGCGTCCTCTCGAATCGCAACCCGAAGCCATCACGCTCGCCGTGCTCTACGAAGATGCCGATCTCATTGTTCTCAACAAAGCCGCCGGCATGGTCGTCCACCCCGCCGCCGGTAACTTTGAACACACTCTCGTCAACGCGTTGCTCCACCATTGTCGGGGTCAACTCGCCGGTATCGGCGGGGTGGAGCGTCCCGGCATTGTTCACCGGCTCGATAAAGGGACAAGCGGCTGCATCGTCGTCGCGAAAACTGATGCGGCGCATCAGAGTTTGGTGGCGCAGTTCAAATTGCGACAGGTGACGAAGATTTACCGGGCCATCTGCGCCGGCAAGCTCGCGCGGTTGACCGGTAAAATCGAAACCGAGATTGGTCGGAGTAATCGCGACCGGAAGAAAATGTCGACGACCACATCACACGGCCGGGCGGCCGTGACGGATTACCGGGTGTTGAAACAACACGCTGACTGCGCGTACGTCGAGTTGACGTTGCATACCGGGCGCACGCACCAGATACGCGTTCACATGGCGCACCTCGGCCATCCCTTGGTGGGCGACACGACGTACGGATGGCGGGGCACGATTTCGATTGAGCGGCCGTTGCTCCACGCCTATAAACTCGGGTTCACGCATCCACGGACTGGCCAGCCGGTCGAGTTTTGCGCGCCGATTCCGAAGGACATGCAATCGTATGAGTGACCTACGCCAGATCATAGACGCCACCATTATCAATCTCGAAGAAATGAAACGCACCGGCATCACCCACGTCGAAGTTTCGCGCGAAACATTGGCAGAGCTCAAGAAGCCCCGTGTAGCAGCCGCCGCCCCGGCGGCTCTGGTTCGAAAACAGCCGCCAGGGACGGCGGCCGCTACACCCGATCTGGAACAACTCAAAGCTGCGACCATGGTGTGCGTCAAATGCTCGGAACTCGCACGTTGCCGGAACAAAGTTGTTTTCGGCACCGGCAACATTCATGCGGAATTGATGTTCGTCGGCGAAGCGCCGGGCGCAGATGAAGATGAACAAGGTTTGCCGTTCGTCGGTCGCGCCGGCCAGTTGCTCACGAAGATTATCGAAGCGATGGGTTTTCAGCGTGAGGAAGTCTACATCGCGAATGTGTTGAAATGCCGGCCACCCGAAAATCGGCCACCGTTACCGGACGAAGTGACTAATTGCATGCCGTATTTGCTGGCGCAAATTGACATCATCAAACCGAAGGTCATGGTGGCGCTCGGCGCGACAGCGGTGCGTTCGTTGCTCAACGAGCAACTGGGCATCACAAAAATGCGCGGCAACTGGTACACCTTCCACAACATCCCAATCATGCCGACGTTTCATCCCGCGTATTTGTTGCGCAATCCGCCGGCAAAGAAAGAAGTCTGGGATGACATGAAGACCGTGCTGGCCAAACTGGGCCGTGAAGTTCCGCGCCGGTAGCTTCTGCTTGCGCTGGCTTCCGACACTGACTACAGTACGAGCGTCGACGCGACGGAGGAAATCAAATGTATACCGTCAAACATCTACTTCAATCGAAGAATGACCGGGTTTGGTCAATCGCACCCACCGCGACTGTGTACGCAGCCCTCGAATTGATGGCGACCCAGAATATTGGCGCCGTGCTGGTGGTAACGGCGGATAAAATCGTCGGCATTTTCACTGAGCGCGACTATGCGCGCAAAGTCATTCTCAAGGGCAAGACTTCCAAGACTGTAACCGTCGGCGAACTCATGACCACGGAAGTGCTTTACGTCAGCCCCGACGACACAGTCGAAAACTGCATGGCGCTGATGACAGACAAGCGCGCCCGGCATCTTCCCGTGTTGGCGGCCGGGAAGTTGGTGGGATTGATTTCCATTGGCGACGTGGTCAAGGCGATCATCTCCGATCGCGAGATCATGATTCGTGAGCTCGAGCGCTACATTACCGGCGGGCACAGTACGCTTCCGTAAATGCAGCGCATCCTGATCACTGGCGGCGCCGGGTTCATCGGTGCGCATCTTGCCGAAGCCTTGCTGGCCGAAGGTAAAAAAGTCGCCATCATCGACGATCTGAGTACCGGTTCGCTGGATAATACCGCGGCGTTGCGCGCTCAGCCGGGTTTCCAATTTATTCAGGGGTCGATCCGCGATGCCGGATTGTTGGAGCGGGCGGTTGGGGCGGCGGATTTTATTTATCATCTCGCGGCGGCGGTCGGGGTGGAGCTCGTGGTGAAAAGTCCGGTGTACACAATCGAGGCCAATGTGCGCGGAACGGAAGACGTGTTGGCGGCGGCGGCCCGGGCCGGAGTCGGCGTGTTGGTGACGTCGACGTCCGAGGTTTACGGGAAAAGCGTCCGGGATTGTTTCCGGGAGGACGATGATCTCTTGATTGGGCCGCCGACGTTTGGCCGGTGGAGTTATGCGTGTTCGAAGTTGCTCGATGAATTTTTGGTGTTGGCGTACTGGCGGGAGAAACAGTTACCGGTGTTTGTCGTGCGGTTGTTCAACACCGTCGGCCCCCGGCAGACTGGCCGGTATGGGATGGTGCTGCCGCGGTTTGTGCAGGCGGCCTTGCGCGATGAGCCGATGACGATTCACGGCGATGGGCAACAGACCCGGTGTTTCTGTCACGTGAGCGATGTGGTGCGGGCTTTGGTCGCGTTGCCCCGGCAAGCGGCGGCGGTCGGCCAAGTTTACAATATTGGGAGCACCGAGGAGGTTTCGATGCTGGACTTGGCGCACCGGGTGAAGCAGTTGACGGGCAGCCGGTCGGAGTTGCGGTTTGTACCTTATGAACAGGCTTACGCGAAGGGCTTTGAAGATATGCGCCGGCGGGTGCCGAGTGTAGAGAAGATTAACCAGTTGATGGGGTGGCGTCCCTCGAAAAATCTCAACGAGATTTTGCAGTCGATGCTGGATTATCAGCGCGCCAACAAATGAGCGAAGTCAGTCAATTGGAAGATTGCATTGCCGGCGGCGCCGTGTTAGGTTTTCGCGCCGCTTGGGAAGTCCCAATCGAGGGTAAATGACCGTGAGCGAAAAACGCGATATGACTGCTGATTCGAAGAGCATGGTGATGAACTCTGCGTTGTACCGGGAGTTTTTGGCTGAGCGGGAAGAGATTTTGAAGCACAAGTGGATCGAAAGCGAGAAGGCCGGGTACGACATTGGATTCGAACGCGCCTTGCTCGATTGGATCGTGAAGCACCGCGCCACCTGGCGCAAAGCCCGCCGGCCATCGCCGGCCTGAGTTGTTAGGTAGCCGCACCTTTAAGCCAGCCCCGCGAGGCCGGCAAGGAGCATGAATGACAAGACCACATCTTACTAGCACCCCATGAGCACCACCTTACTCATGGACGCGGCGGCGATTAATCGCGCATTGACGCGAATGGCTCACGAAATCGTCGAACGCAATCCCGATAATGCAAACCTGGCGCTCGTCGGTATTCGCACCCACGGCGTGCCGCTGGCACAACGCTTGGCCGGTCTGATCGGCGGGATCCTCAAACAATTTATTACGACCGGCGAACTCGACATCGCGATGCACCGCGACGATCTCGCGATTCGCGGCACGCCGGTCGTCGGCATTTCAACTATCAACTTTGATGTTACCGGCAAGACCATTGTCCTGGTGGACGATGTGCTATTTACCGGACGAACGATCCGGGCGGCATTGGATGAGATTACGGACTTCGGCCGTCCGCAATGTATTCAACTCGCGGTGTTGGTGGATCGCGGTCACCGCGAGCTGCCGATTCGACCTGATTTCGTCGGGAAGAACCTGCCGACGGCTTTGACTGAGCGCGTGTCGGTCCGACTGACGGAAGTTGATCCACAAGACGAGGTGGTGATCGCCCGATGAAAACCTGGCAACGCAAAGATCTGCTCGGCATTCAGGAGTTGTCCGTCGACGAGATCAACTTCTTGCTCGATAGCGCACAAGCCTTCAAGCAAGTCGGCGAGCGCACTGTGAAGAAGGTGCCGTCACTGCGCGGCAAGACCGTCATCAATCTGTTCATCGAACCGTCGACACGCACGCGGACCAGTTTCGAACTGGCAGCGAAACGCTTGTCGGCCGACGTCATCAATATCACGGCGTCGTCATCAAGCTTGGTCAAAGGCGAAACGTTGAAGGACACCGCCCTGAATCTGCAGGCGCTGAATGCCGATATTATCGTCATCCGCCATAGCGCTGCCGGCGCGCCCCATTTTCTTGGAAGACTTCTCAAAGCCAGCGTCATCAATGCCGGTGACGGTGCGCACGAACACCCCACGCAGGCGCTCCTAGATGCATTCACGATCCGCGAAAAGAAAGGCCGCATTGCCGGGTTGAAGGTGACGATTCTTGGGGACATTCTTTACTCGCGCGTGGCGCGTTCGAATGTGTGGTTACTGACGAAGCTCGGCGCGGAAGTCACGCTGGCCGGCCCGTCGACACTTGTGCCGCGGGTCTTGGAACGCTTGGGCTGCCGGGTGGTACACGACATTGACGAAGCCATTCGCGATGCGGATGTCATCAACCTCTTGCGTATCCAGCACGAGCGCCAGCGGAAGACAATGTTCCCCAGTACCGGCGAATACACGGCGATGTTTGGCTTGAATAAGGAGCGGTTTGCGCGCATGAAACCGGACTCGTTCATCATGCACCCCGGCCCGATTAATCGTGGCGTGGAGATCGATAGCGATTTGGCTGACGGCGACCGGTCGGTGATTCTCCAACAGGTCACCAACGGGCTGGCGGTGCGGATGGCCGTTCTCTTTCTCTGCTCGGGAGGGCAGCTTACCGAATCATGAAAGCGTTGCATATTCGCGGTGGCCGAGTCATTGATCCCGCCAATGGCATTGACGCCATTCGGGATGTCTTTCTGGCTGACGGAAAGATCGTCGCAACTCTGCCTGATAAAGCGGAAGTGATTGACGCCACCGGCAAGATCGTCACACCGGGCCTGCTCGATATTCATGTGCATTTGCGCGAACCCGGCCGGAGTGACAAGGAAACGATTGAGACCGGCACGCACTGCGCCGCCCGCGGTGGCTTCACCACGGTCGTCTGCATGCCCAACACAACCCCCGCCGCCGACAATGCCGGTACGATTGCTTTCATTAAACAGCGCGTTGCTGAAGTCGCCTGCGTGAATGTCTATCCCACCGGCGCCATCACCAAAGATCTCCACGGGGAAGAGTTGGCGCCGATTGGATCATTGAAGAGAGCGGGTGTCGTCGCGATTACGGACGATGGGCACTGCGTGCAAAATAACGAGCTCATGCGGCGCGCAGTCGAATACGCGAAGATGTTCGAACTTCCGGTCATGGATCACTGCCAAGATTACAACCTCGTCGCAGATGGGGTGATGCATGAAGGCTATTGGAGCGCGGCACTTGGTCTGCGCGGCTGGCCGGCAATGGGCGAAGATGTGATTGTGGCCCGCAATATCCTGATTGCGGAAACGACGGATTGGCGGGTGCATTGCCAACACTTGTCCTCGGCCCGGTCGGTCCAGTTACTTCGGGAGGCGAAGTCGCGCGGGGTGAAAATCACCGGGGAAGCTTGTCCGCATCACTTCACGCTGACGGACGAATGCGTCAAAGCTTACGATACGAATTATAAAATGAATCCACCGTTGCGGAGTGATCGTGACCGGGATGCCGTGCTTGAGGGATTGGCAGATGGGACAATCGAAATTATTTGCAGCGATCATGCGCCGCACTGCAATTATGAAAAAGAAGTCGAGTTTGATGTCGCGCCATTTGGGATTCTCGGGTTGGAAACAGAACTTGCGCTGTCGCTGGAATTAGTGCGAAAAAATGTCCTGACGTTGCCGGCGCTGATTGAGAAGTTCACAACCAAGCCGGCGCAGTTAGTCCGGCTGCCGAAGGGCACGCTGTCGGTTGGTGCGGATGCAGACGTGACGATCATCGATCTCGATTGTGAGTGGACGTACAACGTCAACCAGTCAGCCAGCAAGTCGCGCAATTCACCTTTTCACGGTTGGCCATTACACGGTAAAGCGGTCCGAACAATTGTTGGGGGAGTGACGAAATTCGAATGAATGGAATTTACGCATTAGAAGACGGGACGATTTTTCGCGGCGTTGGGTTCGGCGCGAAAGCAACTACATGTGGCGAAGCAGTTTTCAACACCTCCATGACCGGCTACCAGGAGATTCTGACTGACCCATCGTACAAGGGCCAGATTGTGGCGATGACGTACCCGCAGATTGGCAACTACGGGATCAACTCTACTGATGTTGAGAGTTGGCGGCCACACGTTACCGGACTAATCGTCCGCGAGCTTTCGCCCGTGGTCTCAAATTGGCGATCCGAAATTGGCCTTTCAGAGTATCTCGCCAAGTATGACATTCCGGCCATTCAGGGAATTGACACGCGCGCGTTGACGAAAATCTTGCGCGTCAAAGGCGCGATGAAGTCGTGCCTCACAACGGAAGATATTACCACCCAGGAAGCCGTCCGCCGGGCCCGCGATTGGTCGGGAATTGTCGGCGTTGATTACGTCAAAGAAGTGACTCACCGGGAGCCGTTCGTGTGGGATCCAGACGATAAGCTCAGTCCTAATTGGAAAATCCAATACGGTCGTGATGGTCAAATGCGGTATGGCGATGAGCTCCCACAGGCCGACATTCCGATTGTCGCTTTCGATTTCGGGATGAAATACAATATCCTCCGGCGACTCCGGCAACGCGGTTTTCGCATTCAAGTTGTTCCCGCCACCGCGACGGCTGATGAAGTCATGAAGTATAAACCCCGCGGTGTCTTTCTTTCGAACGGCCCTGGCGATCCTGAAGCGCTCGATTACGCTCATAAAGCAGTCCGGGGGTTAATTGGGCACGTGCCGATCTTCGGAATCTGTCTCGGCAATCAGATTTTGGGATTCGCATTTGGCGGGCGAACTTTTAAACTAAAATTTGGGCATCGCGGAGCGAACCATCCAGTCAAGGATTTACGTTCTGGGAAAGTTGCAATTACCTCACAAAATCACGGTTTTTCAGTTGATTCTTCATCAATAAATACATCCGATGTTGAAGTCTCCCAGATCAATTTAAACGATCAGACCGTTGAAGGCTTGCGGCATAAGAAGTATCCAATATTTAGCGTACAATACCATCCAGAAGCCTCACCGGGGCCACATGATGCCGGCTATCTTTTTGATGAATTCAGACAAATGATTCTGAAGCACGAAGGACAGAATTAGCTCTGCTAATTCTGCGAGCGATCCCCGGCTGATTTCTTAAGCCAGACCAACAAGATAGCGATATCGGCAGGTGTTACTCCGGAGATTCGCGACGCCTGACCTATTGAATCAGGCCTAAATCTAGCCAGCTTCTGACGTGATTCCGTCCTCAGAGAGAGGACCTTCTCGTAATCCAAGGTTGCCGGCAGGCGCTTTTCTTCAAGACGCTTAAACTGACTAATGTGCTCTAAATCGCGGGCAATATACCCTTCGTACTTAACCTGAATCTCAACCTGCTCTTGAACCAGGTCCGGCAAAGCTAGATTTGCTTTCGGAAGCGTAGTGTAAGTAATTTCAGGCCTTCGAAGAATTTCAATCAGCGTCAGATGATCACTCCGAGTCTTGCGAAGTCGATCTAACTCAAGCTCGACAAAATTCTTCTTCTGTGAAAAATCATTCCAGTGTCCGTCTGAAATCAACCCAATAGCCCGACCGATCGGTGTGAGTCGCATATCTGCATTATCCTGCCGGAGTAACAACCTGTATTCAGCTCGCGAAGTGAACATCCGGTATGGCTCATCGGTGCTTTTTGTGATTAAGTCATCAATTAACACACCGATGTAACCATCAGCACGCGTTAGAATTAACGATTTACAACCTCGTGATTTTGCGGCCGCGTTTATACCTGCTATTAATCCTTGTGCGCCTGCTTCTTCGTAGCCAGATGTCCCATTGATCTGCCCGGCAAAGAACAGCCCACTAACGCGTTTGGTCTCTAATGTAGGATGCAATTGATAAGGAAGGCTGTAGTCGTACTCTACGGCGTAGGCTGGGCGCATTATTTCGGCATTCTCCAATCCGACAATTGACCGGATCATGTCGATTTGCACATCTTCCGGTAGGCTTGTCGAAGCGCCATTCACATAGAATTCATCCGTCGAACGACCTTCTGGCTCGAGAAATATCTGATGGCTCTCTTTTTCTGCAAATTTGACGATCTTATCTTCTATTGATGGGCAGTAGCGAGGTCCAATCCCTTCAATTTGACCTGAGTACATTGGAGACCTGTGAATATTCGCACGAATGACATCCCGCGTCCTTTCAGTCGTGTGTGTGATATAACACGGCAGTTGTTCCACGTGGAACGTTCGTTGAGTCCTATATGAGAAATACGGGATTTTCGCATCACCGTATTGCGCCAACATTTTAGAAAAATCGATGGAGCGTCTGTTCAACCGCGGCGGCGTACCGGTTTTTAGTCTTCCCAACTCAAAGCCAAGCCTCGATAGAGTGCCAGACAACGAATAAGCCGCCGGCTCTCCAGCGCGCCCGGCTTCCATCTTCGCTTCGCCAATGTGAATTAATCCCTTAAGAAATGTTCCTGTTGTGATAATAACGCATTTTGATGAATACGTTACCCCCATCTTGGTCACTACGCCTCGAACTGTATCTCCAATCACAATCAAATCGTCAATCATCGCCTGCTTTGAATCCAGATTCGATTGCTGTTCAACGACGTGTTTTAGCCTAAATTGGTAAGCCTTCTTGTCACATTGAGCACGCGGAGCCCAAACAGAAGGGCCTTTCTTTGTATTCAACATCCTGAATTGAATCCCGGTTTGATCTGTATTGATTCCCATCTCGCCGCCGAGAGCGTCAATTTCGCGAGCTAGGTGACCTTTTGCCAATCCACCAATCGCAGGATTACAAGACATCTGCCCGATTGTGTCTAAATTTGTCGTCAATAGAAGCGTTTCGCACCCCATGCGAGCCGCCGCCAATGCAGCCTCAACGCCGGCATGGCCAGCTCCAATAACGATCACATCATATTGTTTCGGGTATACAAACATGACTACTTACCGATACAGAAATTGCTGAATATACTGGATAGTAGATCCTCAGTCGATGTCTTGCCAACGACTTCACCAATTGCGGAAAGTCCGATTCGGTAAAATTGCGCGACAACATCCAAAGTATCTCGGGACTCGATTTTGTTTATACCCTCTTGTAATGAGGCAACAGCCCGGGTGATAGCTTCTAGGTGCCGCTCATTGATAGTGAAATCAGTAGAGTCTTGGTGTTTTAATCCGCGCCATACTGCGTATTCTATCGCGTCTTTAAGTTGTTCTCTTCCAAAACCGGTAACGCAAGAAACCTTTACAACAGTTACATTATTAAAAATATCTGAAAGCTTAAGTCTTGATAGCGTGTCAACCTTATTTATTACAACGATTTCAATTTTATCTTTGTATCGTGAAATAAAATCTTCGTCTGCCTCAGATAACCGCCTGGAATTATCAACCACAAGAATTGTTAAATCACTTTCTTGTATGGCTTTGCGCGTGCGATTAATACCTATAGCCTCAACAACACCACGAGCCGATCTAATGCCAGCAGTATCGGTCACTCGGATGGGGATGCCCCTGACATTGACGAATTCTTCAATCGTGTCGCGAGTCGTCCCGGGTTTTGATGTGACGATGGACCTCTCCTCACCCAGTAGGAGATTCATCAAACTAGACTTACCTACATTGGGGCGACCAATTATTGAAATCGATACTCCCTGTCGCAGTATTTTACCCTCGCGACCGGTCGAGAGTAATTTGTCTAATTCGGAACAGATATCCCGTGTCTCGCGAAGAAGTGTATCGCGTGTCGCCGTGGGGAGGTCATCCTCGGGGAAATCAAGCTGCGCCTCGATGTGCGCTAGAATGGTAATCAAACGCACCCGGATGGTTTCAACTTGCCGGGAGAGATGCCCCTCTAGGGCGTTCGTGGCAGCAAGTTGGGCCCGGTCGGTCTTGGCCGAGATTAGATCCATGACGGCCTCAGCCTGGGCTAAATCAAGTCGGCCATTCAGGAAGGCGCGTTTGGTGAATTCCCCCGGCTCAGCTAAGCGCGCCCCGTGTTCCAAGCAGAGAGACAAGACCGTCCGTGCGACGAACATGCCGCCGTGACAATTGAACTCAACGGTATCCTCCGTTGTGTATGAGCCCGGCGCACGCATGACCGATAACATCGCATGATCGACAATCTGACCAGCGCGCACAATTTTCCCCAGATGAATTGTATGTGTCGCGAAAGCCGAAGGCTTACCAGTTCGCGCAATGAACATCTGGTCCGCAATCGTGAGCGCTTTAGAGCCGGAAACACGAATGATGGCAATGCCACCTTCGCCAATGGGGGTAGAAATCGCTGCGATAGTGTCGTCGATCATGCGGCTGCTTCAACTCGCGGCGCGAGTATAGCAGACCGTCAGGATGACGCAAGAATCCGGCGGGACTCGTCGAGGAAGATGCCCCGGAAATTCATCTTGAGAGCATCCGGGTTCGTGGCTTTAGCCAACGCTTCTTCTTCCGTAATCATCTTGGCCTTGACGAGTTTGTAAAGCGCCTGGTTGAAGGTCTGCATCCCATCATCCGTACCGGTTTCGATGGCGGCCGAGAGTTTATCGAGGCGATTTTCCTCGATGAATTTATGAACGGTCGGCGTGTTAATCATGATCTCCACCGCCGGCACGACGCCCCCGGCAATTGCCGGGACGAGACGTTGGCAAGCCACCCCGCGTAAGTTGCCGGCGAGTTGCCGGCGAATCTGGTCACGTTCGTGGGCAGGAAAGAAATCAAGGATGCGGCCAATCGCGGAATAAGCGGTATTGGTGTGCAACGTAGTGAGCACCAAATGGCCGGTATCTGCGGCGGCGAGGGCGCACATGAACGATTGGCTGTCGCGCATTTCCCCGACCATGATCACATCCGGGTCTTGCCGCATCACATGCACGAGCGCTCGTTCATAACTCAACGTGTCGAGACCAATCTCGCGCTGCTCGATGACGCATTGCTGATCAGTGAACGTGTATTCGATTGGGTCTTCGAGCGTGATGATGTGGCATTTCTCGTGCGTGTTGATGTACTCAATCATCGCTGCGAGCGTGCTGGATTTGCCACTACCGGTCGCCCCGGTGATGAAAACAATCCCGCGTTCGGCGCTGGCAATCTTCGCGAGTTGCTCTGGTAAATGAAGTTCCTCGAATGAAGGAATGCTGGTTTTGACGTGGCGCATGGCCATGCACAGGTTGCCGCGCTGATGGAAAACATTTACCCGGTAACGCCCAAGATTTTCGTCTAAGAAAGAGAAGTCGACTTCCTTCTCCCGGTCGAGACGGGCTTCGAGATGCCGGGGCAACATGAAGCGCACAAGTTCCTCGACTTGCTCTTTGCTCGGCGGGTCAACTTGGACTGGGAATAGTTCGCCTGAGATCCGAATCGTGGCGTGGTGATCGGGCTTAACATGAATATCGGACGCACCCATGTTGGCGGCGAATTTGAGTAGACTATGGAGGTATTCCATGAAGTCAGCGGGCGATCGAGATGCTCATGGTCTGACGGGCGGCAGGCGGGATATCCAACTGGGCTTGGGTCTTTTTTGAGAGGTCAACAAACACTAATGCGACCTCGAACCCTTTGCCCGGCGAGCGTCGCGTACATTGCACGACGACCCCGCGACAACTAATTTGCTGATCCCTGCGCGCACCTTTGACCGGCATCTGCATCTCCACGCCGACTTCCGTCCACTCCGGCATGGGCGTCTCGGAGTGAAACGTAATGCCTTTGTGGGAGAGGTGAAAGACGCTGTCGAGAACGGTAGCCTTGCGACTGCGGGGGATTTTCAACTCCGCATCGAACACACCTGATAGATCGCGTTTTGCTGCCATAGTCATCTCGTTAGCTGGGGCGAAACTAGCACTGCTTGCCGGTCCTGTCAAACCTACCACTGAATTACACACGAGGCCCACGTCAGGCCGCTGCCAAATACTACCAACAAAATTAGGTCACCCCGGTGAAAGCGCCCTTCCCGCGCCGCTTCATCAAGCGCAATCGCAACAGAGGCGGCTGAGATGTTGCCATACCGGTGGAGGTTGACGTAGACCTTTTCCATCGGCGCACCGAGCCGGTCGGCAATCGCTTCAATAATCCGCAGATTGGCCTGGTGGGGAATCACACACGTGATGTCGTTGATCGTGAGATTGCATTTGCGCAAGGCTTCTTCGGCGGCGGTCTGCATCGCGGTCACGGCGTGTTTGAAAACCTCTTTGCCAGACATTTTCAGGTGATGCATGCCGGCGCTGACGGACTCTTTCGAGGCGGGATATTTCGCGCCACCCGCCGGCATGAGCAGGATGTCGCCTTGTGAACCGTCAGCACCCATGCACGTCGTCAAAATTCCGTGTTCTTCCCCCCGGCTCCGCAAAATTGCCGCCCCGGCACCGTCGCCGAAGAGGACGCATGTTTGCCGGTCTTGCCAGTCGATGATGGTGGAAAGTTTTTCGGCGCCGATGACTAACACGGTGTTGTAGGTGCCGGACGTGATGAATTGTTGGCCGATCTCACAGCCAAACAAAAAACCGGAGCACGCAGCTTCGACGTCGAACGCGGCGGCGCGTTTGGCACCGAGCTTATGTTGAACGATGCAGGCGGTCGCCGGGAACGGCATGTCGGGCGTGATGGTCGCCACAATGATGAGATCGATTTCGTCTTCCCGGACGTTGGCTTGTTCCATCGCGCGCCGGGCGGCTTCGGCGGCCATGTCAGACGTGCACATGTAATCAGGCGCGATCCGGCGTTCCTTAATCCCGGTCCGACTGGTGATCCATTCGTCCGTCGTGTCGACCATTTTTTCAAGGTCGGCATTGGTCAACACCCGGTCGGGCACGTACGAGCCGGTGCCGACGATGTGGACCGACCTAGTGGGCCGCTTCAATCGTGGGCTGCGTAACTGCGCTTTGCTGGAGTTTGGCATTGAGTTTTTTTATGTCCTCGATGATGTGCTCATTGAAATGAGCTTCGACCAGTTCGGTCGCAATCCGGATTGCGTTCTTAATCGCTTTCGGCGAACTCGCGCCGTGCGCCTTGATGCAAACGCCATTAATTCCCAGCAAGACGGCACCCCCGTAGGTGTCAGGGTCTGCTTTTTCCTTGAGCGACCTGAAGGCGCCGCCGGCTAGTATTGCGCCGATCTTGCGGAGCAGATTTTTTTTGATCTCATCCTTGAGCCACCGGCCAACAACGCGAACGGCGCTCTCCGCGGCTTTGAGCACGGCATTGCCAACAAAGGCATCCGTGATGATCACGTCGGCGGTATTGGCAAATAAGTCATGGCCATCAATGTTGCCGACAAAGTTCAGATCGGTTTGCTTCAAGAGCCGGTGCGCGCCGAGGGAGAGTTCGTTACCTTTCATGTCCTCCGTGCCAATGGAGAACACAGCGACGCGCGGGCGCGGATAGCCAAGAATCTGTTGGGAATACCGGCTGCCCATGACGGCGTATTGAACGAGGTTGGCCGGGGAGGGTTCAAGGTTCGCGCCGGCATCCATGAGAACGGCGACGTTCTCCGGGGCCGGTATGAGACACGCCAAACCGGGGCGATCCACGCCTTCGAGTGTCCGCAGTTTCAACTGCGCCGCCGTGAGCAAGGCGCCGGTATTGCCGGCGGAAACAACGGCGTCGGCATCGCCGCGTTTCACGACGTCAATCGCCCGGCACATCGAGCTGTCTTTTTTGCGACGGACGGCTTGCACCGGCGCGTCATCCATTTCAATGACTTCGCTGGCGGGCACGATTTCGAGGCGCGAATCGGTAAAGCCGAGTTTCTTCAACTCGGCTTCAATCCGTTGCGGGTTGCCGACGAGATAGAGCTTGGTGATTTTGCCGTAACTCCGCAACGCGTCGGCCGCTCCCGCCACGACGTTCTGTGGAGCGTAGTCGCCGCCCATGGCATCAACGGCAATTCTCATCGTGGGTTGTTACGCCGCGCTGACCGAAATGACCTGCTTGCCTTTGTAAAAGCCGCAGGACGGGCAGACGCGGTGCGTGCGAATTTTGGCGCCGCATTGCGGGCAGGCGCCCAGTTGCGGGGCTTTGGCCCGGTTGGCGGCTTTGCGCGTGCGCAACCGCATTTTCGACATCCGTCTTTTTGGTACACCCATGGGAAAGGCCTCTCTGTTACTTCAGTTTGATTTGGTCCAACGCGTGCCACCGCAGGTCGCCGCGGGCCGTTTTACAGTGGCAGTCTTTTTCGTTCAGATCTTGGCCACATTCCACGCACAAGCCCCGGCAGTCCGGCCGGCATAAAGCCCGTTGTGGGAGTTCGAGGATAATATCTTCACGGATATTCTGCGTCAAGTCCACGAAGTCCTCCCCGGCCAGCTCCTGATGGAACACGAATTGGCTCACTTCCAGCGGTAAATCGAACATTTTCAGACACAAACTGCACCGCAACGTGACCGGCGTGCGTAATTTTCCGACCACCAACAGCGCGCCGGCCTGAATTTGCGCGTGTAAATCGTAGGCAATCCCCTGGCCAAAATGCACGTCCGCATCGTCGAGTTCCACAACCTCCGGCGGTTCGACCCCCACCAACATCTCTCCCTCGTCGGGAATCCGTTTCACATCCACCTTCATGAGTCCCTCCCTCCAGGCTTCGCTTTAGCCCGCGGCAATTTTTTGTTTCAACGCGCGTTGGACACCGGCCGGCACGAAATTGCTCACGTCGCCACCCAACCACGCGATCTCCCGCACCAACCGCGAGCTGATGAACGTGTACTCATCCTTCGGCATCAGAAAAATCGTTTCCACCATCGGTTCGAGCCGGCGATTCATCAACGCCATCTGAAATTCAAATTCAAAATCCGACACCGCCCGCAATCCCCGCACCACCACCCGCGCCTTCTTCCGCTTCGCATATTCCACCAGCAAACCCTCAAACCCATCCACCGACACATTCCGAATGCCTTTCACCGCCGCCTTCGCCAGAGCCACGCGCTCTTTCGTCGTGAACAACGGCAGCTTCTCAACATTATGGGCACACGCGACCACGACATGATCAAACATGCCGGCGGCGCGGATAATCACGTCCAGATGACCGTTGGTGATCGGATCAAAACTCCCGGGATAGATGGCAATCCTGCGCATGACTTTCCTTGTGTAAGTTTCGCCTCCGGTAAATGCAATCTTTTAGAGTGGCGTCTTGATACCGGCGGCGCGCAACACGCACCACCCTTTCACACCCTCAAAAATGACAAACATACCGGCCCCGGACACCACCGCGCCGGCCACAATCAACTCCAACCCCCCGGTCAGTATCCCGGCCACCAGCAGCGCCGCGCCCACCAGATCGATAATCGCTCCGGTAACGATGCGGGCCGTGCGGCCTCGTTGATCAATATTACATTGCATAATCAAAGTCGCCGGTTCGCCCAGCTCCCGGCAAACACCGTGCCCAGCGCGAGTAAAACCACCATCGCCCACCGCAACGGCACTGCCGGCTCTTCCATCTTCAACCACTCCGGCCAAATCGCCCACAACAACGCCGCTGAGCCCAGAAAGACCACGCCAATCCAACCCAGAAACTCAAACGTACGCCGTTCCTCTTTCAATTCACCACGCAACCGGTGGATAGTCTCTTTATCAACTCGCAACCGGTGCGCCGCCGCCTCTGCCAACACGGTTTCGTCGGTGACCGTCGTAACGAATTCTTCCCGCAACTCTTTTGCCCGCGTCAAGTCGTTCTCCAACACAAAGACGCCCATCGTCTCATCGCTGGTTTGGAGCAGTTCTTTCATGTCGAAGGAAACATTGGGATCACCTTGAAAAGTGGCTTCGATGCCGTTATCGCGCAGGTAACTCGCCAGCAACAGCCCCTCCGCCTCGCTGTGAGCCTTGTGAACCTCCACGAGTTTCTCGCGTTCGTTCATGTCGGGAAGATAACGCCTTGGGCGTCCTAAAGCGAGTTGATTTCCTCGCTCACGCGCGTAAGGAGGTCGTCTAAATGAAACGGCTTTTGAATGTACCCGCACAACCCTTGCTCAAACATCCGCCGCGTCACGTGATCCTCGCACGCCGTCAATAATATCACCCGCGCATCCGGATTCTGCCGGCGCAAACATTCAAACACCAAATCTCCCGTCAGCTCCGGCATGATGAAATCCAACAACACCAAGCCGATCTTTTTCCAATGCTGCTCATAGAGCTTGAGCCCGTCATTGGGATTGTGGGCCGTCAACACTTCATAGCCTTCGCCTTCCAGCGTGATTTTGATGATCTCAAGCAAATCCTTCTCGTCATCAATCGCGAGTACACACGGCTTGGCACTTGAGAACTGTAGACTCATTCGCTAATTGGCTCTATAGCATACCGGAGGTGAAAGACAAAGTCGTCATCATTACCGGTGCCTCCAGTGGCATTGGGAAAGAGACCGCCCTCGCTTTTGCGCGGGCCGGCGCGCGCGTCGTCATCGCTGCCCGCCACGAAGAACCACTCCGGCAACTCGCCGCCGCCCACCCCGGCCTCTTCCCAGTCGCTGCCGACGTGACCAGTGACGCCGACGTCGCGCGCCTCATCGCCACGACGGTTGAGAAATTCGGCCGCATCGACATTCTCATCAACAATGCCGGCTTGGGAATGCGCGCCCACGTCGAAAAAACAAAACCCGACGATGCCCGGCAAGTCATGGAGATCAATTTCTTCGGCGCGCTCCGGTGCCTCCAAGCCGCGCTCCCGGTCATGCGGCGTCAGGGCGCCGGCCAGATCGTTAACATCTCCAGCGTACTCGGCGTCATCGCCACCCCACGCAATTCGATTTACTGCGCCAGTAAATTTGCCCTCCGCGCTCTCAGCGACGCGTTGCGCCTCGAAGTGAAGGCGGCCGGCGTTGAGATCATCACGATCCTGCCTGGCTACACCGACACGCCGTTTTTCGACCACCTAGTCCGGTACGACGGCTCCGCGCGCATGAGTCCCTTCCCCGGCCAAAACCCCGCGCACGTCGCCCAAGCCATTCTCCGCGCCTGCCGGCGCCGCCGCCGGGAAGTCACGCTGAGCTTTCTCGGCATCCTCGGTTGTTGGGCCAAGCGCCTCGTCCCCGGCTTCGTCGACTGGTCATTACGCCGGTCGGTTTGAAACCGCGTGTTTTCCCTTTCGCTCCTGACCCAGACTTGATAGGCGTCGGTCTGACATGAAAGAAATCCGCCGGTTTCTGCAGTACCTCAAGGGTTACGAAGGCCAGATCGGGGTGGCCATCACCTTGATCATGGCGGTGTCGGCGTTGAGCCTGCCGTACCCGATGATCGTCAAGTACATGCTCGACGTGGCCCTGCCGAAGCACGATTGGCATCTCCAAAAAATGCTGATGCTGATTTTTCTGGCGAACTTCGTTCTGAAAGGCGCCCTCCAATACCTCAATCGCTTCATCCTCCAACGCCTCGGCCATCGGGTGACCAGCGATCTCCGCATGGATATCTTCGCCCATCTCCAAACGCTCTCGATGAAGTATTACGAGCGCCATCAAACCGGCAAGATCGCCGCCCGCGCCTCCCACGATGCCGGCGCCGTCTACAACCTCATCACCGGCGTCCTCGTCAACCTCGTCAACGACACCGTCAGCCTGTTCACCGTGATCGGCATGCTCTTGTATATAAAATGGCAACTCGCCCTCGTCGTCATCGCTGTCTTGCCACTGTTTCTGCTGAACTACCGGCTCTCACTCAAAACCATCCACATCCTCAGCCGCCGGCATCGCCGCAACTGGGACCGCGTCGTCGGCTTCCTCCATGAACGCGTCGCCAGCGCCCGCCTCGTGAAAAGTTTCAGCGCCGAAGCCCGCGAAATCGAACGCTTTCGCACCGGCATCGAACGCGACTACCGCAATCACAACCAACTCCAATTCTTCAACACCCGCCTCTGGGTCTTCGCCGCCGCCATTGGCGACCTCGGCATCCTCCTGCTCTTCAGTGTCGGCGGCTGGATGGTGATTCACAACCAACTCACCATCGGCGAACTCGTCGCGTTCAGCACCTACATGGGTTTTCTCTACTCCCCGTTGATCCGGCTCAGCGACATGCATGGCGTCGTCCAACAAGCCAGCACCAGCCTCGAAAAGATCTACGAAGTCCTCGATACGCCGTCATTCGTCACCGAAGGGCCCGAGACGGTCAACTTGCCGGTGGTCAAAGGCCGGGTGGAATTCCGCCACGTTCAATTCAGCTACGACGCCCACCGGCAGATCCTCAAAGACATCAATGTCATCGTCGAACCCGGCCAACTCATCGCCCTCGTCGGCCCCAGCGGTGCCGGCAAGACCACCTTCATCAACCTGCTCTGCCGGTTCTACGACGTCGACGGCGGATCAATCCTGCTCGACGACCACGACATCCGCAAAGTCACCGTCAAATCGCTCCGGCAACAGATCGGCTTCGTGATGCAAGAAAGCATCCTGTTCTCCGGTACACTCCTGGACAACATCAAATACGGTCGCCCCGAAGCCGACATGCCGGCGATCATTGAAGCCACCAAAGCCGCCAACGCTCATGACTTCATCCTCCAACTGTCGCACGGCTACAACAGCGCCGTCGGCGAACGCGGCGTCAAACTCAGCGGCGGCCAGCGTCAGCGCATCGCCATCGCCCGCGCCATCCTAAAAAATCCGCGCCTCCTCATCTTCGATGAAGCCACCAGCGCCCTCGACACCGAAAGCGAACGTCTCATCCAAGACGCAATGGAGCGCCTGATGAAAGACCGCACCACCTTCGTCATCGCCCACCGGCTCAGCACGATTCTAAAAGCCGACAAGATTGTCGTCATGAAAGACGGCGAGATCGTGGAGACTGGCCGGCACGAAGAGCTGGTCGCGCGCGACGGCCTCTACAAGCGTCTCCACGACCTGCAATTCCGGGAAGAGTAGTCGAGGTTGTATTTCTGGGAACGCCCCTCGGGGCGCGGCCGGAATCCGGGGAAACGATGGTATTGCCTTTTGCTGCAAACTGTATTACCTATCCCGCATGACAACGCTCACGCTTAAAGTGCCCGTCGAATTGGCAGCCAAACTCAATCGAGTCTCCGCCGCCCGCCGCATATCCAAGTCGCGAATTATCCGGGAAGCGCTGGAAAGATCGCTGGCAACTGCGGAGAAGAACAAACCTGTGTCCGCCTATGATTTGATGAAAGATGGCTTGGGTATTGTCCATGGCGGGCCGCGTGACTTATCCACCAACAAGAAGCACATGGCAGGTTTCGGCCAGTGATTCGACACGTGATAGTGGACACCGGCCCATTAGTCGCCGGCTTGGTGCAGCGCGATTCGTTTCATGAATGGGCGACAATTCAAATTCGTCAGGTCGCTCCGCCTTTGTTGACATGTGAAGCAGTTATTACCGAAGCCTGCTACCTCCTGCGCGAATTCCCGGAAGGCGTTCAGCAACTGGCAACTTTCCTTGAACAAGGAGTAATCGAGGTTGACTTCCTGTTGTCCGAACATCGCGCCCGCGTGTTTACGCTCATGCGCTCCTACCGCGATGTCCCGATGTCATTCGCCGATGCCTGCTTGGTCTGCATGGTTGAAAACTTACCGGATGCACACGTCTTCACTCTCGACGGCGATTTCAAAATCTACCGCCAGCACGGCCGTAAGCAGATTCCGCTGATTGCTCCCTGAAAACTTGCTCGCCATCATCGCCCACAGTGTTACGATGCAGAGATGAAGAAGATCATGGTATGCGCTGCTTCTGTGGTCGTTCTTGCGATTGCTGTCGCGTGGGGAATGCAGAAGTTAAGAACGATGCAAATACGCACTTTTGCGGCAGAGAATGTGCGAGAAATTGCGCTGGCACTAGCTCAATACTCAAACGAACATCAAGACATTCTCCCGGCAAATATGGAAGTGGTGACAAACAGATTGAACTCAGCGCGAACACTGATCGATCCAGTTACAACCAAGCCGTTCATCTACGTCGGTGCTGGTGTCAGGTGGCAGGACAAACAAGAAAGAATAGTTCTCTACTCTCCAAGCGGAGATTCGGGGCGATGGGTATTGTTCAATAACGGTCATCTAGTATGGATGACAAATGCTAGATTTAAAGAGGCCACACGATGAGGGAGGCGCTACCTGGAGCCTCTTTGTGTGTGTGGGCGATGTTTTTTCTAAGAAACAGTCTCCCGGTACGTTACCTTTGGTGTAGCCACGTCTCTGCGAGACGTGCGGGCTAGGCGTAGGACACGACATCACGCCTCACAGAGGCGTGGCTACACCGGGAACTTCGGGCCGAATGTGGTGTCAGAGAAACTCGAAAGGGATAGTCCAATGAAAATGAAAACACTGTGGTTTCTTGCCAGTCTCGTTTGCGTCTCAATCCCCGCCCACGCCCGCGTCAAACTCGTCGCCCTCCCGGAACGCGCCCGCGTCGTCGTGTCGCTGGCACATCCGGACGCGACGCTCGTCGAGGAGGAACGTATCCTCACGCTCCAGAAAGGCGTGAACAAGGTGGACTTCTCTTGGGCCGGCGTAAACATCGACCCCGGCTCGATTCAAATCCGGATGCTCTCGCACCCGGACAAGGTGCCGGTCCTGAACACGAGTTATCCGCCGAACGAGAACGCGCTCGTCTGGGAAATCAGCAGCCCGGCCGCGCAAGAAGAACGCGTACGCATTTCGTATCTGCTCAGCGGCTTGAACCGCGACATCGTGTACCGGGCTGTCGCCGAGCCGGATGAGAAGGCAATGACCTTGAGAAATTATCTCCGGTTGCGGAACGATTCCGGCGAGGATTTGACCGACGCCGAGATCGGCATAGGGTACGGCGCGGACTTCAAGAAGAGTATTGCTGCCGGTGAGATCCTGGAAATGCAGTCGGAGAAGATCGACGCCATGCCAATCAGCAAGATTCTGACGTGGGACGCGGCGACGTTGCCGTGGGATCCGGAATATGAAAAGACGACCGTCGGCATTCCGTTGTCGTATGTTTTCACAAACAGCCCGCCCAAACTCGGCACGCACACGCTTCTACCCGGTAAGGCGCGCATCTTTATTCGCACCGGCGACAATGTGGCGTTCACCGGCGAAGATTGGGTGCAACTCACGCCGGTAGACCGCGAGACGAAGCTCTACATCGGCCAGAGTCGCGATGTGAAGGTGACGCAGCGCAAGGTGAAGGAAGACAAACAGAACATGCGCCGCAACACCGGCAACGCCGTCGTGCTCTGGGACACTGACGAGGAACTCAAGATCGAGATCGAGAATTTCAAGAAGGACGACGTCAATCTGGTGATCGTCGAACATATTCCCGGCTACTGGAAGCAGATCAAGAGTTCGCATGAGTTTGTGAAGAAAGATGCGTTCACGATCGAATACCGGCTGACGTTGCCGAAGGAGTCGACCGGTAACAAGAAGACGACGGTGAACCTGAATTATCAGCGGTTGAACGTCCAAGGCAACGAGCCGGCGAGTTACTGAGGACGCCATGAACCGATTCCTTCTGACTTCTGTCTTCTGTCTCCTGACTTCTGCCGTTTTCGCCCGCATCAACGTCGTCACGCTGCCGGGTCGCGACACTGTCCAACTCACGATCTACAACTCCGCCGATCTCACTCTGGTGAAAGAGACGCGCTTGCTCACGTTCCGCAAGGGGCTGAACAAACTGGAGTTCTCCTGGGCCAACACACTCATCGATCCGACCTCGGTCGAGTTCCGGCCACTGACGCATGCCGACGCGGTGGAAGTGCTCGACGTGAGTTTCCCGCCGCGCGTGACCAACACGTTGGAGTGGCGCATTCACAGCGAGTTTGCCGGCGAGGTGCAGGTGGAGATCCGGTATTTCACCAGCGGCATCAGTTGGAGCGCCGACTACGTGGCCGCGGCGAACAAGCCAGAAAAACTGATGGCGCTAGCCGGCAACGTTCGCGTGAACAACAACTCGGGCGAGGATTACGAGAACGCGCAAATCCGGTTGGTCGTCGGCGTGATCCGGTTGGTCGAGGAAATCCGGCAGCTCGCGCAGCAGGGAAGGCCAGGAGCGCAACCTCCGCCCGCCAATGAATCCCCGCGCTTGGCTCCCCAAGCAATGCGGAAAATTGCATTTGCTATGGACGCCGCCGCCGGTGCCGCCGAAGCCCGGCCGCGCGAAATCATCAAAGAAGGCGTGAGCGAATACTTCCTCTACACCGTCGAAGGGCGCGACACGATTCCCAACGGCTGGGCGAAACGGTTGCCGTCGTTCCAGACGGCGGACGTGCCGTTCGTCAGCTACTACAAGTTCGAACGCGAACGCTACGGCGACCAAGTCATCCGCTATTACCGGTTCAAGAACGATAAGGCCAGCAAGCTCGGCGACGAACCCTTGCCGGACGGCAGCGTGTTGGCGTTGCGCACCGTGACGCCCGACAACCTCTTCAACTTCGTCGGCCGCACGAACGTGAAGTACATCCCGATCGGCGAACAGGTCGAGCTGGAGTTGGGCAACGACCGCGAAGTCATGGTCAAACCGACATTACAAGACTGGCGCAAAGAGGACATCCGGTTCGACCAATGGGGTAACGTCGCCGGCTGGACGATCAAGGAGCAGTGGCAGTTCGAGGTGCAAAACTCCAAGGACATCGACGTCGTCCTCGACATCCGCCGCAACTTTGCCGGCGACTGGGAACTCAAGAGCGAGTCCAAGTACGAGAACGTGGATAAGGCGAAGGTCAAATTCGTCCTCCCGCTGAAGAGCCGCGAGAAACAGAAGTTTACCTATGAGCTGACGACCCGGTATGGAACGAATGTCACCCGCTAACCACAAGGATCCGGTAGGAGCGGCGTCCCCGCCGCGATCGGGGTTGATTCGATCTGTGATCCGCCGGATCGCGGCGGGGACGCCGCTCCTACCGGTGTTTTTCGCGGCCACACTCGCCCACGCCCGCATCAACGTTGTCACCCTCCCCGGCCGCGACACCGTCCAACTCACGATCTACAACTCCGCCGACCTCACCCTCGTGAAAGAGACGCGGACGCTGACGTTTCGCAAAGGCGTGAACAAACTCGAATTCTCCTGGGCCAACACGCTCATCGACCCGACCAGCGTCGAGTTCCGCGCGGTGACGCACGCCGACGCGGTGGAAGTGCTCGACGTGAGTTTCCCGCCGCGCGTGACCAACACGCTCGAATGGCGCATCCAGAGCGAGTTTGCTGGCGAAGTCGTCTGCGAGATCCGGTATTTCACCAGCGGCATCACGTGGAGCGCTGACTACGTGGCCGAAGCTGACAAGGCCGAGAAATTGATGACTCTAGCCGGCAACGTCCGCGTCACGAACAACAGCGGCGAAGATTACGAGAACACGCAGATACGTCTGGTCGTTGGTGTGATCCGTTTGGTGGAGGAGATCGCGCGACTCGCTCAGACGTTTCATGGCGGCCGGTGGGATCGCGATGAAAATCCTGGTATGGGCGTTGGGAAGGGACCTGAGTTGAAGAAAGCTGAAAAGGAAATGGACGACAAACTGGCCATTGCCGAGCAGATCGCCCCGGATGCAATCATCAAAGAAGGCATGAGTGAATACTTCCTCTACACCGTCGAGGGGCGCGACACGATTCCGACCGGCTGGGCGAAACGGCTGCCGTCGTTCCACACCAACGCCGTGCCCATCGTCAGCTACTATAAATTCGAAAAAGAACAGTGGGACGACCACGTCATCCGCTTCTACCGGTTCACGAACGATAAACCGAGCCACCTCGGCGACGAGCCGTTGCCGGACGGCGACGTGAAAGCGTTCCGCGTGGTTTCGCCGGACCAGCTTCTCAACTTCGTCGGCGCAACGAGCGTGAAGTACATCCCCATCGGCGAGACGGTGGAGTTGGAGTTGGGCGAAGACCGTGAAGTCATGGTGCAGCCGACGCTGATGGATTGGCAGAAGCAGGACATCAAGTTTGACGAATGGGGCAACGTGGCCGGCTGGACGATCAAGGAGACGTGGCAGTTCGAGGTTCAGAACTCGAAAGACATCGACGTGGTTCTCGACATCCGCCGCAACTTTGAAGGTGATTGGGACATCAAGACGGAAAAGAAGTACGAGAAGGTGGATGCGACGAAGGTGAAGTTTGTGTTGCCCCTCAAATCCCGTGAGAAACAGAAGTTCAGCTACGAATTGATGAGCCGGTATGGAACTAACGTCCAGAAGTAAACCACGGAGACACGGAGTTCTCGGAGAGGGGTTGTTTTATGCCGTCTCTGTGTGCTCCGTGTCTCCGTGGTTAATTCTAGTCGTTCTTGTTGTCGGTTGTGTGACACCACGGAAAGACCCACAGCAACTCTTCTCCACCGCCGTCAAAGCCCATAACGACCGGCAATTCACCGTCGCCGCCACCGGCTACGAACGCGTGCTCCGTCAATATCCCGAACAGGAGAACCTCTGTGCCCAATCACTGCGCAGCCTCGGCAACGTTCGCGCGGCGCAAGGCCAACTCGATGCCGCCGTGAAGTTGTATGCGCGCGTCGCCGTGAAATATCCACGGCAAGACTGGGAAGTTCTCCAGGCGTGGAAATCTGCCGGCGATTTGCTGTGGGATGCCGGCCGTCAGGACGAGGCGCAGAAGTTCTACCGGCAGATCGTGGCGCGCTTTGATCAGGCGGATGCCGCACCGGTAGTGAAGTTGATTGTCCGCGCCGCCCGGGCTAGACTGCCTGGCGCGCAATGAACATTCTCATCGTCGAAGACGAAATCGCTTTGCGCGATGGGCTGGTCGATCTACTCAAAGGAGCCGGTCACACAGTCGAGTTTGTTAGTGACGGCCTGACTGCCACCAAGCGCGCCCTCGATTCCACTCTCGAATTAATCCTGCTCGATGTGATGTTGCCCAAACTGGATGGCATTGAAGTTTGCCGGCGCATCCGCAAAGCGCGGCCGGGTTTGCCGATCTTGATGCTGACTGCGAAAGGTTCGGAGGAAGACAAGGTCCGTGGCCTGAAAGTTGGCGCGGACGATTACGTGACCAAACCTTTTGGCGCACGCGAACTGTTGGCGCGCGTTGAGGCGGTGGCGCGACGCGCCCAAGCGACACCGGCGGAACCGGAGATTATTGAGGTCGATGGCTGCCGGTTGGACCTCGGCCGCTGTATGGCCACGCGCGGGCGGGAGACGATGGAGTTGACGCCGCGCGAGACCGGTATCCTGCGGTGGCTCCAGCGGCACCGGGCGCGGGCAGTGGCGCGCACGGAATTGCTCGAACAGGTTTGGGGTGTGCGCAGTGATACCGAGACGCGCACGGTCGATGTCACGATTGCCAACTTGCGGCAGAAAATCGAACGCGATCCGGCGGAGCCGAAGATTATTTTGTCCGTCAAAGGCATCGGGTACGCGTGGGGCCAGCCGTGAAGTTTTCCGGCAAGCGGACAGCGCTCGCGTTCGGCTTGATTGCGCTGGCGGTCATCGTGCCGGGCGCTGCGTGGTACTTGGTCGGCTCGCGTGAATTGGAGCGGCAGATCACCGACCAATCCCAAACGGCGCAAGAAGAAGCCTACGAGTCGGCCGTGCGCCTCGCCCGGCAACTGACGGATCGGTTCGCGGTCGTCCTGGCGGCTGAAGCCCGCCGGCCGTTTTATCATTATCAAACGTACTTTCAGGATCCGCAGGGCGGCTCGAAGGCGCTCTCACCGCTGGCGTCGGCTCCAACCGACCCGTTGATCGATTTCTATTTTGAAGCCGCTGGCGAGACCGGGACAATCACCGTGCCCAGCCGGGATCGCGTCAATGCCGCAGCCCTAGCGTTGCTCCAGGGGCAATTCGATCCCACTCTCACGACGACATTGTCCACGTGGCGCGGGGAATGCCGGCAGAGCACACAGGCTGTCGCCAGTGTTGAGAACTTCATCGGGCCGCTGAAATGGCGGACAGTTTACCTCGCCAACAAACCGGCGCTGATCGCGTTGCGGGAGGTCTGCACGCCGCAGGGCGCGGTGTTCCAGGGTTTTCTGGTTTCCAACAAATGGGTCGATTACTTCTTCAAAAGTGCCGGCGCTGTGGCTCGCCTCCGACCGGGGCGCGCGGAAGGCGAGTACCAAGCGGCGGTCGCGCTCGGCGGCGAACCGTGGCGGGTATTGGTGCATCCGTCCGCCAACGGCGATCCGGTGGAACGGCAGGCGCACAATCTGCGCCGCGCATTCTTGACGATCTATATTGGCGGCGTCGCCATCGCGGCGGTGGCCGGCCTGGGTGTGGTCTGGCTCGTCTGGCATAGCGATCGAATCGCCCGGCAACGCGTGCAATTCGCCGCCAGCGCCGCCCATGAACTGCGGACGCCGCTCGCAGGATTGCGAATTTATAGCGACATGCTGGCCGAAGGACTGGGCGACCCCGGTAAGGCGAAAGACTACGCGCAGCGAATCGCCACGGAAGCCGACCGGCTGGGGCGCGTCGTCGCCAACTTGCTCAGTTTTTCGCGAGTCGAACGCGGCGCATTGAAGACGCAGTTGACGGTCGGCGATTTGGCCGGCACGCTCCGCGAATGTCTCGCGCGCCAGCGGTTGACCATCGAGACGGCCGGGGCCACGCTCGACATTCAAATCGCCGCGTCATTGCCGCCGGTCCGATTTGATCGCGATACGGTGGCGGAAATTATCGAGAACCTCCTCGACAACGCCGAGAAACACACGCGCCAGTCGGCCGACCGGACCATTCATGTCACACTAGCAGCGAGCGCTGGCGCCGTTGAGTTGACGGTCGCTGACCGTGGGCCCGGTGTGCCGCCGGAAGTCCGCCGGCGTCTCTTTGAAGCCTTCGCGCGGGGCCGCAGCAGCGAAGCGCCGGCAGGCTTGGGTCTGGGGCTGGTGTTGGTGAAAACGCTCGCCGAAGCGCAAGGGGCGCAGGTCGCGTACGCCGATAACGAAGGTGGGGGCGCGAAATTCGTGGTGAGTTTTCCCGCGTAGCACTCGCGCGGATTTTTACACCCCTTTTACTTACCGTCGGAGGCAATCCAGCCTAGGTTCGTGGTGTTCAAAAAACTTGCGGCTCGTGCGCGACGATAACCACAAACGAATCCTCGTTGTCGCGTGCGGGCCGCAACACTTTCTCCCCACCACAGCTGCAGTTCGCTGTTTTGGGCCTGCCCTGTAGCCGAGGTGTCAGCCTCGGCCGCAGCTCACGCTTCGGCTACAGAAGTTGCCACTTCTTTTTCTAACTTTTCCGCCAGACGACTAGCGCGCTCCCGACACAGAAAGAAGCGCGGCGTTCGGGGAGACACCGAACGCCGCGCGCGAGGGCGGCCAAGGAGGCCGCTGTGGGTCAGTTGCTGCCGTGCACCGTTTGCTTGGTGACGCGGTTGATGGTTTCGAGAGCTTCTTTCACGCGAAATGGTTTGTGGAGGTAGCCGTTGATCTTGTGCTG
>JBAXYB010000014.1:0-45221 GCA_037127585.1 Verrucomicrobiota bacterium
CAAAGGTTGAATCCCTTCTGTTCTTGCTCAGCGTTCTCAGTTGAAAGCTGAACTAAGATAAAACGGCGCCTTCCTTTATCCTCTGCGTTTGCCTTCAAAACAGCGTGTCCCGTTGTTCCGCTGCCAGCAAAGGAATCCAACACCAAAGATTCCCGGTCAGTTGCCAGTTGAAGGATTCGTTGGATGAGACGACTTGGCTTTGGGTTGTCGAATGCATCAGGCTTGCCCACAATTTCGTTAAGTTCCTTTGTGGCTTCTTGGTTGTGTCCTACTTCTGTGTGAGGCCACCATGTCCAAGCCTTCACCCCCTCAGTTTCCGAAAGGAATTTCTTCTGCCGTGGCCGAGAAGTTCCTTTTTTGCCGAACCAGACTCTTTTGTCAGCGATCAGATCGAGAAAAGTGCGTTCTGCGAGAGCCCAACATCTTCCGGCGGGTGGACGGAGTTTCTTACCATTTGGTGCCGATATTTCATAAAATTGTTCGGGCGTTGCGTGTCCGGTTTGTCCTGTAAGATCAACGGAGGCCCATTTACCGCGCGGATCGTTGTCGGGGTTCTTAAACGCCTTTGCCCTTTCGCCGCCAATAGGAAGTTCGTTCAACGTCTTTTTCAACACATCTATCTTTTTCGCGTACATCAGTACGTAATCGTGTGCAGGGCCAATAGCCAAACGAGCATCAGGTGATGTTCGCTTCTGCCAGATTATCGAAGCCACAAAATTCGGCTTTTGGAAAATGTCGTCCAAAAGAGTCCGCATCGATGAAACTTCATTGTCATCTATGCTCACGAAAATCACTCCATCGTCGCGCAAAAACTGCCAAAGCAATTGTAGACGCGGATACATCATGCAGAGCCATTTGTCGTGACGAGAAAGGTCAGTCGCCTCGTCACCTACGACCTTACCGAGCCAGTCGCGGATAATGGGACTGTTGACATTGTCGTTGTACTTCCAGTTTTCTTCTCCGGTGTTGTACGGCGGGTCGATGTAGATGCACTTGACCTGCTTCGCGTAGTACGGCAGTAGCGCCTTGAGCGCGACGAGATTGTCGCCCTGCACGATGAGATTACCGCTACCGGGATCGCCGACGGAAAGCTCCGGTACATCTTTGAGAAGATGAAACGGAACCTTGTGGTGATGATTCACCACCGCTTCTTTACCAATCCAGTTGAGTGTGGGCATGGGCGGACTGCGTGTGTGCATGGCAGTTCAGCCGTTGTCCCAGACTGCTCCCGTGTGGGTTTCCTGGTGCCTGAAAACAAGAGGGACGCGCTTAATCGCGTCCCGTCACAGGCACCTAGGAGGGCCCACACAAGAACGCTTTCGGCGCGCCCCCGGGGGGCGCGCTTCGAGCGGTGTCTTGTGTTCCGAAATTTCCTAGGTTTCGTGACGAACAGCAGCCAAAGCTGCGCAAATTATTACTGTGAGTTAGTTAGTGATCGTTTGCGATGTGGTTCTCCTTCCGCCTTCGCCCTATGCAACAAGCGCAGGGCTACGGCGGACAAGTTAACGGTCGGCAGTCTAACGAGGCGTGTTGACAACGGCAAGCCTTCGTCAACATCTGAGTGAACTTCGAGTCTTGGCGCTCTTGGCGATTCACTGCCGGGTCGTTCAATCCCCGCTGAACTGCCGGTCACCCGCATCGCCGAAGCCGGACACAATGTAGTCGCGCGGAGGATGGTTACGGATACTTGCCGGTCCGTAGCAGCGCTTTGACCTCGTCGTGGTTGCCGAGGAAGGAAACGTAGAGGGAATCGGCACGGTCTTGAAATACGAAACGCAAGGCTAAGTTGCCCCGACACTCGAAGAGTTTGCTGCCGAGTTTGCGGATGCCCAGCCCGCTGTGGATATGCGGCCGGCCAAAAGTCTCCGTCAGTTCACACAACGCCAGTAGACATTCGGCGCGTTCCGGCTTCGGCAAGTCCCGCAGCCGTTTGAGCACGTGCGGATCAAGGGCCAGCGGCTTACTCAACCAACTTCCTTAACTCGGCGGCGGTGATCGTCGGCAATTTTCCCGACCGCTTGAGTTGGTGGTGCCGCTGGTCGGTGGCTGCGTCCAGCGCGGCCACCTGCTCGCGCGTCGCGCTGTGTTCGTGGTGAGCATAATCGGTGGACTCCACCTCGACCTTGCGCAACGCGATGATGTCCGCCCCGGCCACGATTCCAATGTCTTCTCCCCGAGCGGCAGCAGCTAGCCATTGCCCGAGGTTCTTCTTGGCACTCGTAATTGTTAAAGTCTTCATATGGCCTACATAAGGTCTTTTAAGGAGTTTGTCAAACGACGTTCAATCGCCACTGAACTGCCGGTCACCCGCGTCGCCGAAGCCGGGGACGATGTAGCCCCGGTCGTTGAGATGGCTGTCGACGGTGGCGAGGTAAATCTCCACGTCGGGGTGATCGCCGGCCAGCTTGGCGATGCCTTCCGGCGCGGCGAAGATGCCGAGAAACTTGATCTGCTTCACACCCCAGCTCTTCAATCGCTCCACGGCCGCACTCGCGCTCCCGCCGGTCGCCAACATCGGATCGAGAATGAACGCGATATCGACCGGCGTGTGTTTGCCGAGCTTGCTGTAATACTCGACCGGTTCGAGCGTCTTCTCGTCGCGGAAAATTCCCAGATGATAAACTTTCGCATCCGGCAATAGTTCCAAAATCCCATCCACCATCCCCAACCCCGCCCGCAATATCGGTACCAGTCCCACTGTCGCGCCAACATAATTGCCATCCGTCTCCGCGAGTGGCGTCTGCACCCGGATCGACTCCGTCGGCAAATCGCCTGTGGCCTCATAAAATAACATCACCGCCAACGCCCGGATGTGATGCCGGATCGTTGCCCGGTCCGCCTGTTTGTCGCGGATCTCGGCGAGAAAATTCTGCGCCAATGGATGATTGAGAACTTTAGGCATGGATGAGTTGTGCTTTCACGGTTGTGCCACGCGCGAGCGTGCTCGCTGCGGCAACCTCGACCAAACAATCCGCCTTTGCAATCGACGTCAGCATGTGGGAGCCTTGTTGCGCCAGCGGCCACAAGTGCCAGCGGCTATCCCGCCGCTCCAGCCGGCCCCGCATGAAGTGTGTGCGGTCGCCATGATTCACAAACTCCTCTTCCGCCACCGCCGCCACCGCCGGTAACTCCAAATCCGCCAACCCGCGCATCTTCAACAACGCCGGTCGCACCAACACCAGGAACGTCACCGCCGCGCTCACCGGATTCCCCGGCAAACCAAAAATCAATTGCCGGCCCCGCGTCCCGAACACAAATGGCTTACCGGGTTTCATGTTCACTTTCCAGAACGCCTGCTGACAGCCGAGTTCTTCCAGCACCGTCTTCACTAAATCGTATTCGCCGACCGACACCCCGCCGACGGTGATCAATGCATCGCATTCGCTCAACGCGTAATCGATCTTCTCGGCCAAATCCTCCTTCGTGTCGTCCGCGATGCCGAGTTCGACCGGCTCGCAACCCGCCTCGCGCAACCAGCCGGTAATCGCGTAACTGTTCGAATCATAAATCTGCCCGGCTTGCAGTTTCGTCCCCGGCTCCACCAATTCCGCCCCGGTCACCAACACCCCGACGCGCGGGCGCGGATAAACATCCAACTCCGGTTTGCCCAGCGCCGCCAGCAACGCCAATTGGGCCGGCCCCATCGTCGTGCCGGCGCGGAGCACAATCTCGTCAGCGCGGACATCGTCACCGGCTCGGCGAATATTCTCCCCAACTTCGACCGCTTCGAGCACGGCGACATAGCCTTCGTGATGGGGCCGCGTGTCCTCCTGCATCACCACCGCATCGGCTCCGACCGGAATCGGCGCGCCGGTAAAGATCCGCACACAACTCTGCGGCTCCACCGGCGTAGCGGCCGCCGTACCGGCGGGAATTTCCCCAGCGACGCGTAAATGAATCGGATTATTCTCCCCGGCACTGTTCACATCCGCCGCGCGCACGGCATATCCGTCCATCGCGCTATTGTCCCACAGCGGCAGGTTGAGCGGGGACACCACATCCGTCGCCAACACGCAGCCGAGCGCTGTGCTCAACGATTCGCGCCGGGCCGGCAAGGGGTGAACGACATTCAGAATCTGCTGCTTCGCATCGTTGACGTTACAAATCGCCATGGTTAACGCGCCTCGTCACCCACGCGCAAATCACCGTCGAGAATATCAGCGGTCGCAAAATTCACCCGCACCGGGACCGTCAGTTGGACTTCGCCGACGCGTTCAGTCCCGCGATACACCGGCAACTTCACCCCTACCGCCGGCATGACGCGCGACGTGAAATCGATGACGGCAAATTTGTATTGCGCATTGATGCGAGTAATTTTCGCGCCCGTGACCCCGAGTTTCGCCGTCGGCACCGGGGTGAACGTCGGCGTCGGTTGTGGCCGGGTTGTTGTGCATCCGGCGAGAGCCAGGAGGACTAAACAGAGGATAGTCTTCATAATAGTTATGATGGCGCGCCTGGCGTGATTCGAACACGCGACCGCCGGATTAGAAATCCAGAAAATCGCATTTCTCCTAACGGCTATTTAATAGGAAATTACGCTTTCCCAACCGATTGTGTCAATTGCTACCCGGCAACAGGGTGTGATTGAAAGTGGTGGTCAGTTGTTGAGTTGAAGAGGGAATGCGCGCCAATAGTTCTCCCAGTAGCCATTAGCGCGCACCACTCGCAAGTTTCCCATGTCGCGCGCGTTGCCTTCTTTCCACCAAACTCCCGCTCGCCTCAGTCGTGCTTGCGCCACGTGTCGATGTCCGCGACGTGCCCTCGCGCGATCGGGCTCCACGCGCTGCCGCGACTTCTTCCGTCGATTCCACGTGCGTCGCCAGTATCCGTACCGGGTGCGTTGACTTACTGAGGACGCTTCGCTAGCCTGCCGGCACTATGATTCGACGCTATTCCCGGGAAGCGATGCGAGCGATTTGGACGGAGGAGAACAAGTTCGCCATCTGGTTGCAGATTGAGATCCTGGCGTGCGAGGCGCGGAAGATACCGGCCAAAGACCTCGCGACGATTCGGAAGAAGGCGAAGTTTTCCGTCGAGCGCATCAACGAGATCGAGAAGGTCACGAACCATGACGTGATCGCGTTTCTGTCGTGCGTCGCGGAGAACGTCGGGCCGGCGTCGCGGCATATTCACGTCGGATTGACGTCGTCGGATGTGGGCGATACGGCGTTGGCGTTTCAGATGGTGCAGGCGGCAGACATTTTGATCGCGGACGTGAAGACGCTCCGGCTGGTCGTGGCGCGGAAGGCGAAGAAGTACAAGTTCACGCCGTGCATGGGGCGGACGCACGGGGTGCATGCGGAGCCGACGACGTTTGGGTTGAAGATGGCGTTGATGTACGACGAGTTTGGCCGGGCACTCGAACGGCTGCAGCGCGCGCGCGCCATCATGGCGGTTGGCAAGATTTCGGGCGCGGTCGGGACGCATGCGCATTTGTCGCCGCAAGTAGAGGCGTATGTTTGCCGGAAGTTGGGGCTGAAGCCTGCAAAAATTTCGACGCAGGTTTTGCAGCGCGACCGGCATGCGGAGTTTTCGACGGCGCTGGCGTTGGTGGGGAGTTCGATTGACCGGTGGGCGCTGGAGTTCCGGCATCTGCAACGCACCGAGGTGCTCGAAGCCGAAGAGTTTTTCGCGGAAGGCCAGAAGGGTTCGAGCGCGATGCCGCACAAGCGCAACCCGATCACGTGCGAACGCCTCTGCGGCCTCGCACGCGTGTTGCGCGGGAACGCCCAAGCCGCGCTGGAAAACGTCGCGCTCTGGCACGAACGCGACATATCGCACAGCAGCGTCGAGCGTGTCATCCTGCCGGATTCGACGACGTTGCTCGATTACATGCTCTATAAGTTGACCGACATCGTGAACCGGTTGCTCGTCTACCCGGCGCTGATGCAGGCGAACATCGATCTGAGCCGGGGACTGACGTTCTCGCAGGCGGTGCTGCTCGGCTTGACGAAGAAAGGGCTGACGCGCGAGGCGGCCTACAAGATCGTTCAGACCAACGCGATGAAGGCGTGGAAGGATTCCCGGATGTTCAAGGACTTGCTGCTCGAAGACGCGGCAGTCATGGCGCATCTCACGCGCGCCGACGTGGAGCAACTTTTCGACGTGAGCATCCACTTCCGCGAAGTGAACAACACGTTCCGCAAAGTCGGGATCCGGTAGCCGCACCCTGTCGGTGTCTCAGTCGAGACTGTTTGGCGGCACGGGGTTGCCGGGCCCGCCGCGTTTGCTATGGCTGTTGTCGAACCACGCCTGACCGGCCGGCCCCCAGCAGAGATTGCCTTCGACGTTGGCGGTTTCGTCGTCCATGTAGATGCCGTAAAAATCCGCTCGTCACCGCCGGTCGCCTCTGGTAGTTTTGCCGGGTGCTGGAGGTTCGCAATCGATGAGTCAGACCATTACTCCTGATTATAGTCTTACCGGCGTTAATGCGGCGGTGGCGGTGGAAAAGGGACTCGCCGAGGCCGAGTGGTACACCACCCCTATTCCGAAAGCCGTCATGCGGCAGTTTCTTGAACGGCGCGACGGGCCGGCCATTCGCGACACGCTCTTGCTCGTTGCCCTGCTGGTCGGCACCGGGTACGCGACGGTAGCGTTGTGGGGAACTTGGTGGGCGGTAGTTCCGTACTTGATCTACGCCGTGCTGTACGGCACCAGTTCGGACTCGCGCTGGCACGAGTGCGGTCACGCCACGGCGTTCAAGACCGATTGGCTGAACACGATGGTTTATCAAGTGGCGTCGTTCATGGTGCTGCGCGAGTCCGTGATCTGGCGCTGGAGTCACACCCGCCATCACAGCGATACCATCATCGTGGGGCGCGATCCCGAAATCCAGATTCCGCGGCCGCCGGATCTGCGCGCGTTGGTGTTGGCGCTGTTCTGCGTGGGGGTCTATCGCACGTATTTTCCGAATTTGATCCGGCACGCGCTGGGAAAGATCACTGCCGCGGAACGGACGTTCCTCCCGGCGAGTGAGTTTTCGAAGGTTGCGCGCAATGCCCGGATTATTCTCGCGATTTACGCGGCGGTGATCGCGGCAGCGGTGGTCTGGCAGAGCTGGATTCCCATCTTCCTGTTTGTCCTGCCGCAGTTTTTTGGGACGTGGTTGATGATCGTGCAAAACACGCCGCAGCATGCCGGCCTCGCGGAGAATGTCCTCGATCATCGGCTCAATTGCCGGACTGTCTACATGAATCCGATTAGCCGGTTCATCTACTGGAACATGAACTACCACGTCGAGCACCACATGTTCCCGCTCGTGCCGTACCATGCGTTGCCCAAGTTACATGCCGCGGTCAAGGCCGACTTCCCAACGCCGTATCCCTCGATCTTGGCGGCGTGGCGCGAAATCCTGCCGACGATCCGCCGCCAGGTGAAAGATCCGGGCTACCACATCAAACGCCAGTTGCCACCGCCGCGACAACTGCCGGCGGACGCCCCGCGCACTTCGGCTGCCTCGCCCAATGCGGACGGCTGGATTGAAGTTTGCGCCGACGCCGATCTGGGTAAAGCCGACGTGATCCGGTTCGATCACGGTCGCAAAACTTTTGCGCTCTACCGCGATGACGCCGGCACGCTGTTCGCCACCGACGGCATCTGCACCCACGGCAACACACATTTGGGAACCGGCCTCGTCATCGGCGGCACCGTCGAATGTTCGAAACACAATGGCCGGTTTAATCTGGCCGACGGCTCACCGGCGCGGGCGCCGGTCTGTCGCGGGTTGGCGACGTATCCCATCGAAAGCCGGCACGGGCGGCTGTTTCTCAATGTTCTCCAAGCCGGTGGCGTCGGCGCACGGCACCAGAAAACCTGGCACTTGCGCGTCGTGAGTAATCGCAGTGTGGCGACGTTCATCCGCGAGTTGGTCTTCGAGCCACTGGAGAAAATCGAGTTCACGCCCGGTGACTACCTGCAATTCGACATCCCGGCCTACGACACCATCCGCTTCCGGGACTTCGCGATTCCGCAGCCGTACGCGGCGGTCTGGGAAGCCCAACACGTCTTCGATCTCGTGGCCCACAATCCCGCGGCGGGCCGGCGCAACAACTACTCGCTCGCCGGCAGTCCGCAGACCGAAACCAAATTGCGCTTCAACGTCCGCATCGCCACGCCGCCGCCGGGCCAGGATTGCCCGCCCGGCCTCGGCTCCGCGTACATGTTCAACCTCAAACCCGGTGACACCGTGACCGCCATCGGCCCGTCCGGTGATTTCCACATCAAACCGACCCAGAAAGAAATGGTCTACATCGGCGGCGGCTCCGGTATGGCGCCATTGCGGTCCCACATCGCGCATTTATTCGAGGCGACGCAAACGAAACGCCGGGTGAGCTTCTGGTACGGCGCGCGGTCCCGGCAGGAAATCTTTTACGACGATTACTTCGCGGGCTTGGCCGCCAAGTTCGCTAACTTTCATTTTCACCTCGCGCTGTCCGCGCCATTAGCTGAGGACAACTGGACCGGCCACCACGGCTTCATTCACGAAGTGGTGCTCGAACAATATCTGAAATCCCATGCGAACGTCCGGGCCATTGAGTTCTATCTTTGCGGCCCACCACAGATGATCAAAGCCAGTCTGAAGATGCTGAGTCAACTGGGCGTCGCCGATTCCCAAATCGCTTACGACGAATTTTAGCCGGAACCACCGCCGCTAATAATCTTTCTCACCCGGCTCGGTCACAGTCTCGACCAGCTTCTGGACGATCTTGTCGGTGTCCATACCTTCGGAGTCAGCGGTGAAGTTGGTGAACATCCGGTGCCGCAACACGGCCCGCGCCGCAGCGCGCACGTCATCCACCGTGACGAGCAACCGGCCGTCGATGACCGCATTGGCTTTGGCGGCGATGACGAGAAATTGTGACGCCCGTGGGCCGGCCCCGCAATGAATCCATTTCTTAATGAAGTCCGGCGCCCGCTCATCGCCCGGCCGCGTGGCGCGCACCAACCGGGTTGCGTACTTCACGACGTGATCCGACACCGGCATGCCACGCACGACGTCTTGCAGTTTGAGAATCTCCGCGCCGGTCAAAACTTTTTTCAGGTCCACCTGCCGCTGGCCGGTGGTGACTTTGGCGATCAGTTCTTCTTCGCTTTCGGTGGGATAATCGATGTAGACGCTGAACATGAACCGGTCGAGCTGTGCTTCCGGCAAAGGATACGTGCCTTCCTGTTCGAGCGGGTTCTGCGTGGCCAACACAAAGAACGGCAAATCGAGGTGGTACGTGTGACCGCTGGCGGTGACGCGCTGTTCTTGCATGGCTTCGAGCAACGCGGCTTGCGTCTTCGGCGGCGTCCGGTTGATTTCGTCGGCCAACAGGATGTTCGTAAAAATCGGCCCCTTGATGAACCGGTATTCCTTGTGCCCGGTCTTCTCGTCCACTTCGAGCACGTCCGTGCCGGTAATGTCCGACGGCATCAAGTCGGGCGTAAACTGGATGCGCCGAAACTTGAGGTCGAGCACGTTCGCAAGGGTGCTGATCATCAACGTCTTCGCCAGCCCCGGCATCCCGATCATCAAAACGTGGCCTTTGGAAATGACGGCGGTCAGCAATTGCAGAATCACTTGTTTCTGGCCGATGATCGCTTTGGAAATTTCCGCCTCGATGAGTTTGGTCTTCCGACTCATCTCTTTCACCGTCGCCTGAATATCGGCTTCGTCGCTCACCACCGGCGCGGCGGGCGCGCGGCGATCCACATTCTCAAACAAAACCGGAATGTCACCAATCGCCACTCGATCCCCGTCCATCAACTCGCTATCGTCGATCTCCCGGCCGTTGCGCTTCGTGCCATTGGCGCTGGCGAGATCCTTGATGCGCCACGCGCCGTTCGTCGAATAGATGCGCGCGTGATGCCGCGAAACCGACGGCAAATCCACCTGCCAATGACAATCAGGATCGCGCCCGATCGTAAACTCCGGCGTCGTAATATCGGTGAAACGGCCGGCCTGTTCGCCCTCGATAATTTTGACTCTTGGCATATCAATCTTTCGGCAAGGTTACTGTTCCCAATTCTTTTACGCTATCCACCACGCGAATACTACTCAACCCGGCGACAAACGCATGCTTCAAAAACGGTGGTGATTTCTCAATCGGTTCGCCTTCCCGGTACAAGTGACGCGACTGAATCATTTGCCAATCATCCGTCGCTTGCTCCAACTCAATCACTTCGAGCCGGCGCAAATTCGCGTCCAACTTCTCACCCGACTGCTGCAAGATCAACCGGTCCCGGATCCGCTCTACCAACACCAGCACCCGCTCCCCATCGACGCCGCAGCGATGAACCTTATAGCGATTAAAAAATGAATCCGCCAACGCGATCCGTTTCTCCAGATTCGTCCGCAACCCGGTCGGCATCGACTGAATCTCATCCCCCAACCGCAACCCCTCGTAAACGCCCCGCCCGTTTGTTACCAACACCACATCGTATTTCCCGACCGGCAAATGCTCCAACCGGAACTGTCCGCCGGAACTGCTCCCGCGAAAAACCTTCACTCGCTCCTGGTCAATCGCCAGCACGTGGGTCAGTCCCTCAACCGGCACAATCCCCACGATCCCGCCGGTCGCACTCGGTTCCGGCGCGGTATAAATCCGCCCCGCTTGGGCCAGCGCCAGACTTGCCGAAAACAACAATACCGCAATTACTTGCCAGCCCATTGGCGGCTCCTCTCCGCGAGTGCATGTTGGGGATACTTCATCGCAATCTCGCTCCAAATCTTGCGCGCCTCATCCTTCTTGCCCAGTTCAAACAACGCGCGCGCCCGGTAAAAGTCCGCATCGATTTGAAACGGACTCTCCGCCTGCAATTTCTCAAACGACTCGATCTCCACCAACGCCTCCCGCCACCGGCCCAACTCCATCAACACCCGGCCCCGCAGAATCAGAAAATCGCTGGCGAGTTTTCCCACCGGATGCACCGCCTCCCATTCCTGCAATTTATCTTCCGCAATATTAACGTCCCCACGTTCGAGCAAATCCCGGATCGTGATCGAGAACGCCCGATCCTGCGCCGGCAACTTCCGCCCCGCCGACCCTTCAACCACAGCGCGCTGGGCTTGCTGATAATACTTGATCGCCTCCGGATACTTTTCCTGCAGCCGGCAATAATCCCCCGCGCGCACCAATGCCAACCGCGCCGTCTCCGATTTCGGATCCCGCGTGCTGATCTCCAACGCACGCGGCACCGCCATCGCGTCGTTCAAGTAAAACACCAGGAAATCCAATTCGAGGATATCCAATGGCGCCGTGTACTTCGACCGCCCCGCCGGTGGGATCCGGCGCAACTCTTCGACGGCCGCACGGGCATCCGACTGCGCCAGCCAGCGCAACCGGCACACCTGCGCCGGCAACCAGAGCGCGTCATTCACATCCGGATTCTTTTTCAACCACGCTTCGGCCAATGGGCCGGCTGCCTGATCTTTCTCAGCCGCCAGCAAAAACGCGACATACCCGCGTAATGTCGCCGCGGCCAGTTCGCTGAGATTCTCCGCCGCCATCGCGCCAAGGTACCGGCTCATATCGCCGGCATTTTGAACAGACGCCGCCGGGATCTGTTCAGTAAAATTCACCTGCCGCAAACCGGTCAATTCGTCCACGCCCTTCTGTAGTTTAACTGTGACCGTCAGCGAATCGTCGCCGACCACAATCCGGGTGAACTCGCGTTGCGTCTTCGTCGAGCCATCCGGAAACTTCCACTGCACCGCCCACCCCGCCGGCAACTCGTCCGCCAATGTGCCGGTCACTTCATAAAGCCACAAGTCCGCAAACCCCATGTACGACCGCACCTTGAGAAGCGGTGCCGGCACGGGCCAGCCTTGCGCCTGTTCGATGCGGACCAGCTTCGTCGTCCCGGGATGCACCCACGCCGTCTCGGGAATGGTCTGAAGTTTATCGCCCTTCTGCCAACCCAGCACCATCGTGGGATGATTGCCGGCGGTCTTGGCTTGGTAATAATCAATGCGCGTCAGCGGGCCGGCGCACGACACGGCTTGCGAGTTCACGGTCTTTGCATTCGCGACGGATGGATGTTCGCCCGGCCAGCCGAATTCATATTTCCCGTTCACCAACACAAACGAGGCATCCGAGGAAAGCGTGTAGAGAGTTAACTTCGTCATGTTCTCAGTCCGCAGATAGCCGGTGTAATGCGAGAGAAAGCGCCGGCTGTTGCCAAATGGATTCGTGCCTTGATAGATGTTGGCCACCCAACCCGCCCCATCAACCTCAGGCGCGCCGCGCCACACCGCGTCCATCTTCTCCCACGACTCGATTGCCCGCGGCGCGGCGACCTGCCGGGTTTCCATGAGTAAACTGATTTGCGGTTGCCACATCGGCCCCTGCCGGAAACGCGCCCCACCGAAGTAAACGTAATACTCCTGATCGGCCCGCAACTCTTTCGCCACCAGCAATACCTCCCGGCCACTCCCGCGCCAGACTTGCGCCACCGGCAGAAACTCGCCAGCGGCGTCGGTCATAACCACGTCCAACAGTTTGTCCGTCGTGTTCCCGAACTCCGGCAAGTTAATCGCGATCCCGGCGGAGGGTTCGGCGGACGGTTTGTCCAACTTCACCACCGCGCGGAACGGCGCATCGGGAAAAATCCAGCGGGCGGGGGCCGCCAGCACAGCGGCGGCAAGCAACAAAGCGAATCCGGTCATCACTTCTCCTGCGTCAACGACCGGTAGTAATCCGCCATCATATCTTTATACTGCGCCGGTACCACGCCCTCTTCGCCTCCCGCCATTTGCTTCTCCGCCGCGCGCACCGTTTCCCCCGGCGGCAACACGACCACGTTCCCGCCGGCAATGTTGCCCTTCACGGCGGTAAGACGCTGCATGATCTTTTGGTGGAGCCCGTTGAAATCCTTGAGCCGGCCTTCCTGCAACGCGTGCTCCGATTCCTCCATCAGTCGCACCACATCCGCCATCCCGTTCGCGCGGAGATACAACATCGACGCCTGCGCATACACCTTACCGGCTTTCTCTTTCAACAAGGCTTGTTCCACCGCGAGCGCGTTCGGCGCCAACTGCCGCGGCGCCTGCGTCCCGCGCAACGGCGCGTTCCCGTCCATCCCCTGCCGGTCGCTAAATGCACCGGCCTTGCCGCCGCCGGTCGCCTTCGTCTCGCTCGGGCCGTCTTCATCTTTGACTTGGCCCTTTTGCATCGGATCTTTAGTGCGCCGCGTATCGACTTCCGAGCCTTCCAAATTCTTCGCGGTGTCCCCGGCCATCTCGCCGTCGGTCATCCCTTGCCGGCCACCGCTCGAACGGCCGGTCTGCTCGTTCTTGTTCGGGCGCTGGTTGCCGGATTTGCCTTGCGCGCCAAATGCGCCTTGCGGGCCATCCGCAATGTCCCAGCCGTTACCGGGATTCTCCGCAAAGAGCTGGTTTGAATTCGGATCATTGGCTTGCTCGGCCATACCTTTTTGTTCTTCGAGCAAATCGCCGACGATGTCTTCAAAATGATCTTTCAACGGCAATAGCGGCATCGGCGGCATTTCGTGCGTGTCAAAATTCTCCAGCAACCATTTCGTCGTGTCCGTCCTATTCGGCAACCACATCTCCAAGTCATCCGAAATCTTCGTGGCCTTTTCGATGGCCTGCAAAATCCAGTCCTCTTTCTGCACCGCGATTTCGGTCATCTTCAACTTCCCCTCCTCGGCGTCCTGCTTATCCGCCTGAATCACGTCTTCGTAGATGGACACCAATTCCGCGCGCAATTCGTTCGCCGGCTTGAAGTCCGGCAACACATGCGCGTCGGTCAACATCTGCTCGATGACTTTCGCCATCAGATCCTTCGTCTCCTTGATCTCTTGCGCGGTGGCTTTGTCCTGCGCATCGAACTCGTCCTTATGCGCCTGCTCTTTGCTCTTCTCGACGATGTCGCGCTGAATCACTTCCAGCTTCTTCAGCTTGTCCTTAATCCCTTCAAGTGCGTCCTTGAGTTTGCCAATCTCATCCAACGCATTCGCCAACCGCGTCTCGTTGAGCAGCGCCACCACCTTCACCAGATTCGTAATCACCTGCGCCTGCGTCCCGGTGGCCGCCGCCACTTTCTTCACCTGCAATTGCTCCGCCGCCGTCAACATGTCCTCGTAAATCCGCAATTGACCGAACAGGGCCGCCGCCTGCACCAGCTTGCCGGTAAACTCCTTGTCCGCCAATGGCGCCGACTGTGCGCTCTTCGCCAACCCTTCCCGCACCTTGACCGCCTCATCCGCCAATTGATCTTGCCGGTCCGCCATGGTCGACGCGGTCGACTCCGTGGCCGTCTTCGTATCGCGGTGCAACTCGCGTTCCTGGCGCAATAAATCCTCAACGCCTGCGAGCACATTCTTCAACTGCTCCGTCTGCAACCCGGCCTTCACCAAATCCGGCGTGCCTTGCAAGCGCGCCAAAATCACCTGCTCCAACTCGATCGCCCGCCCCAACGCCAGCGCCCGCGCGTCGCCGGTCGAACTCGCCGCGCTCCGCAACACCAGCACCGCTTCCGGCATTTCCTGCTGCGTCAACGCCTGCAACACGACCTTCACCGTCGCCGCCACACTATCCGCCCGCGCCGCCAGTTTCTGGCCCAGGTCACCGATCTCGACCTGCCGGTTCAACAGCGGCGCAAACACATCGCTGCCGGCCGTCTTCAACCGCGCCGCACTGCGACTCTCGTCAAGATTCACCTGCTGTAGCTTCAACAAATCTTCGAGCGACTTCTGCAACTTCGCCGCCACCGCATCAGCTTGCTGCTGCATCTGGTCAGCCGTCTGCGTCAAGATGACGATCGGCCGGGACGTCGTCACCCCGGGGCCGGTCACATCGTTTAGATCTTTCGCCACGATCACAAAACTCAGCCGGCCACTGTCGTCCGCCACAAACTTCCGCAGCTCAATCCGCGCGCTGCTCGTCCACGTCGTCTTGCCGGCCACATCCTTCCACTCCTGCACGACCTCCTGACCGCCCGACGTACTCCGGCAGAGCGCCACCGACCCCAACCCAAAATCATCCGTCACTGTAAACGTCACATCCAGCGTCCCGTCCCGCGTGGCGACCAACTGCCGGCCCTCCGCCGGATCGGTAATTACAATCTTCGGTGCTGCATCCGGTTTGACGACGATCTGCAACGCCTCCGTCCCGCTAAATCCATCCGAATCCCGGTACGCCAGCTTGATGGCCTGATTCACCAACACCCGGCCACTCACGCGCCAGTGTTGCGCGTCGTCGTTATCCGTCGTGAGCGGCACGCCAATGTCCGTCGTCGGCACCAACTCACTCAAGCCATAGTTAAACGCCAACTGCACCACCACTCGCGACCCCGGCACCACATTCTGCAACATCGTGAAATCGGTGACCGCCGCCTTCGCCAACTTCGTGTACGCCGGCGGCTCAATCTCCGCGACCCGCGTCCGAATCCCGGTCTTCGGCCGCACCGCGACCCGGTACGTTGGCGACCGCGCGTCGCCCGCCGCCATATACAACTCCAGCGGCTGATTAACTTCCTTCCAGTGAAACGTAAACACCGGCTGGCCGACTTCCCGGTTCATCGGCAACTTCTGCCAACTCGACCCCGCCTCCCGGTACGCCACCCACGCGTCGCGCGGCACCTCGCCGCCCAACGTCGCGCGAATCGACAAATTTCCGCCATGCACAATCTGCGCGTTACCGGGTTCGCAACTCACGATCTGCGTCCGCGTCAACGGCGCAATCTGGCTGCCTGGCAAGAACAGCCGGGCCGCGGAGTTCGCAAAATGCGACGGACTGATGACCGCCCAACCGATCAGTGCGACCAGCACGACCGACAACCCAATGGCGAGTTTCTGGAGCAGCCGCACATCAAACACCGCGCGCCACGCCACTTTCGGAAACGGATCCGTCATCTCCGCAAACAACGCCTCACGCATCGAAGTTCCCGCCGGTAACTCGCGGTCGAATTGAATCGCGCTGATGAGAACGTTGCGTGAGCCGGCGGTGACGCCTTCGATGCGCCGCGCCATGCTCGCCTCCGAGATCGGCGCCCGCCACGACCGGATCGCCAGCCCGACCGCCCCGAGAATCGGCGCGAAGATCAACCCAAACCCCAGCCACCGGCCCGCCGTCCCGAAATGAAAGTACGCATCCAGGAGCAACGCCAGCACGAGCATAAACAACGCGGTCACCGCCCCGAATATGACGAAGCGCCCGCTCCGCGACAACCGCAGCCGCCGCGCCGACTCCTGCAGCCGGTCATGAACCATTTTCGCTGACAGTGCCATGCCTTAATCTACCACTGAACGGGAGTACGTAGCCAACGCAAACATGGCGTCAAGGCGGCGGTGATTAGTGGGTGCACGTCAAACCAATGGGCAGAACCCTCACCCTAACCCTCTCCCGTCGAACGGGAGAGGATTAAGGTGAGGGGGTGCCGGTTACCCAACGGTTTGAATGAACCCGTAGCCGGTAGGGCGTGACCGCCGGGCGCGCCGACTCTCCCGCCTGCGGGCGAGAGGATGGCCAAGAGAGGAGGCGTGGGGCTGCTCAAAGTTTAGAACTCTACCGGTGGCTTGGCAAAGTTGACTCGGGGCGCTGATCGGCTAAGATGTTTGCATGAGCCCGAAAGCTGAAAACGTGGTGAGCAGTGCCTTGCGACTGCCGCGGCAAGACCGGGCTTTCCTTGCGGAGAAACTGCTGGAGAGCTTGGATGAGGGGGAGACGTTCGAGATCAGCGACGCGTGGCGGACTGAAATCCAGCGCCGTCGGCAGGAGTTGAAGGCCGGTCAGGTCAAAGCCATCCCCGGTGACCAAGTGTTCGACGAAATCAGCCGGGAACTTCGGTGAAACCGTATCGGTTTCATCCCGATGCGCGGGCGGAATTCCACCAGTCGGCCCGCTATTACGAACTCCAAGAGCCGGGCTTGGGTCATCGGTTTATGGAAGCCGTGCGGACGGCGACCCGCAGCGTTCGTGACCGGCCCGCCCTGTACCGGGAAATTGAACCAGAGGTTCGGCAGTGTCGCGTGGTGAGTTTTCCCTACGGCATTATTTTCCAAGAAGTGGAAGGTCAGATTGAAATCTTGGCGGTGATGCACCTACACCGGGAGCCGGGCTACTGGAAGGAACGGCGAACGGGTAGCTGAAACCGGTTTGTGAAGCGATAGTGCCGCGAGAATACTATTTGATTTTATCGAGGCGGAAATTCGTGAAGTACGATTTCCCCGCTTCCATTGTGCCGGCGTAGGCCACCACCTTGAGAACGATGAACTCCGGCGGGCAATCCTTACCGGCGACTTTGATGGACGCCGGCAGGGTAAACTCGCGGGTGATCGTCGACCATTGCCGGCCGTGGCCCGGCGGATCGGGGAACTGCGCCCGGTAACACATGACTTTACCCGGCGCGCCGTTCGTGCCGGGAATGACAAACAGACTCGTGTTCTGTTTACCGTCCGGCCGCGGGTCGGTCGTGTACGCCTCGGCGTGAAGCTTCGCCCCGAAATCCCACGTCAGACAATCGATCGACGCCCGGTACGTCGCGCCGGGCACGGCCGGGATGAAGGCGGTTTCCACTTTGCCACCTTCATTGCCGGCCACGCCGGGCGGCAGGTTAAGTTCGATGCATTTGCGACCGGCCTGACTGACCACCTTCATGTAGCCGGCATTCTTCACATACCGGCTCTGGTACGGGAAATCGATCCGCCAACTTTTCAACGGGTCCGGGCCGGTAAAGTCGCCGTTCGGTACGAGATTTTGTTGGGCGTGCGCCGCGCCGAGCAAGAGTGCGAAAAGAAAAATTGTTCTCATGGCAAATTCCAAAGTTTGCGGACAATCCAATCGGCGGCCAACATGGTCAGCAGAAAACCTAACAGCAGTGGATGATTCCACAAGTCCACAAGCTGAACGCGCGAGAAGTGTTGTTCTTCGACGCGCAGATCTTTGCTCCAGCCCGACCATTCGCCCAGGGTGCTGAACTTGCCGTGGCTGGTTTCGGCCAACCGCGTGAGCAATTCGCGGTTGATCGGTTTGCCGGTAATCTCGGTGGCCGGGCGCGTGACGATGAAGCGGGTGCTAGCGTCGATGTTGGTGCCGCCGACGGCCGCCGTGGCTTCCGCTTTGTAAACGCCCGGCACATAGAGATCAATCGAGCTGCGGTACCCCGGCACTTGCCGGCCGTCAGTGGTCTGCAGCAGGGCCGGCTGGAGCGTGTACTCGAACAGCTTTTCGTCCGGGGTGTGAACCCGAACCGCGACGGTGGCGGGATGTTTGGCGGATTGCGTGGTGAGAATCGCGCGTACATCCGGCTTTTCGCCGGTCAAATAGCTCGTCTTGTCGGTAAATAATTCCAGCCGGTTGTCCGCGAGTTTGTTTTGTTCTTTCGGAATCAGCCAGTCCATCAACTGCGCCCAGAACGTGTCGTAGGGCGACCGCGTCCCGATCCAACTCTTCGCCGCCAACCGCCACCGCCAAATCGTATCCGTCAACACCGCTACCACGCGCCCCTGCCCGAACCGGTTCGCCACCACCAGCGGCGCGCGCGTCTCCCCCAGATTGACCTGCACCAACACCTCCGCCGTCGGCGAGACGTCCGTCACGAGATCGCACGTCAGCAACGGCGGCAAGTCATTCATCTTCGCGAACAGCGCACCGAACACCGGATGATGCAAGCCGGCGGGAGTGATCTCGACCGGGAACTTCCCCTCGCGATAAACCGTCTGCGCGTCGAGCTTGACCGGCAACAACTCGCGCACCGGCGTTTCCGCCAGCGCCCCCGACCCGAGACTATTCGCGCCGCCCAACAACACAAGCGCCCCGCCCCGGTCGACAAATTCACGGATCGCCTGCCATCCCTCCGTCGGGATCGCCGCCGCCGGCAAATCGCCCAACACAATGACTGCGTATTTCGCCAACGCCGCCTGCGTAAACTCCAGCGGCTTCTTCTGCGAAACATTCCCGCGATCGGACATCTGCACCAGCCGGTTGTCCGTCCACCGCACATACGTTACCAGTTGCAGATTCCGGTCGCTCACGAGCGCTTGCCGAAGATACTTGAAATCGAACCCGAGCGCATTCTGCAGATACAAAACCCGGTTGCCCGCTTCGATCACCTCGATCAGGAACGGATAATTCTGCGACTCCTTGTCAGCGGCCGGGTCGGGAATCCGCAATTCGTACTGCGCCACACCCGGTAGCTCGTGTGTCACCGCCAACGTCGCTTCCCGCGTCTGTTCATCCTCGCCAAACGCGACCGTCGTCTCCTGAAAGCGTTCCCCGTCGCGCCACAACTCCAACCGAATCGTCTGCCCGCTCATGCCGGCGCCGCTGACGACCACGCGAATCTCCGTTTCCCAACCGACCACCACGCGTTGCGGATGATCGACATTGACGATGGAGACACGCTTCGATTTCGGCTGGGCTTTGAATATCTTTTCCAACTCAAACGGAAAAACCGGTACGCCCATCGCCACCGACTCCAACGCCTTCGACCCGGCCACCGTGTCCAGCCCATCGCTCAACACCAGCACCCCCGCCAACGGCTGGCCGCGAAACCGATCCTCCACCTGCCGGAGCGCGCCGAGCAGATTTGACCGGTCGCCCTTGGCGGAAAACTTACTCACGTCGTCGCCGGTCTCCGTCAGCTGCTGATCAAAAGTAAACACGCGCACATCAAAATCCTTGCGCGCCTGCGTCAGTGTTGGCGACTTGAAAAACTCCTGCACCTTTTCCGCGCGCCGCGGCTGGAGTTCGTCCACCGGATCGCTCATGCTCTCCGACGTATCCACGAGCACCGCCAATTGCGGCCGCAACCCCGTCACTTCCTCATGGCGTTTTTGTGGCAGCGCCAACACCGTCAGGAAACCAAGTAACGCCACCGCCCGCAAACTCCATAACGTCGCGATCCGCCACTTCGACCGGAGCCCATAAAAGAAACTCCACCCCATCACCGCCAAAATCACGACCGTGACCGCCGCCAACCACGGCCAGCCCAACACCGGACTAAAAACGAAATCGCTCACGCCCGCGAGTGTACTAATTTGCCAAATCAAAGTGGAGGGCGAAGTGCCCTTCCCGGTCGCACAGGGCGTACCTCGACAATGCTGCCATCAGGAATAAGGACGGCGCGCCGCGCCGTCCACGATTGGGATTACCCCTGTTCCCCGACCAAGCGCTCCAGCGGCGGTTCGTCTTCGACGATCTGGGGGAAGCGCCCGACTTTGGGGTTCACGAAGAAGTTGTCGTGGAGATCGTCGTTCTTTGTCGAGACTTCACCGATGATCACCTCGTCGCTCAACGCCCAGAACTCGTGATGGACCGGCGGCGGCAACGTGATGCGTTCGCCCGCGGTCAGATGGAAGATGTGCCCCGACGGGACGGTCTGCAGCGCGTTGTTGACTTGAATCTTACCGGTGGCGTTCCACTGGCCGGGCATGCCGAACCACACCTGCATCGAAATCACGCCGGCGCGGCAGATGATGTCCTCCTTCTTTTTTTTGTGGCAATGCGACGGCACCGTCTGCCGGTGGGTCATGTAGATGGCCTTCTCGCTATACTCTTCCTCCAAGGCGAGATTGACCAGCACCGCGCCGTACCGGTGGAAATCGTTAAGGCCGAAATCGGTGGCGTCCCAACCCGGCCTCGGCGGCAAGGCAAACTGGTGGTCGGCAAAACACCGTATGGCGTTCGCGAGGGCCGAATTGATCTCAGATCGTTTCATGTTGTGGGGAGATTAACAAATTGCCGGCGGCGAAGGCAAGACCGGCTGGGGGACCGGGTACGATAGGAAGCGGGGGGCTGCGTCGCGAGGTTTGAAGTGAGGCCTGTAGTTCCACATCGTGTCGGGATGCAGTAAGGACGCGGCTATGAATAAGACACTCTCGGCAATGCTATTGTTGGTTCTGGCCGGGACAATGCCGCTGGGGCCGGCAACCGTCTGGCTGGACGAACTCGACATCGGCAAGACGATGCAATGGTGGGGCAATCCGCAGCGGACAAAAATTCGAGCGCGGACTGGGCACTCATGCGGACAGTTCGCTGGTCATTGATCTGAAGGGCGGGTCGCGAAGACCGACAACCTCGAAGTGTTGGCCAAGGCCATGGAAGACGGCAGCCAAGCGGTCGGCTTGTTCAACCGCGGCGAGGGCGCGTTCAAGGTCACCGCAAAGTGGCGCGACCTCGGACTGACCGGCAAGCAAACCGTCCGCGACCTCTGGCGCCAGCAAGACCTCGGCGTGTTCGCCGACGAATTCACCGCCAGCGTGCCCCGGCACGGCGCCGTCCTGGTGCGCCTCGCGCCCGCGCGTTGAGGAGCCGGCCGGCTTGACAGTCGCCGCGCCGCTCCCCTAGCTTCGCCTCCATGCAACCACGCGTTTTTGTTGGGTTTGGATTTGGGGCAATTCAGGGCGGCTTATTTCTGTACGAAGCCCACCGGTCGGGCAACTTCCAGCGCCTCGTCGTCGCCGAAGTCGTGCCGGAGGTTGTCGCCCGCGTCCGCAGCAATGCCGGGAAATACAAGGTCAACGTCGCAACCGCGAGCGGCTTGGAAACCCATGAAGTGACCGGCATCGAGATTTTCAATCCGACCGTGCCGGCGGATCGGGTGGAATTGGTGAACGCCATCCGGGTGGCCAGCGAGATTTGCACGGCCTTGCCGAGTGTGGATTTCTTCAACTCCGTCGCGCCGGTCTTGGCTGACGGCCTGCGCGGAAAAGAAATCCCGGCAGTCATCTACACAGCGGAGAACAACAATCACGCGGCGGAGTTCCTTGAAAAAGCCGTCGGGCCGGTCACGGCACCGGTGCAGTTCCTCAACACCGTCATTGGCAAAATGAGTGGCGTGATTCCCGGCTCCCGCGAGTTGCTGGTGGAAGAGTTCAACCGGATTCTCATCACCCAGATCACGTTGCCGGGTTTCAAGCGCGGGATTGAAGTCTTTGCGGAGAAACCGGATCTCTTGCCATTCGAAGAAGCGAAGCTCTACGGACATAATGCGGTTCACGCGTTGCTCGGCTATCTCGCGAACGCCAAAGGCCTGGAGTTCATGAGCGACATCGACGCCGAGCTTCTGGAGTTTGGCCGGCAAGCGTTCCTCGAAGAATCCGGCCCCGCGCTCATCGCGAAACATGCCGGCGGCGATCCACTGTTTACGCCGGCGGGATACCGGGCGTATGCGGAAGATTTGTTGCCGCGGATGGTCAACCCCTACCTCCGCGATGCCGTCGCGCGCATCATCCGCGATCCGCAGCGCAAGCTGGCGTGGAATGACCGGCTCATCGGCACCATGCGGCTCGCGCTCGATGCCGGCATTCAGCCGGTCCGATTCGCGCGCGGCGCGGCGGCCGCACTGGAATTACTGGGCGAGCCGGACCCGCTCAAATTGTGGCCCGAGCCGGATCTGCCCGCCGGTCGCCACCAAGCGCTCCGGCAACTCATATGTCCACAGTAGCACTCGGCATCGGTTTTGGTTTGGTTGCGGCGACTTGTCAGTCGGCGACGTATCTCCAATCGCGGCATTTCGTCGGCCAGGAAAGTGGCGGGCGGCGGCGGTTACTTCTGCTGGGACACGGCATTCAAGCCGCGGTATGTCTCGCGCTGCTGCCGGTGCTCTGGCCGGCGAACATGCCGACGGTGGCGCAGTATGCGTTTCCGTTGTTCATGGTTACCGCCGGTTTTTTGGTCGGGCAGGCGTCTTTATTTACCGCCTTGCGACACGTCGAAGCGTCCCGGGTCGCGCCGTTTCTGAGTATCAAGATTGTGATCCTCGCGACGCTGTCGTGGTTGGTCATGGGGCGGATGATCACCGGCTGGCAATGGGCCGCGGTCGGCGTCGCCGCGGCAGCGGCGTGGTTGTTGAATTGGACGGGCGGAAAGCTGCCGGGCCGGACGGTTGTGACGATTTTGCTGACGGTGCTCGGGTATTCAATTTCCGATTTTTACATCAGCGTGTTGATCGACAGGCTCGCGCCGGTCCCGCCGTTACGCGCGGCCATTGTGGGCGTGGCGTTATCGTACATTCTGTGCGGCGTGGCGGTCTTGCCGTTGTGGCTGACAGTTGGGCGTGTGAATCGGGCCGACCTCGGGCGGGCATTGCCGTATGCATTGACGTGGCTGGTGGGGATGGCTTTTTTGTATTCGTGCTTTGCGCTGATCGGCGTGGTGCTTGGCAATATCGTCCAATCCACCCGCGGCCTGATTTCGATCCTGCTCGCGCCGCTCCTGGCGCGCAGTGACGATTACGGCCACCTGGAAACTGCGCACCCGCCGCACGCGGTGTTGCGGCGCGCCAGTGTGGCGTTTTTTATGTTGGGCGCGGTTGCACTCTATGTCTGGGCCGGTTAGCAGCCAAAATCCCAGCGCGGTTTGATGTCCGCCGCCGGTCTAACTCCGCTTCCGCCGCGATAGAACCAGCATCACGACCGCGACAACTCCCGCACTGATCCCGAGCCAAAACAAGACGGTTGGCGGTGGGGTCCTTTTGAAAGTCGCCGAGCCGAACTGCAGCCAGAAAGCGATTAGCATCGTCAACGAATTCAACATGCCGCGGGCGGCAAACACCGCGCCGCGCCGAACGTCCTCGATTTGCGCCTGGAGTTTTGCGTCGATGTAAATCATGACCGTGGACGCGACCGCGCCGAGCACGACCACGGCCAGTGCCGCGCGCCAGACATTGGTTGTGAAACTCAACGCCACAAGAGCGCCGGCTGCGAGCAGCAATTGGGCGAACGGTAACCAATCCGATTTCGTCCACGGTTTACCTTGTCCGAGCAAGCCGATCCCAATGCCGGCGCCAATCCCAGCCGCCGCAACGAGGTAGCCAACGCCACCGGTCCGCAACCCCAGCGTGTCCATTGCGTAACCGACAAACACCACGACGAGCAGCCCCAGCAAAAACGCAAACACCGCCGACACCATCACCAGCGGCATCGCCGTCGGATGCTCCCACAAATAGGCGAGGCCGGTTTTGAATTCGCTCCAACCACCGACCTTGGTTTCCGTCACGGTCGTCGCGTGCGGATTCATTTGGATGCGGGCAAGCAACCCGACGCTCACCAAGTACATCAGCGCATTGGCCGACACTGCCCACGGCACGCCGGCGTGTTCCGCCACAAACCCGCCGAGCGCGCGCCCACCGACGGTGACGATGGCCATGCTCGTGGCAAACAAAGTGTTGGCTTTCATAAGCTGCGCCGGTTCGACCAGATTCGGCAGCAACGCCGAGCGTGCCGGTAAATAGAATGTCGCCACGACCCCAATCGCGCCGATGCCGAGATACACCATGAGCAAGCTCTGTTGATCCACACGCCCGGCCAGCAGCGGCAACAACCACATGACGATGCCCACGACCACCACCGCCCGGAGCCCGTCGCTGATCATCAACACCGTGCGCCGTTGCCACCGGCCGAGGTAGACCATTGCGACCGGCCCAAGCACCAACGCCGGCAACGAGACGGCAAAAAATATTTTCGCCGTCTCAGCCCGTTCGTCGTAGCCGTGGACGCGAAATAATTCGAGCAACCCCATCTGCATCAGTGCATCCCCTAACGCCAACGCGATCTGGGAAATCCACAACCGCCGAAAGTTGATGTTGGCGAGCACCGTTTTCATCTATGACCGCCCCGCAATGAACCGCGCCATATCCTCCGGCAACGGTGCGTTCACTCGGACCGGCTCTTGGGTGTCGGGATGCCGGAAGGTCACCGCTGTCGCGTGTAAGGCATGCCGCGGAAGGAGCAGTTGGGCGAGCATCGCGTCCGTGACGCCGTGCTGAATGAATTCCAAATACCACTGCTCGTCCGGTCCGTAAATCTTATCGCCAACAATCGGATGTCCGAGCCACGCCAGGTGCACGCGGAGTTGGTGAGCGCGACCGGTCTTGGGCCGCAAGCGCACGATCGTGAAGCCGGTCAACCGGCGTTCCACTGTAAACTCCGTCACGCTCGGCTTACCGGCGGGATCGATGACGCGCTTCGTATAAACCGGCCCGCCGGTCGTGACACCAATCGGTTGGTCAATCGTACCGGCGTCCTGCTGGAGTTCGCCCCAACAGATGGCGACGTATTCCTTCGCGATTTCGCGCCGCAGAACTTGCTTGCCGAGATTCTTGCCGGCGCGCTCGGTCTTGGCGACGATCACGATGCCGCTGGTCTCGCGGTCGAGGCGGTTGATCAAGCGCGGGATCGCGATCCCGTGCGCTCGTAATTGCTCCGCTAGCGAAGTGTGCTCTGGTCGCGAGGGCGAATGACAGACGAGGTTGCCGGGTTTGTCCACGACCAGCACGTGCTCATCTTCCAAGAGAACGGCCAGCGTCATCCCGGCGTTCCAAACTGCAATTTACACAATCGCGCGTAGTGACCGGCTTGGGCCACCAATTGATCGTGCGTCCCGCGTTCGACGATGCGACCGTCGTTTAACACCAGCACCTGCGTCGCGCTGCGCACCGTGCTGAGCCGGTGGGCGACGACAAAGACCGTACGGTTTTGCCGGAGCCGATCCATCGCCTGCATCACGGCGGCTTCCGTCTCGGAATCCAACGCGGCGGTCGGTTCGTCGAGAATCAAGATCGGGGAATTTTTCAGAAAGGCGCGCGCAATCGCCAGCCGTTGCCGCTGCCCCCCGGACAGCGTCGCGCCGCGCTCGCCAAGGACGGTGTCGTAACCTTTTTCCAGTGGCCGAATGAACGCGTCGGCCTCGGCTTGTCGGGCCGCGGTGAGGATGTCGTCCCGGCTCGCGTCGGGGCGACCGTAGGCGATGTTGTCGGCAATGCTCGCCGAGAATAAGACCGGCTCCTGCGGCACGATGCTGATTTGTCGGCGGAGAGTCCGGTATTGAAACTCCCGCACGTCCTGGTCGTCGACCAGGATGCGGCCCTGTTGTGGATCGTAAAACCGCAACAGCAGGCTCAACATCGTGCTCTTGCCCACGCCACTTGGTCCAACCAACGCCAGCATCTGGCCGGGCCGAACCGCAAAATCGATTTCCTTCAAGACCGGTTTGTCGGCGTTGTAACCAAAGGTGACGTTCTCGAACCGGACAACGCCGGTGCATTTCGTCAGTGGGCGGGCCGTCGGCGTGTCGCGGATGACCGGCTGGGTTTCCAAGATTTCAACGATCCGGCGAAACGGCGTCAGCGCGCTTTGAATGGCCGTCGCCAGTCCGCTTAATGAACTCATCGGCCCGTACAACATGCCGACGTAGCTGATGAACACGAGCAGTTCGCCGATGCTCAACCGCCCGGCCAAGACGCGTTGGCCGCCGACCCAAATCATCGCCACCGTCCCGGTCGCCGTGATTAGCCCAATGACAAACGATGACATCACCTGCTCGCGCGTCATCCGCAAATTGGCGTCCACACTCTGTGCCGCGCCAACCCCGAACCGCCGGACCTCGTCCTCTTCCCGCGCAAACGCCTGGACGGTGCGAATGGCCGCGATGGATTCCTGGATAATGGCCGACACGCGACTTTCCCGGTCGTGGTACTCGTTCGACACCGCCGCGATGCGCCGGTTGTAAAACTTGATACTCACCGCCAGCGCCGGTGCGACGAGTAACGCGAGCAACGTCAGCGTCACATCGAACTTCAACATCACCACCATCATCCCGACCAGCGTCACACCGGAGCCGATGAGTTGCACCACGCCGCCATTAAACAACGTCTGCACCGAAAACGTGTCCCACGTCACCCGGTACACCGAGTCCCCGACGGCGCGCGCGTCATGGAACACGAGCGAAAGTTTTTGGAGATGCTCGTACACGCGCAACCGGAGTTCGTGCGTCATCCGCAACCCCGCCCGCACGAGCATAACCGAACTCCATGTCGAAAGCCCCCCGCGCAATACGTGAATCGCCAACAACCCCGCGCACACCGCCAGTAACGCCGCCGCCTTGTCCGCCGGCAACCACGCCGGCAGCGGTTTCGTCCCGAGGATGCAGTCCACAATGATCTGCATCGGCCACGGCATGAGCAAGCTCGCCGCCACGCCGACGAGCATCAACACAATGCCCCCTGTCGCATCGCGCGCCTGCGACCGGATCAATGACCAAATGTGCGGCCAGAGTTTCATTCCGAGCCGATCGCCTCCGCGATATTGTTCAACCCGTCACGCTCCAAGAGTCGGAGCAACCCGCGATTGATCTTCGCCACCATTGCTGGGCCTTCGTAAATCAAGCCGGTCCACACTTCAACCAAACTCGCGCCCGCCCGGATCTTCTCATACGCATCTGCCGCGGTGTAAATGCCGCCAACACCAATGATCGGCAGCTTGCTGTGCGTCTGCCGGTAAATATGCCGGACACATTCCGTCGCGCGCTCGCGGAGAGGTTTGCCGGACAAGCCGCCTTCCGGCGGAACCGGATGATCGATGGTCGTGTTCGTGGCGACAACGCCGGCCAGTTTATGTTTTTGAATAAGATCGAGCGCGTCGTCGAGTTGGTCGAACGTCAGGTCGGGCGCGAGTTTGAGCAGGACCGGCGCGGACGCGACGGAGCGCGTCCCTTCAAGCAAGTCATCGAGAAATTCCCGGTCTTGCAGTTTGCGGAGATTCGGCGTGTTCGGCGAACTGACGTTGATGACGAAGAAATCAGCGCGCCCAGCAAAGGCGGCGATGGTCTTTGCGTAATCGGCCGGCGCGTCGGCTAATTCGACTGGCTTGAACTTACCCACATTCACGCCGACCGGAATTCGGTACGGCGGATTCACTCGGGCAGCAATGCGTTCTGCGCCATCGTTGTTGAAGCCCATCCGGTTGATCAGCGCCTGCTGCTCCGGCAAGCGAAATACCCGGGGCACCGGGTTGCCGGGTTGCGGGCGGGAAGTCACGCTGCCGATTTCGACAAAGCCAAAACCCATGGCCGGCCAGAATTCCAAACCGAGCGCGTTCTTGTCGTAACCGGCGCCGAGTCCGACCGGGTTCGGAAACTCCAAGGTGAACACGGTTTGCTGCAACCGCCGGTCTTGGACGCAGAACAATGTCTCGCACGTGTCGCGCACGATCCGGCTGCGACCGAATCGCTGCGCGTAGTGCAACGCGCGTTCATGCGCGGCCTCGGGATCGAGTTGAAATAGCGCGGGTCGCAGGAGCGCTTTGTAAAACATGCCAGTCAAGATGACAAATTGGGCGTTGCGTGACGATATATTTGTGCCAGTGTATCAACAGGTGCAGATGAATCACGAAGTTCAAAAACATGTGGAGTACGCGTCGGGCTACCTCGATCTGAAAATGTTCGAGGAAGCGTTGCGCGAAGCGGATGTGGCGTTGCAGCTCGCACCGGCCGACGAACGCGCGCTGGCGATCAAGTCGGCCATCTTGTGGGAGCAGAACCGGCTCAGCGAAGTCGAGCCGTATATGGCCCAGCTCGCGGCGATGAACCCGCGCAACTCCGGTCTCTGGATTAATCTCGCCTACGTTCGCCGCCGCACGCAATCGCTCGATGCCGCCGTCGCGACGTTGCAGCACGCGTTTGACGCGAACCCCCAAGACGCGCTCGCGCATTTCAATATGGCGTGTTACCGGGCGATGCAGCAGCGGTCATCCGAAGCGCTGACGATGTTGCGCCACGCGCTCCAGCTCGACCCGAAACTGCGGTTACTCGCGAAAGCCGAGCAGGACTTCGACGCGCTCCGCGACTTGCCGGAGTTTAAGGAATTACTGACCGACAATGGTCATTCCAAGTTGTAGGCCGGTTACAGTGGCAGATTCAGCCGGCGCTTTAAATCCGCACTGAAGTTGCCGGTACAGATTTCTTCGACGGGACCGGTCATCACAAGATCGAGTTGTCGGCTGAGTTCAATGGTGAGATTTCCGCCCTCCATCTGCACCGTCACGTGACCATCGACCAAGCCCTTGTCGAACGCGGCCGTCGCGACGGCGCACGAACTCGAACCACTCGCCAACGTGTGCCCGGCGCCACGCTCCCAGATCCAGGCGCGGACGTTTGCGCGGTCGAGCACTTGCGCGAACTGAACGTTCGTGCGGTTCGGGAAAGCCGGATGGTTTTCGATGAGCGGCCCGAGCTTGAACAAGTCCACCGCCTTCAAGTCCGGCACGATGGTCACGCAGTGTGGGTTGCCGACCGAGAGCGACGTGATGTTCAGCGTCTGGCCGGCGACTTCCAATTTCGTGAGTTGCCGGTCGATGACCGCGCGGCCCATCTCGACGCGGATACCGGTCTCGAGAAGCTGGACTTTGACGATCCCGCCCAACGTATGCACAGTGAAATCCCGTTTCGTCGTGTACCCGTGGTCGTATAAAAACTTTGCGAAGATCCGCAACCCGTTACCAGATTTCTCGGCTTCGCTGCCGTCGGGATTCAGGATGCGCACGGCAAAATCCGCGCCGGCATTCTTGCTCACAAGCAGAATACCGTCCGAACCGACACCGAGATTACGATGGCAAATCAGGCGGATGCGGTCAGGCGTCAACTCATACGCCACGTCCATAACGAGGTAATCGTTGCCGAGTCCGTGCGAACGAACAAAATCAGGACGCATGGTAGGCTTGAATCGGTTTCACGGTCAGCCCCTTGTCGCGCATCGCTTTGATGCCGAGCACGGCGGCATTCGCGCCGGTCAAGGTGGTCATGATCGAAATCTTGTGTTGGACGGCGGCCGTGCGAATCTTCACCTCGTCCGCGCGGGGCGACTGGCCGGCGGGAGTGTTGATGATCATCGCGAGTTCGCCATTCTTAATGAGGTCGAGACAGTTCGGGCGGCCTTCCGACAATTTATAGAGCGTCTGGACTTTCAAGCCGGCTTCCAACAAACCCTTCGCCGTACCGGTCGTGGCGCACAACTCAAACCCCAGCCCGGCCAGCTCGCGCGCCACCGCCAAAACGCGCACCTTGTCGGAGTCGCGCACGCTGATGAAAACTTTCCCTTTTTTCGGCAAGGCGGGCTGCGCGGCCATTTGCGATTTCGCATAGGCTTCGCCCCAGTCAGCGCCGATGCCCATGACTTCGCCGGTCGAACGCATTTCCGGGCCGAGCAGAATATCCTGACCGGGAAACTTGCTGAACGGGAAGACGGATTCCTTCACCGAAAAATGTTTTGGCCAGATTTCTTCGGTAAAGCCCAACTCGGGGAGTTTCACGCCGGTCATCACCTTCGCCGCCAACTTCGCAAGTTGCCGGCCAATCGCTTTGCTGACAAACGGCACCGTCCGCGAAGCGCGTGGATTAACCTCCAGCACCCACACGTCGTCGCCCTTGACGGCGAACTGCACGTTCATCAAGCCGGCCACTTTGAGTTCCCGCGCCATCGTGTGAGTGTACTGGCGCATCGTTTCGAGCGGCCCTTTGCCGAGCGAGTGCGGCGGCAACACCATCGCGGCGTCACCGGAATGGCAGCCGGCAAACTCGATGTGCTCCAAGAAACCGCCGATGACCACCGTGTTGCCGCCAATGCCGATGTCGGCGATGCAATCGACATCTACTTCGATGGCTTCGTCGAGGAACTTGTCCACCAACACCGGCCGCTCCGGTGAGGCTTCGACGGCGAACCGCATGTAGTGGCGTAGTTCTTCGTCGGAGTAAACAATCTGCATCGCCCGACCACCAAGCACGAACGACGGGCGCACCAAGACCGGGTAGCTGACCTTATGCGCGGCGGCGAGCGCTTCTTCTTCGTTCGTCGCGAGACCGTTGGGTGGCTGCGGAATCTTGAGCCGGTCGAGCATCGCCGCGAACAACTTCCGGTCTTCCGCGATCTCAATGCTCTGCGGTGTCGTGCCGATGATGTTGACGCCGTTCTTCTGCAACCCGAGCGCCAGATTCAGCGGTGTCTGCCCGCCGAATTGCGCAATCGCGCCCCAGCAATTCTCCCGCTCATATATATGGAGAACGTCTTCCAGCGTGAGCGGCTCGAAATAAAGTTTGTCTGAAGTGTCGTAGTCGGTGGAGACAGTTTCCGGATTCGAATTCACCATGATGGACTCGATGCCGAGTTCCTTCATCGCGAACGCCGCGTGCACGCAGCAGTAGTCGAACTCGATGCCTTGACCGATCCGGTTCGGCCCGCCGCCGAGGATCATGACCTTCTTCGTGTCCGTCTTGCGCACCTCGTCATCGTCGGTATCGTAAGTCGAATAGTAATACGGCGTATACGCCTCAAACTCCGCCGCGCAAGTGTCCACCAGCCGGTAACTGGGCAGCAGCCCGAGTTTCTTCCGCAACGCGCGCACGTCGTCCTCAGTTGACCCGACCAACGCGGCAATTTGCCGGTCGGAAAAGCCCATGGATTTAGCCCGCGCCAAAAGTGATTTAGGATATTGACTCGCCATCGCGCGGCGACCTTACCGAAGGCCGGCAACTTTGACAAGCGGGAGGTGTTTCGCCTTGAGCCACGGTGCATTTTCTGCGATGGTGCAAGTGCGGTTCGCAGAAAAGCCACACATTCAAGGAGACGTAGTATGGAAAACTCAGCCACCCCCCAATCAGTCATTGCTGCCGACGTCGAAATCACCGGCACCATCAAGAGCACCGGCTCCGTCCGCATCGACGGTAAACTGGACGGAGAACTCAACTGCACCGGCGACGCCATCATCGGCAAATCCGCCGTGATCAAAGGCAATCTGGCCGTCAACACCGCGACCATCGAAGGCACGATCAACGGCAACGTCACCGCCAAGGATCGCATCGAGATGAAGTCCTCAGCCCGGGTCACCGGCGACATCCGCGCCAAACGGCTCAGCGTCGAAGACGGCGTCACGTTCATTGGCCGGTCGGAAGTCAATCCGTCCGGTGTTCCGGCCGCGGCTTCGCCGATTGCCGGCGCACCCGTGGTCGATGATAGCGATGCTGATAAAGCCGACGCCGCATCCGCCCGACAATTCGTGCGGCGATAATTCAAAACCTGTAGCCGAAGCGTAAGCTTCGGCCGCGGCTCACGCCGCAGCTACAGAAAGAACGGGTGTCCAAGTCACGCAAAGTCGACGTCGTTGACAGCTACGCCACGATCAAGGCCGTGGCGCGAGCTGCGGATGCCCATCCCGCGCCACCGCCCGCCGAACTGCGCGCCCCCGGCGCCGGCACGACCGCACTCCCGCCAAAGAAACTCATCGAGTGTTTCGAGTGCGGCTTCAAATTCCAACTTCACGGTCGGGCCGCGAATACGACCTGCAACAAATGCCGGGCCGTCCTCGACCTCACCGATCACATCGTCGATCAACGGTGGACTGGCACCATCAAAACCGGCGGAATGGTCCGCGTCCTCCCGAATGGTGTCGTCGAATCCGGCACGATTATCGCGAATGACATGGTTCTGGAAGGTGTGATCGAGTCCGGCAATGTCCGGTTGATGCGCCGGCTCGAAGTGCGCCGCGGGTGCCGGTTTTCGGAGAAACATACAAAGGCCACCGATCTGCTCGTGGCCGACGGCGCAACCATCGTGCTCACTGAACCAGCTGAATATCGGGACGTCGAGTTAGTCGGCGCGCTCCGTGCCTCGCTCAAGGCGACCGGCACCGTGACCATCCACGCCAACGGTTTTTTTGCAGGCCACCTGCAGACCGCGCATTTGACTGTCGAAGAAGGCGGCGGACTTTCTGCCGACGTGCAAGTTGATCTGGTATCTCCGTAGGAGGGGCATTCTTGCCCCGATCTGCCTTCGTCTGACTTTGGCGGGACAGGCCGGTCGCGACAGGAATGTCGCTCCTACAAACTGCACCGCACATTGACCAACCGGCGCGCGGTCTCGTAATACCGGCCCGTCGGGTAAAGCCAATCGCTGCCGTTGATGACGCCGGCCACGCCTTCGAGGTCGGTCATGAGGAAAAGATTCATACCAGCGGTGCCGGAATCACACCAAGGCTTCCAAACTTCCGGCCTTCACCAGCTCGTCCTCCATGTCGATAATCTCTTTGATGTTCTGGAGAAACCACGGGTCGATGTTGGTGAGACGGTGGATGTCTTGGAGAGTGAAGCCGGCACGGAAGGCGTGGCGGATGTAGAAGATGCGTTCGGCGCAGGGAGTAATCAGTTTGCGTTCGATTTCTTCGCGGGGACGGAGCGTGCGGTCGCCACCCCATTTACCACCGTAGAGGCCGGTCGCGCCGATTTCGAGGCCGCGCAACGCCTTTTGGAAACTCTCCTTGAACGTGCGGCCGATGGCCATGACTTCGCCGACGCTTTTCATTTGCGTGGTCAACGTCGGGTCGGCTTGCGGGAATTTCTCGAAGGCGAACCGGGGGATCTTGGTGACGACGTAGTCAATCGACGGTTCGAAACTGGCCGGGGTGGTGCGGGTGATGTCGTTGGGGATTTCGTCGAGCGTGTAGCCGATGGCGAGTTTGGCGGCGATCTTGGCGATGGGGAAGCCGGTCGCCTTCGACGCGAGCGCGCTGCTGCGGCTGACACGCGGGTTCATTTCGATGACGACCATCCGGCCATTCGCGGGATTGACACCGAACTGGATGTTCGAGCCGCCGGTCTCGACGCCGATCTCGCGGATGCAGGCGAAGCTGGCATCGCGCATGATCTGCCATTCTTTGTCGGTGAGCGTCTGGATCGGCGCGACCGTAATCGAGTCACCGGTATGAACGCCCATCGGGTCGAGGTTTTCGATGGAGCAGACGATGACGCAGTTGTCGGCTTTGTCGCGCATCACTTCTGTCTCGTATTCCTTCCAGCCGATGAGCGATTCTTCGACGAGAATCTCGGTGACCGGCGACGCTTCGAGGCCGTTCTGGGCCATCCGTTCGAACTCTTCCCGGTTGTACGCGATACCGCCGCCGGTGCCGCCGAGGGTGTAGGCGGGGCGGATGATGACCGGGAACCTGCCGATCATCTTCGTGATCTCGCGGGCTTCGTCGAGCGTGTGGGCGACGCCGCTCGTCGGCAAATCGAGGCCGATCTTCAGCATGCACTCTTTGAATTTTAACCGGTCTTCGCCCTTCTCAATCGCCTCCGCCTTCGCGCCGATCATCTCGACGCCGTGTTTCTGGAGGATACCGGCGCGCCAGAGATTCATCGCGGCATTGAGGCCGGTCTGGCCGCCGAGCGTGGGCAACAACGCGTCGGGCTTTTCGCGCTCGATGATCTTCTCGATAACCTCGGTGGTGATCGGTTCGATGTACGTGCCGTCCGCAAACTCGGGATCGGTCATGATCGTGGCCGGGTTCGAGTTCACGAGGACGACTTTGTAGCCTTCTTCCCGGAGCGCCTTGCACGCCTGCGTGCCGGAGTAGTCGAATTCGCAGGCTTGGCCGATGACGATGGGGCCGGAGCCGATGATGAGAATCTTGTGGAGGTCGGTACGTTTTGGCATGGTGTTGAGAGGCGACGTTACGGGAGACGCGCCCGCCGTTCAATCCAGTTTTTTGGGAACTATTCGCCAGTCACCGTGTCGCACTCAGGAGAACACCATGAAAAAACTCGCCCTCGCCATCGGACTCGCCGTCACCTTCATCACCCAATCCGCCCTTGCCGGGCCACGCGACGCCCAGTGGAAGAAAGTCCAGGAGGCCGTCAACAAAGGCTTGCCGAAGACCGCCATCGAAAACCTGCAGCCGATCATCGATGGCGCGCTGGCCGACAAGGCGTACGCCGAGGCGGTGAAAGCCATTGGCCAGAAGATCGCGCTCGAAGGCAATATCGAGGGCAACAAACCGGAAGAGAAAATCTTCCGCCTGCAGAATGAGATCGCGAAATACCCGGTCGAGATGCGGCCGACGCTCGAAGCGGTTCTGGCGCATTGGTACTGGCATTACTTCCAACACAACCGCTGGCGGTTCCTGAAACGCACGCAGACTGCGGCGGCGCCCGGTAAGGACATCCAGACTTGGGATCTCCCGCGCATCCTCGCCGAGATCGATCAACATTTCACTGCGGCGCTCGCGGATGACAAGACGCTGAAGGCCACGCCAGTATCCGCTTATGACGACTTGCTCGTCAAAGGCGCGCTGCCGGACAAATACCGGCCGACGATGTTCGACTTTATCGCGCATGAGGCGCTCCAGTTCTACGTGATTGGCGAACAAGGCGCGGCGCAGGCGGAGGACGCGTTCAGTCTTTCCGCCGAGAGCCAAATCTTCGGCACCGCGACGGAGTTCATGGCGTGGCAACCGGATACCGGCGACGAAACCTCGCCCACGCTCAAAGCCATCCGGCTCTACCAGCAACTGCTCCGCTTCCATCAGAACGATGAGGACAAGACCGCGTTCGCTGACGTGGATTTGGCGCGGCTGATTTTTGGTTGGAACAAAGCGACCGGCGAAACCAAGAACGACCGTTACAAGACCGCCCTCAAACGGTACGCCGCCGATTGGGCCGACCACGAACTCTCCGCCCGCGCCATCGCGGAATGGGCCGGTGTGCTCAATCAAGAAGGCGAGCCGGTGGAAGCCCACAAGCTCGCCGAACGCGGCCTGAAAACTTTTCCCAACAGTGTCGGCGCCGCGCAATGCTTCAACCTCATCCAGCAAATCGAAGCCAAATCCGCCAACATCCAGACCGAGCGCGTCTGGAACGAACCACTTCCGTCCCTCAACGTCACCTACCGCAACGTCACGAAAGTTTACTTCCGCGCCGTCGCCTACAACTTCGAGTCGTATCTCACCAGCCAGCGCTGGGGGCTCTACAACCTCGACGACAAACAGCGCAAACAAATCCTCGCGAAAGCCCCGGCTTTGGAATGGAATGCCGACTTACCGGCGACGACGGATTACCGGGAGCGCGTCGAGAAACTGCCGGCGCCGCAGGAACTCAAGCCGGGCTTCTACTTCATCGTCGCCAGCCACGACCCGTCATTTGGCGAACAGGATAACCAAGTCAGCGTCGCGCCGGTCTGGGTGAGCGATTTCGCCTTGGTGATGCGGCAGCGTCGGTATGACGATGTGGCGGAGGCGTTCGTGTTGAAGGCGCAATCGGGCGAGCCGGTCGCCAATGTCCGCGTGCAAATCTGGGCGCGGGACCGGGAAGGTTGGTTCCGCGCGGCGGAACAGAAAGACACGGATGAAAACGGTCTCGTGCGTTTCGCGAAAGTCGCCGGCCGGCAATGTCTGTTCGTTGCCACACTCGGCCGGCAACAATTGGCGACCGCGCAGGAATCGTACTTCGACCACAACAATGCCGAGAACAGCGGCTCACAGACGGTCTTCTTCACGGACCGGTCGCTCTATCGGCCCGGCCAGACGATTTTCTACAAAGGCATTCATCTTCGTTACAATCAGATCAGCGGTGAATATCAAACAGCCATCCGCGAAGACGTCCAGGTGACGTTCTACGATCCGAACAACAAAGAGATCGCTCGCGCGACACATCGCTGCAACGACTACGGCTCATTCGACGGTGCCTTTACTGCGCCGCGCGACCGGGTGATGGGCCGGATGCGTATCGAGGGGCCGAGCGGCACGACATTCTTCAACGTCGAGGAATACAAACGCCCGAAGTTCCAAGTCGAACTCGCGCCACCGAAGGAAGCCGCCAAGCTCAATACCGAGGTAACAGTGACCGGCAAGGCAACGGCGTACACGGGTGCCACCATTGGCGGGGCGAAAGTGAAATGGCGGGTCGTCCGGGAAGTCCGCTTCCCGGTCTGGTGCTGGTGGAGTGACTTCATTTTCTTCGGCCGGCAATCGTCGCAAGCCATTGCCCACGGCAGCGCGGTCACGGCGGCCGACGGCTCGTTCCCGGTTACTTTCACCGCCCGCCCCGACCTTAGCGTACCGGAAAAGAATGAGCCGGTTTTCGAGTATCAAGTTTACGCTGACGTGACCGATACCACCGGTGAGACACGCTCGGATCAACAGACCGTTCGCGCCAGCTACACGGCGCTTCAGGCGTCATTGTCCGCCGCCGAGTGGCAGACGCCGGGCAAGCCGGTGGAGTTGACCATCGAGACCAAGACACTCGATGGCGAACCGCAGGCGGCCAGTGTCAACGTGAAGATTTACCGGCTCAAGCAGCCGGCGAAAGTAATACGAGCAAACTTACAGCCTGATCATGGCTACTGGCTGCGGTGGACAGGCGCGACGCCTGTCCCACTAACGGAGGATCCGAATTCGTGGGAGCTTGCCGGCGTGGTGGGGGAGAAGAGTTTCAAGACGGATGAGAAGGGCGTCGCGAAAGTGGCGTTGCCGGTCAAGGCGGGGATTTATCGCGCGGTGTTGGAAACGAAGGACCGGTTTGGGAAGCCGGTCACGGCACGGTTGCCGGTGCAGGTCGTGGACGCGAAGGCGAAGAAGTATCCGGTCAAAGTGCCGAATCTGTTTACGGCGGAGAAATGGTCGCTTGAACCCGGTGAGTCGCTCCTCGCTGTTTGGGGCACGGGCTACGACAAGGGACGCGCGTTCGTCGAGGTTGAGCATCGCGGCAAATTGCTGAAAAGTTTTTGGACGGCGGCGGAGGCCACGCAGGAAGTCATCGAGCAAGCCGTCAACGAGGAGATGCGCGGCGGGTTTACGTTGCGGGTGACGTACGTGCGCGAGAACCGCGCCTACTTGAACGAGCGGATCGTGGACGTGCCGTGGTCGAACAAACAGCTCAACATCAAGTGGGAACATTTCACGTCGAAGCTCGCGCCCGGCCAGAAGGAGACGTGGACGGCGGTGATCACGAAACCCGATGTAGCTGCGCTTCTGCGAAGCGCAGATGGAAAGGATTCGGCGCTTCACAGAAGCGCCGCTACACCATCCAAGGAAGAGCGCGCCGTCGCCGAGATGGTGGCCGGACTTTATGACGCATCACTCGATCAATACTTGCCACACGATTGGATGAAAGGCTTCAGCGTGTTCCGCCGGGAAGTTGATCGCGTGAACGCCAGCTTTGAGAATTCCGTGTTGAGCTTCCAGCATGTCTTCGGTTGGTGGCCGACCCCGTTGCGCGGCGTGGCCTTGAGCTACCGGCAGTTCCCGCCCGATCTTGCCGCGAATCTATGGGGATATGGATACTTCGGAGAAGAGGGCGAGAGGATGGCCAAAACCGGTCATGGCGTTATGCGTGCTGCGATGGCGGATGGTGTTGAGGGCATGGTCGCGGCGGCGACTGCTGCGCCGATGGCGGCACAAGAAGTCAGTCTCCAGCGCGAGGACAAAGCCAAGAACGCACTCGGAATACCCGCGCCCGCTCTCGACCTCAGTAAAGTCACGGCGCGCAAGAATCTGAACGAGACGGCGTTTTTCTTTCCACACTTGTTGAGCGACTCAAACGGCGTAGTGCGGATGGAGTTCACGATGCCGGAGGCGTTGACGGAATGGAAGTTCCTCGGCTTCGCCCACGACAAGCAATTGCGCGCCGGGTTCTTCACCGGCAAGACCGTCACGGCGAAAGACTTGATGGTCGAGCCGAACCCGCCGCGCTTTGTCCGCGAAGGCGACATGATCGAGTTCACGGTCAAGGTCAGCAATCAGTCCACGGAACGGCAGACCGGCAAGGTGAAGCTGTTGATGAGCGATGCGCGGACGCTGCGGGAAGTGAATGCGGAACTCGGATTGCGGAATGCGGAATTCAGCTTCGACATTCCCACGAAAGAATCGAAGTCGTTCTCTTGGCGGTTGACGATCCCGGATGGTTGCGAGTTTCTGACGTACAAGGCCGTTGGCTCGACCGGTACACTCAGCGACGGTGAGGAAGGTTTCCTGCCGGTGTTGTCGCGGCGGATTTTGGTGACGGAGTCGCTGCCGTTGCCGATTCGCGGGAAGCAGACGAAGGAATTCGCGTTCACCAAGCTCATTGAGTCCGGGAAGTCGGACACGCTCCGGCATCAGGTGTTGACGGTGCAGATGGTGTCGCAGCCGGCGTGGTACGCGGTGATGGCGTTGCCGTATTTGATGGAGTACCCGTACGAGTGCAGCGAGCAGCTTTTCAACCGTCTGTACGCGAACACGCTCGCGCGCCACATCGCGAACTCCGATCCGAAGATTCGCCGCATCTTCGATCAGTGGAAAGGGACGCCGGCGCTGGATTCGCCGTTGGAGAAGAATCAGGATTTGAAGTCGGTGATGCTCGAAGAGACGCCGTGGTATCGGCAGGCGATGGACGAGAAGCAGGCCCGGCACAACGTCGGCATTCTGTTCGATGGGAACCGGCTCAACGAGGAGATGGCGCGGACGTTGCGGAAGTTGTCGGAGCAGCAGCTCGGTGAAGGTTTGTGGCCGTGGTTTCCGGGCGGGCGACCGAGCGAGTATATCTCGCTCTACATCATGACGGGGTTCGGTCGGCTCCGGCATCTCGGGACGGATATTGATGTCACGCCGGCATTAAAGTCGTTGAATGCGCTCGATGGGTGGATGACGGAGAACTACCGGCACATTAAGAATCGGGATGAGTATGTGTTGAGTTCGCTCGATGCGATCTACTTGTACGGTCGCAGTTTTTTCTTAAAAGACCAGCCGGTGGAACACAAGGAAGCTATTGAGTTCTATCTCCAGCAAGCGCGGAAGTTCTGGTTGAAGGTCGCCAACCGGCAATCGCAGGCGCATCTGGCTATCGCGCTCCAGCGGTTCGGCGACAAGGAAACGCCGCAGGCCATCATGCAATCGATTAAGGAACGCAGCGTGAGCAACGAGGAACTCGGGATGTTCTGGCGCGAGACGGAGTTGAGTTGGTGGTGGTATCGCGCGCCGATCGAGACGCAGGCGATGATGATCGAGGCGTTTGCGGAGGTGATGAACGACGCGCAGGCGGTCGAGGATTGCAAGGTGTGGTTGTTGAAACAGAAGCAGACGCAGGACTGGAAGACGACGAAGGCGACGGCCGATGCGATCTATGGGCTGCTGTTGCGCGGCGTCGGCATGCTCGCGAGCGATGCGCTGGTGGAAGTCAGTTTAGCCGGTGAGCCGATCAAGCCGGAGAAAGTCGAGGCGGGGACTGGTTTCTACGAGGAACGTTTCGCGCGCGGCGAGATCAAGCCGGCGATGGGTAATATCACCGTCAAGAAAGTGGACGACGGCGTGAGTTGGGGCAGCGTTCACTGGCAGTACCTCGAGGATATGACGAAGGTGACGCCGTACGAAGGCACGCCGTTGAAGTTGAAGAAGACGCTCTGGGTGAAGGAGACCGGAAAAACCGGGCAGATGTTAAAACCGGTAAAAGGCGCGTTGGGGGTTGGGGATGAGTTGGTGGTGCGCGTCGAACTGCGGACCGATCGCGACATGGAGTACGTCCACTTGAAAGACCAGCGCGGCAGCGGCACGGAGCCGGTGAATGTGTTGAGCCGGTATAAATATCAGGACGGGCTGGCGTATTACGAATCAACCAGAGATACCGCGAGCCACTTCTTCATCGAGTATCTACCGAAGGGCGTTTACGTTTTTGAGTACAGCACGCGCGTGCAATTGAAGGGCAACTATCAAACAGGGATTGCGGAGATTCAGTGCATGTACGCGCCGGAATTCAATAGTCACTCGGAGAGCTTTACGCTGGAAGTGAAATAGCGGAGTTAACCACGGAGACACAGAGTTCTCGGAGATTCCTCTTCTCTGTGTTCTCCGTGTCTCCGTGGTTAGAGTAGTTCCCCGTCATTTTTCCGCGCAACGCCGAGTTTCTTGTAGCTCAACGCGGTCGGGATTCGCCCCTGCGGCGTACGCTGGATGTAGCCCTGCATGATCAGGAAGGGCTCATAAACTTCTTCCAGCGTGTCCGGCTCTTCGCCGACGGCCACCGCCAACGAACTGATGCCGACGGGCCGACCCGCGAATTTATGGACGAGCGTTTCCAAAATGCGTTTGTCCATCTCGTCGAGGCCGTGTTCGTCGATCTCCAACATCGCGAGTGCCTTGTCGGCGATGTCGCGGGTGATCAAGTCGGACTTGGCTTTAACTTGCGCGTAATCCCGGCAGCGCCGCAGGAGATTGTTCGCGATGCGTGGGGTGCCGCGGCTGCGGCTGGCGACTTCCATCGCGCCGGCCGCGTCGATCTGGACGTTCAGGATACCGGCGGCGCGGGTGATGATGGTGGCTAACTCTTCCGTCCGGTAATAGTCGAGGCGTTCGGTCAGGCCAAACCGGGAACGCATCGGCGCGGTGAGTAAACCGCTCCGCGTCGTCGCGCCGACGAGCGTGAAGCGCGGCAACGTCAACTTCACGCTGCGGGCGTTGGGGCCTTGGTCGATGACGATGTCCAACCGGAAGTCTTCCATGGCCGGGTAGAGGTATTCTTCGACGGTTTTCTGGAGCCGGTGGATTTCGTCGATGAACAGAACGTCACCGGCTTCGAGCTTGGTGAGCAGGCCGGCCAGGTCGCCGGCTTTCTCGATGACGGGGCCGCTGGTGACGATACAGTTGACGCCCATCGCTTTGGCGAGGATGTGGGCGAGCGTGGTTTTGCCGAGGCCGGGCGGGCCGCTGAGGAGAATGTGGTCGAGCGATTCCCCGCGCATCTGGGCGGCTTCGACGGCGAGACAGAGGCGTTCTTTCACCTTGCCCTGCCCGGCGAAATCAGCGAAGAGACTCGGACGCAACGACACGTCTAACGTCTTGTCGTGAATGGTTTCGGTAACGAAGCGCTCGGGCATGGCGGCAAGATGCGAAACGCGGCAGGAAGTGGCAAGACCAAAGCAATCGTGTGAAGTTCTCGTCGAAAAATCTCGCAGACTTTTACTGTCAGCTCGGCACGCTCGTCAAAGCGGGCTTGCCGATTCAGAGCGCGTTGAACTCGGCGCTGAAGACGGCCCCCGGCCCGTTGCGCGCGACGGTGGCCAAGCTCGCGACGGTGGTCAACGCCGGCACGCCACTGCATGAGGCGGTGGAACAGTGCGGCCGGCAGTTTGCGATTCTCGACCGGCGGTGTCTCGCGATTACCGAACAGAGCGGCGCGCTGGATGTCGGCTTGTTGTCGCTGGGGCAATATTACGAGCGACTGGCGGAAGCCCGGCGGCGGATCATTACCGGGTCGATGTATCCGGTATTTCTGATCTCGGCGGCGGTGTTCTTGGCGCCGTTTCCGGAACTTTTCCTGGGCAAGATTTCACTCGGCGTTTACTTGTGGCAGACGGCAGGATTGCTGGCGCGCTTGGTGATAGTGGGGTGGATCGGCTGGAAGTTGGCGCGCTGGGCGTTCACGGTGCCGGGCTTGGATGTGACGCTGGAACGGGCGGTGCGAGCGGTGCCGGTATTTGGCCGGCTCCGGTTTGATTACGCTTTGAGTCAGTGGGTGGCGTTGATCCGGCTGATGCTCACGGCCGGGATCGGCGTCGTACCGGCACTGGAACAGGCGAGTCGCGCGGTGAGCAGTCCGTTAATTGCCGCGGCGTACAAGAAAGCTCGGCCGTTGCTCGGCGGCCATCTCGAAGTCAGTCAGGCGCTGGCGGAGACCGGCGAGTTTCCCGACGATCTGATTCAACTCTGGGCGACCGGCGAACAGAGCGGCCGCCTCGACGAGATGTTGGACCGGCTGGCCAAATTCTACGAAGAGCGTTGGCGTAACAGTCTCGACCTGATGATTACGTGGCTCCCACGCGTTGCTTATTTTCTCGCCGTCCTGTTTGTCGCGGCACAGATTCTCAACCAATTCTCGGCTTACGTCGGCACCTACAACTCACTCTTGGAATAATATGAATCGACGACTACTTTTTCTCGCGTTCGTTATCGGTCTCTCTGCCTGTCAGACCGCGCCGCCGGTGGCGAAACGAGTTCCACACATCACGGCGATTCACGGGGAGCGGCTCGTGGACGATTATTTCTGGCTGCGCGAGAAAGAGTCACCGGCGGTGCTGGCTTATCTGAAAGCTGAGAACGCTTATACCGACGTGGTTATGAAACCGACGCAGCCGCTTCAGGACAAACTTTACAACGAAATGATCGGCCACCTACAGGAGACCGACCGGGGTGTGGCGCATCGGGACGGGGATTGGCTCTACTATCACCGGACCGAAGCGACGAAACAGTATCCGATCTATTGCCGGAAACGTGGCTCGTTGGCAGCGGCTGAAGAGATCGTGCTCGACCTGAATCAGCTCGGCGCCGGCCAAGAGTTCATCGATCTGGGCGCGTTTGAAGTCAGTGATGACGGCAACTGGCTCGCATACTCGCTCGACGCGACCGGCTTTCAGGAATTTACGTTGTTCGTCAAAGACCTGCGCACCGGGCAGTTGCTCGCCGAGAAGATTCCGCACGTGGCCGGCTGTGTCTGGGCCGCCGACAACCAGACGATATTCTACGTCACGGAGGACGAGGCCAAACGGTCGTACCGTCTGTGGCGGCATGAATTGGGCGGCAAGCCGGACGCCTTGCTCTACGAGGAGAAAGACGAACTCTTCTCGCTGGGCATCGGCCGGTCACGGAGTAAGGCGTACATTTTCGCCGCGTCTGCCAGCAAGAACACGCGGGAATTCCGGTATCTTCGCGCGGACCAACCGGGCGGTGAGTGGAAGATCATCGCGCCGCGGACGCCGGGTCACGAGTACGATGTCGATCAGGCCGGCGATTTATTTTACATCCGCACCAACGACAAGGGACGCAACTTCCGGCTGGTCACGGCGCCAGTCGCCAATCCTGGCCGGGACAATTGGAAAGAAATCGTGCCGGTCCGGGACGCAGTTGTGCTGGATGATTTGACTCTGTTCGCGCAGTTCTACGTTTTGTTGGAACGGGAGGACGGCTTGCCGCGTTTGCGCGTGGTGGAAATGGCGACCGGTATGTCCCGGCGGATTGATTTTCCGGATCCGACCTACGCGATCGGCTCGGGGGACAACGCGGTGTTTCAGACCAACGTGTTCCGGTACGTCTTCGAGTCGTTGCGGACGCCGCATTCGATATTCGACTATGACATGACCACCGGCCAGAGCCTCTTGTTGAAGCAGCAGCCGGTGAAAAACTACGATGCGGCGAATTATCAAGTGGAGCGATTGTTCGCCACCGCCAGCGACGGGACGCGGATTCCGATTTCGCTCGTGTCACGGAAGGGCGTGGCGCGCCGGGCGTTGTTGCTGGATGGATACGGGGCCTACGGCATACCGGAGGATGTTTGGTTTTCGTCGCAGCGGCTCTGCTTGTTGGATCGGGGAGTGACGTTTGCCGTCGCGCACATTCGCGGTGGCGGCGAATTTGGGAAGCTGTGGCACGACGGCGGACGGATGCTGCAGAAGCGAAACACGTTTACCGATTTTATTTCCTGCGCCGAGTGGTTGATCCGGCAAGGTTACCCGAAACCCGCGATCAACGGCGGCAGCGCCGGGGGGTTGTTGCTGGGCGCGGTGTTGAACATGCGGCCGGATTTGTTTCAGGCGGCGCTGGTGGAGGTGCCGTTTGTCGACGTGATCAATACGATGCTCGATGAAACGTTACCGCTGACGGTCGGCGAGTTTGAGGAGTGGGGGAATCCGAAGGAGAAACAATTCTACGAGTACATCAAGAGTTACAGTCCGTACGACAACATTGCCGCGCGGAACTATCCGGCAATGCTCGTGAAGAGTTCGCTCAACGACAGTCGGGTGATGTATTGGGAGCCGGCCAAGTACGTGGCCAAACTGCGGGCAACCAAGACGAGCCGGCAACCGTTGCTCTTCAAGGTGGAACTCGAACCCGCCGGCCACAGTGGCAAGTCCGGCCGGTACGATGCGCTGCATGAGATCGCGTTTGATTACGCGTTTCTGCTGACGCAGTGGGGAATCAAGGAGTAGCTACTGCGAGCCGGGCGGGCGCATGCCACCGAGTGCGCCGGCGCCTTCCCAGCCTTGCGGACGATTCCAGGGAATGGTGCTGATATCGTCCGGGTCTCGGGTGGAGCTGCAGCCGGCAAGTCCAGCCAACAACAGCAGTAGCAGCCAGCGCGTCATACCGACTCGATTAGTGAACAACCAAATCACCGACGCGGAGAACCCCGCGCTGAAATTCAGGGAGAATTTCCGCGACGCTGGTGGCTTGACCGACGGTGCGGACTTGGACTTTGCCGACCATCTTGGTGTCGCGGTAGACGAGGAAGTTGGTATTAGTCTGAACGCGTTGATCCTTGCCGAGGTCGAGGACCACAAAGCCCCAAGCATCACGCACCTCGGCGATACTCCCGCGGAGATTGACCGGGGCGGTGCTGAGTTCTTCGACTTTCTGTTTCAGCATGCTATTTTCATCGCGCATCACGACCATTTGTTGGCCCAGAATCTTAAAATCTTCGGTTTGATTGACGATCTTGTCGCGCAACTTATCGATATTGCTAATGTCCGTGATCCCGGCAGCCACGAGACTGTCTTGAATCTTCTTCAAACTGTCTTGGGAGCTGACGAGTTCGGTCTTCGTTTTATCGAGTTCCGGGGTCTTGTCGGCAACGGTTTGCTTGCAGGTCTCGGCTTCCTGCGATTTCTGGGCCAATTCGACCTTCTTGCCTTCGAGAATACCGGTGGTGGTAACGAGTT
>JBAXYB010000015.1:0-41965 GCA_037127585.1 Verrucomicrobiota bacterium
TTCTACGCCATCCGCCATCTGACCGGCCCGCAAGGCGAACCGGTCAATGCCATTTACGGTCTCACCAAGATGCTGCGGAAAATGCGGACGGATCACAACCCGACGCATTGGGGTGTCATCTTCGATCTGGGCGCACCCCGGCAGCGACTCGCTGTGCTACCTAGTTATAAGGAGCAGCGACCACCGACCCCGCCCGACCTCGCGGCACAGTTACCGGCGATCCGTGAGATCCTCCACGGCCTGCGCGCCCCGACTCTCGAACTCGACGGCGAGGAAGCGGACGATATCATCGCCACTCTGGCCGTGCGCGCGGCTCAGGCCGGACTTTCCGTTTTGATCGCCAGCAACGATAAAGATTTCACCCAACTCGTCACCGAGCAAATTCGCCTCCTCCGGCCCGGCGATAAGGCCGACGTCATCTTTGATACCGCGGCGGTGCAGGCCAAATACGGTCTTCAGCCATCGCAAATGGTGGATTTCTTAGCCTTGACCGGCGACAGCGTGGATAACATTCCCGGTGTTCCCGGGGTTGGCCCCAAAACAGCCACCGACCTGCTTCAGCGGTTTCACGACTTGGAAGGAGTTCTCGCGCACGCGGGCGAGATCACCCGGCCTAAACTCCGGGAGTCACTGCTCGCCGCCAGTGCGGAAGCGCGACTGAACCGGCAGTTGGTTCAATTGATAATGGACCTGCCGGTCCCGGTCGACTTACCGGGGTTGAAAGTTTTAACGCCCGATCGTCCGCGGCTGTTGACGGCCTTACGAACGCACGGCTTTAAGTCGCTCGTCGCCGAAGTCGAACGCGAATCAGAGCCGCTGGATGATTTATTCGCGCGCGGTTAGTTGCCGCCCAGCTTGCCGATGACTTCGATCAACGGGAGGAACATGGCGATAACAATCGTGCCGACGACGACGGCCAGGAACACAATCATGATCGGTTCGAGCAGCGAAGTGAGCGCGGTGACGGCGTTATCCACTTCGTCGTCATAAACGTCCGCGATCTTCATCAACATATCCGGCAGCGCGCCGGTCTCTTCGCCGACATCCACCATGCTGACCACCATCGCCGGGAACACGTTCGAGACTTCCATGGATTGGACGATCCGCTCACCTTCTTTGACGGCGTCGTGAACGCGGCCGACCGCGTCCGCAATCACGGCGTTGCCGGAGGTTTCTTTGACGATGTTCAAGGCTTGGAGAATCGGAACGCCGCTGGCGATGAGCGTGCCGAGTGTCCGGGTGAACCGCGCAATGCCGACTTTCCGTAGGAGTGAACCAAAGACCGGGGCGTTCAGTTTGATCTTGTCTAGAATGTACCGCCCTTTCGTGGTCTTGCCGACGGTTTTGATGACAATCACTAGGGCGATGATCGCGACCACAACCAACGGGGCCTGGTCTTTGACGAGACTACTCGCGCCGATAACAAAGCGTGTCAACGCCGGCAATTGGGCGCCTTCGAGCAAGTCGCGGAAAATTTCTTGGAATTTCGGGACAATCGCAACCATCAGGAAGGTCAGAATCGCCAGTGCCACGAAAATGACAACCGACGGATACACCATCGCGGTGATGACCTTGTTCTTGATCTTCTGCGCTTTTTCTTGGAATTCGGCCAACCGGGACAGGGTCACATCCAGTACGCCGCCGGCTTCACCAGCGCGCACCATATTCACGTAGAGCTTGTTAAAAATCTTCGGGTGCTGGGCCAGCGCTTCGCTGAACGTGCTGCCGGCTTCGACCGACTCGCCAATCGTCGCCAGCGCGCGTTTCAGTACCGGGCTTTTCTCGCCTTTGCGAAGCACTTCCAAGCCGCGCAACAGTGGCAAGCCGGCGTCGATGAGGGTGGCCAGTTGCCGGGTTAGTGAAGTGAGGACTTTCGATTTGACCTTGCCGCCGCTGGACCGCTTGCCGGTCTTCCCGGTGGTTTTAGTGGAGCGGCTGGCGCTCGCTGGCGCTTGCGATTTGCCGCCCTTGTTCTCCTTACCGGCTTCGGCGACGTTGGTCGGGAAATAACCCATTTCCCGGATCCGGCCGATGGCCATGGTGGAGTTTTCGCTTTCCAAGACCCCACTGACTTCCTTGCCCTTGGGATCCATCGCCACATAATTATACTTCGGCATGTTGGCCTCCTCGCGCCTCGTGACGCGTCTGCTTACGTGTATTTCAACACTTCTTCCACCGTCGTTTCACCGTTCAGAATACTCCGAATCCCGTCCTCGCGCAACGTCCGCATTCCGAGTTCCAGCGCCTTGGCGCGCATCACGCCCGACGGGGCCCGCATATTAATCAGCTCCTGAATCGGCTCGGAACTGATGAGCAACTCAAACAATCCCTTCCGGCCCTTGTACCCGGTCTCGTTACAGTTCACGCAGCCTTTGCCATAATAAAAAGGCCGCCCGGCCACGTCGCCCTTTGTCAATCCGAGTTCAGAGATTACCGCATCCGTCGGTTCGTAGGCAACCCGGCACTTCTTGCAAACAGTGCGGACCAGTCGTTGCGCGAGGATCCCTTGAAGCGTCGAGGTAATCAGGAAGGGTTCGACGCCCATATCAATCATCCGCGTGACGGCGCCGGGCGCGTCGTTCGTGTGCAACGTCGTAAAGACCAAGTGACCGGTTAGCGAGGCTTGAATGGAGATTTGCGCGGTTTCCAAGTCGCGCATTTCACCGACCATGATGATATCGGGATCTTGCCGGAGGAAGGCGCGGAGGGCTCGGCCAAACGTCATCCCGATGGCTTCGTTGACCGGCACCTGCATGATGCCTTCAATGTCGTATTCGACCGGGTCTTCGGCTGTTAGCAATTTCACGTCGATCGAGTTGATCCGCTTCAGGCAGGAGTACAGCGTCGTAGTCTTGCCGGAGCCGGTCGGGCCGGTGACGATGACGATACCGTTGGGAATCCGGATCAACTCATTGAGTTTCTCCATGATATCCGCCGGCATCCCGAGGCTTTCCAACTCCAAATTCACAACCGTCCGGTCCAGCACGCGCAACACGACGGACTCGCCGTACTGCGTCGGCAAAGTCGAAACGCGCAAGTCCACCTGTTTGCCGGCCAGGTTGATCTGGATGCGGCCATCCTGCGGCAACCGGCGCTCGGCGATGTTGAGGTTGGACATGACTTTGATGCGCGAGATAACCGGTAAGGCCAGATGCTTCGGCGGCGGTGCCATTTCGTAGAGCGCGCCGTCAACCCGGTAGCGGATTTTGAATTCGTCCTCGAACGGTTCAAAGTGAATGTCGCTCGCGCGATCCTGAATGGCTTGGAAGAGAATCAGATTAACGAACCGGACAATCGGCGCCTGGTTGGCGAGATCTTCCAAGGCCGCCGCCCCTTGCGTTCCACCCTTGGCAACGGTAGCCACGATGTCGGACTTGGAGAGCTGATCTTCCATGTCCTGCAGCACATCTTTGAGCGATCCGCTCTCTTCGTTGTAGTAGCGGGCAATGACCGCCTCGATCTGCTTCGGCGGCGCGAGCGCCAAGTGAACGTCTTTCCCCAGCACGAACGACAACTCTTCGACCAGGTGGGGGTTGTACGGATCGAGGATGGCCACAGTCACCGAGTTACCGGTGATTGAGATTGGGACCGCGCCATACATGCGCGCCGCACTGGAAGGCATCGCCCGTAATGTTGCCGGCGCGAGATCCATGCCCTCGAGATTGATGAAATCCAGATTGAGATGATCCGCCAGCGTCTGGAGCAACTGCACCTCGCTCATCAACCCAAAATCAACGATGATTTGTGAGAGCGGTTTACCGGTCCGCTCGTGCTCCTCGTTAATCTCCGCCAACTGCGCTTCGCCGACTAAACTCCGTGACCGCAGCAACTCGGCTAAGATGGCGCCTTCAGACTCGAACATAAATTACCGTTTCCGGCCGCCCCCCTGCTCTTCTTGAATCTTCGCCAAGATCGCCTGGGGATCCTGGGCTTTCGTGATCAAGTCGCCATAAGAAATCATACCGCGTTCGTAGAGCGCCATCAGATTTGAGTCGAGCGTCACCATCCCGAACTTCGCCCCGGTCTGAATGTCCGAGGTGATTCGGAAAGTCTTATTGTCGCGGATCAGCGCCTGAATCGACGGCGTGGAAATCATGATCTCGAAACACGCCACGCGCCCCTTGCCGTCCGCCCGGACCATCAGCAATTGCGAAACCACCGCGAGAATCGACGACGCCAATTGCGTCCGAATCTGTTCCTGTTGATCAGTCGGGAACGCGTCCACGATTCGGTCAACCGTCCGCGCCGCGCCCGTCGTGTGCAAGGTGGCGAACACCAAGTGACCGGTTTCGGCCGCGGTAATGGCCGCTTCCATCGTTTCCAAATCGCGCATTTCGCCCACCAGCATCACGTCCGGATCTTGCCGGAGACCGCGGCGCAGTGCTTCGGCAAAGTCTGGTACGTCCACGCCGATCTCGCGTTGGGTCACGATGCTTTTCTTGTGGGGATGGTAGTACTCAATCGGATCTTCAATCGTGATGATGTGCGAGTCGCGCTCCTGATTGATGACGTTGATCATGGAAGCGAGCGTTGTCGTCTTGCCGGAGCCCGTGGGGCCGGTCACGAGAATCAAACCGCGCGGCCGAAAGAGCAAATCTTTCATCGTCGGCGGCAACCCGATTTGTTCGAGGGTCATCAGGTTGGTCGGGATTTGCCGGAGCACCATCCCAACGTTGCCTTTGGCCTTGAAGACACTGACGCGGAACCGCGCCAGTTCGCCAAACGCAAAACCAAAATCCGTACCACCATGCTCGCGGACTTTTTGGATGTGATTTTCGGAGGTGATGGCTTTCATCAAGCCTTCCGTGTCTTCCCCGGTCAACACCGGCAAGTCCAGCGGTACCAAGCCGCCGTGCAACCGGACAATCGGCGGCACCCCGACACGAATGTGTAGGTCGGAGCCGCCTTCATCCACCATGATCTGCAAGAGGTCATCCATCGCGACAGCCATAAGCGTCAGTCTCCGGTCCGTTGAAGGTTGTTAGTTAACATCGCCGGAAGTGATTGAGATGATTTCCTCAGGCGTGCTGGAGCCCGCCATGATTTTGCGAATCCCATCCTCGCGCAACGTCCGCATTCCCAATTCACGCGCGCGCGACCGCAGGACGTTGGATGGCACTCGCTCGTAGATCAACCGGCGGACTTCTTCATCGATGAAAAAGATTTCGTAAATACCGCACCGGCCGCGGTACCCCGTCCGGCCGCAATCGCCACACCCGCGCCCCTTGAAGATCGTCGTCTTGGCGATTTCGTCGGGATTGAGGTTGAGCGTCTTCATCTCGTAGTCAGTCGGCGTGTACGGCTCTTTGCACTTCGGGCAAATCCGCCGGATCAAACGTTGCGCCATAATCGCGCGGGTCGCGGATGCGACAAGAAACGGTTTGACGCCCATATCGATCAACCGCGTGACCGCTGACGGCGCGTCATTGGTGTGGAGTGTCGAGAAAACCAAATGGCCGGTCAGCGACGCTTGAACGGCGATGTTCGCCGTTTCCAAGTCGCGAATTTCACCGATCATGATGATGTTCGGCGCTTGCCGAAGGATCGCGCGGAGCGCGGCAGCGAACGTGAGATTGATATCAGCGTTCGTCTGCACCTGATTGATGCCGGCGAGTTGATACTCGACCGGGTCTTCGACGGTGATGATTTTCCGGTCGGGCTTGTTGATCGTGTTCAAGCACGCGTACAGCGTCGTCGTTTTACCGGAGCCAGTCGGGCCGGTAACCAGGAACACGCCATCGGGCGAACCGATGACTTTATTAATCATCTCCTGCTGGTCAGTATAGAAACCGAGGTCGCCGAGCCCGAGCAGCAAACTACTCTTGTCGAGAATACGCATCACCACGCTCTCGCCGTGATTCGTCGGCAGCGCCGACACACGCAAGTCCAGCGTTCGCCCCATCACCGGGATCTGAATTCGACCGTCTTGCGGCACCCGCTTTTCCGCGATGCTCATGTTCGACATGATCTTCAAGCGACTGATGATCGCCGGCTGCAAACGCTTGGGCGGGCTGTCCACTTCTTGCATGACGCCGTCGATGCGATACCGGACGCGCAGACGTTTTTCCAGCGGCTCGATATGAATATCGCTGGCGCGGTTCCGGTACGCCTCCATGATGATCAAACCGACGAGCTTGATAATGGGAGCATCGGTATCGACCGAGACGCCTTCATCAATTTTCTGTTCCGTGGCCGGCTTGAGGGCAATCCCGAGGTCGATTTCACCCTCGGTGATTTCCTGCAACATGTTCTCGACCGTGTCCTCGGCCGTCCCGTAATACCGGGCCAACGACGCCTCGATGTCCGGCTTGGTTGCCACCACCGCCTCAACATTGCATTTGAGGATATAGCGCAAGCTGTCCACCGTATCGACGTCGAGCGGATCGCTCAACGCGACGGTCAACGTGCTGTCGTGCTTGTAGACGGGAACAATCTTGTAGCGGCGGGCGACGTGACGCGGCACCATGGCCAGAATCTCATCCGGCACGCGGTAATCCGCCAGTTGTATGAAATCCATCCCGTACTGGCTGGCGACAGCTTTCGACACGTCAACGTCGGAAATTTTGCCACTTTTAAGAATGGCGTCCAACAAGCCAACACCGCCGAGCTTCGTCAATTCCTTGGCTTTTAGAACGTCGTCGTGAGTGACAAGTCCGACATCGAGAAGTATTTCAACGATGTATTCGTCTTGGGCCGGCATATCCCTCTTGAGACTGCGAGTTCACTCTACTGTCTGCGCCCGGTAGCGTCAAGAACCCTGCAACTTGCGCAACAGAATTCCATTTACTAACTGCGGATTCGCTTTCCCCTTGCTCAACTTCATGACCTGACCGACTAACGCATTCACCGCCGCCAGATTGCCCGCTTTATAATCCGCAACGAATTTCGGATTCGCCGCCAGCGCTTGCTCCGCGAACGCCTCAATCGCCCCGGTATCACTCACTTGCGCCAGCCCCTTCTCTTTGATGATAACGGCCGGCGACTTACCGGCGGCGAGCATCTCGGCAAAAACGTCTTTCCCCTGCTTGCCACTGATCTGCCCGGCCTCAATGACCGCCACCAATTCGGCAATGTGCTCCGGTTGAATCGGCGACGCCGTGATGTCCGAAACCGTCATGATCCAATTCGCCGCGGCTTTCGCATTCTTACCGGCGGCTTTCTCAAAGAAGTTCGCCAACGCCGCACTCGCCACCAACACTCCCGCGTCATATTCCGGCAATCCGTATTGCTGAACAAACCGCTGCCGCTTCGCCTCCGGCAACTCCGGCAACAACCCCCGAATCTCTGTCAACAGCGCATCGTCCACCACCACCGGCATCAAGTCCGGCTCTGGGAAATACCGGTAATCATGCGCATACTCCTTCGTCCGCATCAGGAAAGTTTTCCCGGCATCATCATCCCACCGCCGCGTCTCTTGCTGCAACTTCTCGCCCTTCGAGACCGCGTTGATTTGCCGGGGAATCTCGTACTCCAAGGCGCGTTTCACGCCGGAGATCGAGTTCATGTTCTTGATCTCAATCTTCTGGCCAAATTGCTTCTGCCCTACCGGCCGCACCGACACGTTGCAATCGCACCGCAACTGGCCTTTCTCCATGTCGCAATCGCTGATGCCGCCGCTGATCATGATCTCCTTCAGCGCGGTCATATAGTCGAACGCTTCCTGCGCCGTCCGCATATCCGGCTCGCTGACAATCTCCATCAACGGCGTCCCGGCCCGGTTGAAATCCACCCCGCTAGTCGTCTCAAAATGAAAACTCTTCGCGACATCCTCTTCGAGATGAATGCGCGTAATCCCGACCTTCCCCACGCGCCCTCCCAGACACAACGGCAAGTCGTACTGCGACACCTGATAGTTCTTCGGCATGTCCGGATAAAAGTAATTCTTCCGATCCCATTTCGAGAACCGCGAAATTTCGCAGCCAATCATCAACCCGGCCAGAATCGTTTTCCGGACCGCCGTTTCATTCATCACCGGCAACACGCCTGGATGTCCCAAGCACACCGGGCAAACCCGCGTGTTCGGCCCCGTGCCGGCATCCGTCGCGCACCCGCAAAATACTTTCGTGCGCGTCTTCAGTTGAATGTGGACTTCCAGTCCAATGACGGCTTCGTAGTCCATTAGAAGGCCGGCCTCTGTTTATGCCAATCGGTGGACTGCTCGTACGCATGGGCAACGCGTAAAATCGTTTCCTCGTCGAATGCTTTACCGAGAATCTGTAAGCCGACCGGCAGTTTTTGCGAGAATCCGCAAGGAACACTCACGCCACAATTACCGGCGAGGTTGCAACTGATCGTAAAGATGTCGCACAAATACATCTTCAACGGGTCGGCTGACTTCTCGCCGATCTTGAATGCCACCTCCGCCGTTGTTGGCGTCACAATCGCGTCGCACTTCTGGAAAGCCTTCTCGAAATCTTGCCGGATCAAGGTCCGCACCTTCTGCGCCCGCAAATAGTACGCATCATAATAACCGGCACTCAGCGCATAGGTACCGAGAATGATCCGCCGCTTGACCTCCGGGCCGAAGCCCGCCCCGCGCGTCTTGGCGTACATCTCGGTAACATCCTCGCCGCGGACTCGCGCGCCATACCGGACGCCATCGAACCGCGCGAGGTTCGCGCTCGCCTCCGCCGTTGCAATCAAATAGTAAACCGCCACGGCGTACTCCGTATGCGGCAACGAAATCTCCACGATCTCCGCCCCGAGACTTTCGAGCTGCTTGATCGCCGCCCGCACCGCCGCTTCGACTTCCCGATCCATGCCGGCAATGAAATATTCTTTCGGCAAACCAAGCCGCAGCCCTTTGACGCCACCGGCAATCGCATACTCCGGCACTGGCTTCGGAACGCTGGTCGAATCGCGCTTATCGTGCCCGGCAATCACGCGCAACATCGTCGCCGCGTCCGCCACCGTTTTCGTGAACGGCCCGACCTGGTCGAGCGACGACGCAAACGCGACGAGGCCATACCGGGAGACGCGGCCATAGGTCGGCTTCAAACCAACACAGCCGGTCACCGCCGCCGGTTGGCGAATCGACCCACCGGTATCACTGCCGAGCGACGCGATCGCTTCATCCCCGGCCACGCACGCGGCGCTGCCACCGCTCGAACCGCCGGGAATCCGCTCCAAATCCCACGGGTTGTGCGTCACGCCCCACGACGAATTCTCCGTCGAAGAACCCATTGCAAATTCGTCCATGTTCGTCCGTCCGAGCAACACGGCGCCGGCTTGTTTCAAGCGCGTGATTACGTGCGCGTCATAAACGGAGGTGAAGCCTTTGAGAATCTTCGAGCCGCAGGTGCAAGGTTGGCCGGCAACGTTCAGCACATCTTTAATGGCAATGGGAATGCCGGCCAAAAGTCCGCCGTTCTTGGGATCAACCGCGGCCGCCTGCGCCAAAGCGTCCTCGGGATTCATCCAAAGGTAAGCCTTGAGCTGGCCGTCAACGGCCTGAATCCGATCCAGCAACGCCTGCGTGACCTCCTGAGCCGAAACTTCGCCCGTCTGCAGCTTCGCGCGAAGCCCGGCAATGGTCAGCGTGTGTAGGCTCATTCGACAATCTTCGGCACGATGAATAAATCGCGCGCCGATTCGGGCGCGTTGGTGAGAACGCGTTCGGTGGGCAGCGAGGGCCGGACTTCATCTTGGCGCAGCACATTCGTCAACGGTATCGCCTGCGCCGTCGGCTCCACGCCGGTCACATCGACGCGACTGAGCTGGTCGACGTACGCGAGCATGTCTTTGAGTTGCGCGGAGAATTTGGCTTTCTCAGCGTCCGTCAGCTCGATCCGCGCAAGGTGCGCGACGTGATTAATATCTACATCCGGCATGGCCGCGCATCCTAACGGTCACCCCGGTAGCGCTCAAGCAAGTTTTTCGACGGCGCTGATCACCAAGAGCGGAATGTGGGTGCGATGCCGGACATATTCAATCGTGCTTCCAAAGAGAATATCTCCGATGAGCCGGTGGCCGTGGGTCGTCATTGCGATGAGGTCGCAGCTCTCGGCTGCCGCCAACTTCAAAATCTCGTGCGGCGGGTCGCCCAACGCCAACCGGCACTCGATGGCGAGCCCGGTCTCCTGGCGGAGGCGCGCCCCAACGCCCTCCAGATATTCCCGGTCGGCTTTCATCTCCTCGGACTCGGCGAGTTTGAGTTGGTCAAAATTGCGCGCCGCCCAACCGTCAGCCACATGCACGAGGAGCAGTTTCGATTTGAGCAAGCCAGCCAACTCGCCGACGTGCGGCAACAGCGCTTCGTCAGCTTTCGTATGATCCAGGGCGACTAGAATAGTTTTGTACATGCCATGTCCCAGAGAAACTTCAGATTCAGTCCAATTATCAGCACGGCGCACGACCAGCCCAAGACTTTAATCCACCATGGGTTGTTGAACTCACCCATCTTCGACTTCTCGCCGGTAAAGCGCAAGAGCGGCCACACGGCAAACCCCAGTTGCATGCTTAAGACGACCTGACTCGCCACCAGCAAATCGCCGGTCTTGCTCTCGCCATAGTAGCCGATGACGCAGACCGCCGGCACGATGGCGATGCCGCGCGTAATTAATCGCCGCAGCCACGGCTGGAGCCGGATGTTGAGAAACCCCTCCATTACGATCTGGCCGGCCAGCGTGCCGGTCAGCGTCGAGTTCTGGCCGGAGGCGAGCAAAGCCACCGCAAACAACACGCTCGCCCCGCCAAACCCGAGCAACGGACTCAGCAGCTTGTACGCTTCCTGAATTTCCGCCACCTCTTTGTGACCCGACCAGTGAAACGCAGCCGCCGCTAAAACCAAGATCGCCCCGTTGATAAACAAGGCGAACATCAGCGCCACCGTCGAATCAATCGTCGCAAACTTGATGGCCTCGCGTTTACCGGGAGCGTTCTGCTCATAAATGCGGGTCTGGACAATGGACGAATGTAGGTAAAGGTTATGCGGCATGACGGTCGCGCCGATAATCCCAATGCTAATGTAGAGCATGCCGGGATTGATCAGGATGGCCGGCGACGGTGTAAATCCGAGCAGAACACCGGTGATACTCGGTTTCGCGATGAAAAGATTGATCGCGAAACACGTCCCGATGACGAGGATCAATCCGACCACCAGCGCCTCAACGTACCGGAAGCCGCGATTCTGCAGGTAGAGCACCGCGAGCACATCGAGACAGGTAATGATGCACCCCCACACCAGCGGGATGCCGAACAGCAATTGCAAAGCGATGGCCGAGCCGACCACCTCTGCCAAATCACACGCCGCAATCGCGATTTCGCAAAGCACCCACAAGAACCAGACCACCGGCTTCGGATAATGATCCCGGCACGCTTGAGCCAAGTCGCGGCCGGTCACGATGCCGAGTTTAACGCACAAATGCTGAAGCAAGATCGCCATCAGATTGGAAATCATGATGACAGACAGCAATGTGTACCCAAACTGCGCCCCCCCGGCCAGGTCCGTGGCCCAGTTGCCGGGATCCATGTAACCTACCGCCACCAGAAACCCCGGCCCCGCGTACGCGAGCAATTTTCGCCAGAAGCCGGCATTCGCCGGGATCTGGATCGACCGATGAACCTCCGGCAGGCTGACCTCGCCACCGGTTCGCCGCCACGCCGGCAAGTTGCCCTCCATTAAATATCCACCCGGTGATTCATAATGTAGCCAGTACTACAATTTGGAGTAAGGGTTGTCAATCGCATTCATTTCTGGTTTAGTTTCCACATGCAACGTCGTCCGACACCCATCACCGTCAACCCGCGCCGCGCCCGGGCGGATCACTCGCACGAAACCGCTCAGGATTACGTCGAAATGATCGCCGAGATGATTCGCAAGACCGGCGAGGCCCGCGTGATCGATCTGGCGCGCCGATTGAAAGTCACGCACGTGACCGTCAGCCGCACCATCCAACGCCTCCAGCGCGCTGGACTCGTGACCGCCCTCCCTTATCGCTCGATTTTCCTGACCGAGGCCGGGCGTAAGCTCGCCGAAGAGTCGCGCCGCCGGCATGAGATCGTTGTCGAATTCCTGACGTCGCTCGGGGTTCCGGCAGCCGCGGCGCACGCGGATGCCGAAGGGCTTGAGCATCACGTCAGCAAGGAGACGCTGGCAGCGTTTGTGAAACATCTGGCCAAGACCAACCGTCCGAAGTAGCACTCCCGGCGGCTGATTCGCTGCTTGCTTTACCGCGCCAGCACTGTCAAGGTGAACACTCGACTCCGATGCTGTTTACCGGGTTCAAAGCCTGTCCTTTGATGACCGAAGAAATTGTGGCAGGCATGAGATAGGAATGTTGATGGAAGATTTGCTAAATGTTGAAGGAACGGTCTTGAAAGTCTTGCCCGGGACGATGTTTCATGTCGAACTCCCCAACAAGCGGCAAGTCTTGGCGCATATTTCCGGCAAGATGCGGAAGCGGTTTATTCGCCTGAGTATCGGTGATCGCGTGAAGCTCGAAATGACCCCCTACGATCTGTCTAAAGCCCGGATTGTTTATCGCCTGAGTTAGTAGCCGAGCGTAAGCTTGTAGCGCAGAATATTTCCACAATGGACGGTGTCGATTGTGGTCCGACTTCGCCAACCTTGGCAAACCAGTTCCCCCGTCAACGTCGTGCGCTTCGCAGCAATGGCGTCGGCGAGGTCATCGGTCAAATCGAAATCCCCACGAATGCACTCGCTGTTCGGACAAGTGAAGCGGAACACCGATTTGGCATTGGCGAGATTAACGCTGTATTTGACGTGGCTACTTTTGCCGCCACCATCGGCGTTGTGGTAGGCGAGATCCACGGTCAGGGATTTTAGCTTTTTAAACTTTTCAGCGAGACTGGCGGATTCCCGCACACGTTGGTCTTCCTGCTGCCGGTATTCTGCACGAGCTCCGAATCGTTGTTGATGCATGATGGCGTAATGTCGAATTGTGAATTGAGGGGCGCAGCGTAACACAGCCGCGGACAATCGCCAACCCTCATCGCGGACGCTGTTGGCGCCGCAGCGAGCGGACGTGGCCAAAGCTCACCAGCTTGCGCCGTTGTTCGTCCCAGAGGCGGAACGTGAGCGACTTAAAACTCGCGAAGAATGTGACCGGCTTGACGGTTTGGAAGTACGGTTCCGCTTTGTGGGCTTTTTCCAGATTATAGTTGGGGATTGCCGGACTGAGGTGATGGATATGGTGAAACCCAATGTTGCCGGAAAACCATTGGAGAATTTTGGGCAATTTATAGAACGAGCTACCTTGCAGTGCCGCGGTGGCATAATCCCAGTCTTCGCCGCGCTCCCAATACACGCCTTCAAATTGATGCTGCACGTAGAACAACCACACCCCGACCGACGTGGCCACCGCCACAATCGATATCTGCAAAATCAGGTAGGCCTTAATGCCAAAAATAGCGCTCATGAAGGCGGCCACAACCAGCAGCCCGAGATTTGTCCAATGCACTGAGTTCCGCTCGCGCTTGGTTGTCTTGTTGAATGGAAATCGGTGGACGATCAAAAATAGTACAGTCGGCGCCACCACAAACACAATGAACGGATTCCGCGCCAGCCGGTACGCAAAACGCCGCCACCGGGAAGACTCCAAGTATTCTTGAACCGTCATCGTCCACATATCCCCCGTACCGCGCCGGTCCAAGTCACCCGAACTCGCATGATGCACGGCATGTTCCCAGCGCCAGAGATAATACGGCGCGAAAGTCAACACGCCGGTAATGTAGCCCCATGTGTCATTGGCCCGCCGCAATTTGAAAAACGAACCATGGCCACAATCGTGAAAAATGATGAACGTCCGGATCATGAACCCGGCCGCCAGGATCACCAGCGGTACGCACAACCAATAGGACACCGCGAGACTCCAATACATCAACGCCCAGATCGCCGCGTACGGCACTAACGTGTTTACGATCTGCCAAGTGCTCCGTCCCAGCGACGGTGTCTGGTACTTCACAACGATCTGCTTCCAAGCCTGTGATTTGGGCTTGGTTTCCGTGCTACCCGCAACTGAATCTTTGGTCATCAAAATTCTCGAACCTCCATCTGGGGTGTTCGATATCTATATATAAGCCTTCGGGCTAGTAACCGCAATGCCCAAGACAACTTTAACGCTGAAAAGAGCTGAGGCGCGGCGGCTGGTTGAGCCAGCTTCCGCGCCTCACTTGAGCTCTTAAAGCGCCAGGGACTCATACTGCCCTGCGCACTTGTCTATTTAGCAACACCCATGCCGGGCTAACTCCCGGCAACTCAATAATCCTGTCGAATCCATCAATACCAACCACGCCAACCCTTTCAGTCGCCCATACCACTATTGACCTCTTCCACCAGACGAACCACTGTCGTGCGAAATTGTCAGGTCGACGCGCATAACCGGGCCTCGCCACTACCGAATTGTAAATCCGCCGCGTGCGTCTTGACACCCGCGCGCAACCCACCGCACACTCGCGAGTCATAAATCAATTCAAACACCAACTGTTTTGGTGTTTTGCATTAATTCTCGTGGGGGGCGATCGTGACCGCCAGCCCGCTACCCGGCATCGCTGCAGTCCTATTGTATTAACGAATCACTACCGCGATTGTTTTGCGGCTTGACGCTATCCGGGGCGGCAACTACTATCCGCCACGATTTCGGTAGTGAACAACCGCAGCAACAGGAGGTAGACCGTGGCTCAAGCATATTGCGTGAAGTGCAAAGCGAAAAAAGAAGTGGCCAAAGCCGAGACCGTCACCATGAAAAATGGCCGGCCGGCGATCAAAGGCGTCTGCCCCGATTGCGGGACAGGGATGTATTGCATTCAAGGCGGAAAAAAGTAGCCGCGCCAACGCCGGTTTTGAAACAACTGCCCCACGCCGGCCTCCCGCCGACGTGGGCGGTTTTTTAGGAAGACATGACCAACGACCAACTTGCCTATGTCCTGATCAATCCGTACACGATTTTCAAATCGCGGACGGGTGGCGTCATCTCACGCCTCTTCACAAGGACAAGCCTCGAACTCGTCGCCGCGCGCATGTTCACCCCGAGCCGGGAACTAGTCGAGCAATACGCCGAAATCGTCATCTCGCCGAAGGATCCTCAGGATCGCATGATTCAGGATCAAATCCGGCAATACATTCTCGATCATTACTCCCCCGACCCCAAGACGGGCCAGCGCCGCCGCGTGATGATGTTGGTATTCCGCGGCGAAGACGCGGTCAAGAAAGTCCGCCAAACCGTCGGCAACATCACGCAAGAAAAAGGTCCTGCCGGCGAATCCATTCGCGACACCTACGGTGATTACATCGTCGGCCCGGACAAGCAGGTAAAGTACTTCGAGCCGGCAGTGCTCGCCGCCCCCACGCCCGACGAAGCCGAGATCAAACTCAAACTTTGGGCGAAATACTCCGGCAAGGATGGCGGCTACCTCGACAACGTCGTGGCCTATCCCAAAAATGCGAAGGTCGAAGAAACACTTGTGCTCCTCAAGCCCGACAATTTCCGCTTCCCGAGTGCGCGCCCCGGCAACATCGTCGACATGCTCTCGCGCACTGGCCTCTACATTATTTCGATCAAGGTCCACCACATGAGCGTGGCCGAAGCGAAACAGTTCTACGGCCCCGTCCGCGACGTGCTCAAAGAAAAGCTCCGCGACATCTCCGGCCAGCGCGCCCGGATCGCCCTTGAAAAGGAATTCGCCTTCGGCCTCACCCCCGAAATCGAGAAGCAACTTGGCGATCTCATGGGCCCGGTCAGCGCCGACCACCAATTCAATAACATCGTCCAATTCATGACCGGCAAGAACCCCGGTCACTCCGCGCCCTCAAGTGATCCCGATCCGGGCGCGGAAAAAATGGTTGCGGTTGTTTACCAAGGTCCGGAAGCCGTGAGTAAAATCCGCGCCGTTCTCGGCCCGACCGATCCGCGCAAAGCCGCCCCCGGCACGATTCGCCGCGAACTGGGCCAAGACATCATGGTCAACGCCGCGCACGCTAGCGATTCACCCGAAAATGCCCAGCGCGAAATGGGCATCATCAATATTAAAGAAGACGGACTCCGCACCCTCGTCGAAGAATTCTACCGCTGTAAACTCTAATCCACATCAACCTGAAAGACTCCTCTATGCAACAACTCGCTGACCGCACCACCACCCTCACCCCGTCCCTCACCCTCGCGATCGACGCCAAAGCCAAAAAACTCAAAGCCGATGGCGTTGACGTCTGTGGCTTCGGCGCCGGCGAACCCGATTTCGACACCCCGCAATACATCAAGGACGCCGCCATCGCCGCCCTCAACGCCGGCTTCACCAAATACACCCCCTCCTCCGGCATCCCCGAATTGCGCGCCGCCATCGCCGAGAAACTGAAGACCGACAACGGCCTCGACTACAAGCCGTCGCAAGTCATCGTCAACTGCGGCGCGAAGCATTCCTGCTTCAACGTCATCCTCGCCACCTGCAATCCCGGCGATGAAGTCATCATCCCCGCCCCGTTCTGGCTGAGCTACCCCGAAATGGTCAAACTTGCCGGCGGCACACCCGTCATCGTGCCAACCCAGGAAGCCAACGGCTTCAAACTCACGCCCGATGAATTCCGCGACGCGATGACGCCCGCCACCAAGCTCATCATCATCAACTCCCCCGGCAACCCGACCGGCAGCGTCTACTCCGCCGAGGAACTCAAAGCCCTCGCCGAAGTCGCGCTCGAAGAAGACATCCTCATGCTCTCCGATGAAATCTACGAAAAGATCACGTACGACGGCACCGCGTTCACCAGCCTCGCGAGCCTCGGCAAAGAGATCTACGACAGCACCATCACCGTCAACGGCTTCAGCAAAGCCTACTCCATGACCGGCTGGCGCCTCGGCTACATCGCCGCCCCAGACCCCATCGCCGCCGCGATCGACTCCATCCAATCGCACTCGACCTCGAACCCGACCAGCTTCGCGCAAAAAGGCGCGTTGGCCGGTTTGAAGGGCGACCAAAGTTTCATCGGCGAAATGGTGAAAGCCTTCTCCGACCGCCGCGCCTACATGCACGACCGGCTCACCAAGATTCCCGGCATCACCTGCGTGAAACCGATGGGCGCGTTCTACATGCTCCCGAACATCGGCAGCTTCGGCCTCGGCTCCGAGAGCTTCTGCACCAAGCTCCTCGAAGATCAAAAAGTTGCCTGCGTCCCCGGCATCGCGTTCGGCTCCGACGCCCACATGCGCCTCAGCTACGCCAGCTCGATGGAAAATATCACCAAAGGCCTCGACCGCATCGAAGCCTTCTGCGCCAGTCTCACTCGGTGAAAATCGCCCTCATCGGCCTGCCGCAGACCGGCAAGAAAACCGTCTTCTCCTTGATGACCGGCATCGGGCTCGACCACCTGCTCGGTCGCCCCGGTGAATTCCACATCGGCAACGTCAAAGTTGCCGACATGCGCATCGACAAGCTGACGGCGCTGTACAATCCCAAGAAGACGAAGTACGCCGAGATCGAAGTCACCCTCGCCCCCGCCCCGCCCCACGAGCCCAAACCGCGCGAGCAGTGGCTGAATAAACTCAAGAACATGGACGCGTTCTGCCACATCGTCCGGGCGTTCGAAGATCCGGCCGTTTTCCACGCCAAAGGCTCCGTCGATGCCCTCCGCGACATCGACGAGATCAACCTCGAACTCGCCATCAGCGACCTCAGCCTCATCGAAACGCGCCTCAGCAGCATCGCGCAAGAAAACAAAAAGAAGTTCGACCAAGAACGCGCCGACGAAGCCGCCTTGCTCGAACAACTCAAACCCTACCTCGAATCCGGCAAGTCCCTCCGCGAATACCCGTGGCACGAAGGCGATGAGAAGAAAACCCGGTCACTCCAGTTTCTCACGATGAAGGGCCTCGTCGTCGCCCTCAACGGCACCGAGCCGAATCCAAAACTTCTCGCCGACGCCAAAGCCAAAGTTACCGGACCCCGTGCCGAAGTCTGCGAACTCTCCGCCAAGACCGAAGCCGAAGTCGCGCAAATTGAAGACCCGAAGGAACGCGCCGAATTCCTCACCGCCCTCGGCATCACCGAGTCAGCCCTGCACGTCCTCACCCGGCAACTCTACAAAGCGCTCGGCTACATTTCCTTCTTCACCACCGGCGAAGACGAAGTCCGAGCCTGGACCATCCGGCACGGCTCGACCGCCGTCGAAGCCGCCTACGCGATCCACAGCGACATCGCCCGCAACTTCATCCGCGCCGAAACAATGAAGTACGAAGAGCTAATCACCGCCGGCCCGACCGGCCACGCCGCTGAAGTTAAACTCAAAGAAACCGGCCGCCTCCTGCTCAAAGGCAAAGACTACATCGTCGAAGATGGCGACATCGTCCACATCCGCCACGGCGGCTAGTAAGGTCGCTGACGGCTTTCAGTTCCTCGAAGGCCCGGTCTGGATCCCGGCTCGCCAGGAACTGCTCTTCTCCGATATTCCGGCCAGCAAGATTTACCGCTACAAGGACAGTCAGTTTCAGGTGTTCCGGCATCCGAGTAACCAAGCCAACGGCAACACGCTTGATCCGCAGGGCCGGTTGATCACGTGCGAACACGAAACCCGGCGCGTCACTCGTACCGAAGCGGACGGCACAGTCATGCCGGTTGCGACGCATTTCGAAGGCAAGCGGCTGAATAGTCCGAATGACGTCGTCTGCAAGAGCGATGGCTCCATCTATTTCTCCGACCCGCCGTACGCCGTGAAAGCGGAAGATCGCGAGTTGGACTTCCAAGGCGTGTTTCGAGTTGTCGCGGACTCAGTCCAACTTCTAGCCCGAGACTTTATTAAGCCCAACGGCCTCGCCTTCTCGCCGGATGAAAAGATTCTTTACTGCGCCGACACCGAACTCGGCCACCTCCGCGCATTCGACGTCTTACCGGATGGTTCGATCACGAACTGCCGCGTGTTTTGCCAAGTGGAACGACCGGATGGTTTCCGCGTGGATGTTGCCGGCAACCTGTATATTGCAGCTCTGAAAGCCGTCGAGATTTTCGATCCCACCGGCAAGAAGCTTGGCGAAATCACATTACCCGAGCGACCGGCCAATATTGCCTTCGGCGATGCCGACCGGAAGACGCTCTACATCTGCGCGCGAACGAGTCTTTACCGGGCCCGCATTTGAAGTTACTGCTCCAGTACGTACGAGTACCGGTCTGACCGGATAATTCTAAAGTTGCCGGTGGTGAGATCGCCATCGTCGACTAACGCGTCGATTTCCCGCCACGTCGGATCGCTCGCATTGGTCGGCGTGATCACGGTAATCGCCGCTTTGCAACTGCCGCAAGCCGCATTCGCCGCATCATAATCCCACCGTCCGCCCATGGGCGTCGCGGTCGTCCAGGTAACGCCCTTAAAATCCTCAGCGTCCATCCCCACCGGTAACCCGCCCGTCGGACCATCGGTCGGGTATCGGCCAGAATTTTGAGCCCAAACAAATATCCCGTCCGAAAGAATGCGGAGGTCTTCAACAAACGCAGTCTGCATCGATTTACGTCGCGCCTTGGCAAAGGAAGGCAGCGCCAGCGTCCCGACCAAACCAATAATCGCCACGACAATCATGATTTCCACGAGTGTGAAGGCTGCCTTAGGTTTTCGAATCGATTGCCTCATTGGCGCGGTGCTTGTTGATTCAACCAACCCAATATTAGGCAAGGTTCGTGCCAAGAATCAGCCAATTATCCCCGGCATCTCACTTTGATTGACCGGAACTCCCCGCATCGCTACAGTCGCGCGCATGTCGGGCTGGGAGGTTTTCCTTCAACAACTCATTATCGGCCTGTCCAATGGCATGATCATCGCCTTGATCGCATTGGGCTACACGATGGTCTACGGCATCATCGAACTCATCAACTTCGCCCACGGCGACCTCTTCATGCTCGGCTCGTTTCTCGCCCTCACCATCGTCGGCGCCTGCGGCTCCCTCCCGGTCCCCCTCGTACTCCTACTCTTACTCCTCCTCACCCCTCTCTTCTCCGGCGGCCTCAACTGGCTCGTCGACCGGCTCGCCTACCGGCATCTCCGCGCCTCCACCAAACTCGCCCCGCTCGTCTCCGCCATCGGCGTCTCGTTCATCTTCCTCAACATCGGCCTCCTCTGGGGCGGCGTCCCGATGAACGTCTTCGGCCTCGGCAAAGCTGCCGCCGCACCGAAAGACTTCCCGGTCCTAGTCTCCAACAACAATCTCCTCAGCAGCGCCAACGTCCAGTTCACCGCCAAAGACGCGCTAGTCTTCGTCGTCACAATTCCCTTGATGATCGCCCTGACGTGGTTCGTCAAACGCACCCGCGCCGGCAAAGCCATGCGAGCGGTCGCCCAAGACCAAACCGCCGCGAAACTAATGGGCATCAACGTCGATCGCGTCATCGGCCAAACCTTCCTGATTGGCGGCGGACTCGCCGGCGTCGCCAGCGTCGTTTTTTCGCTCTACAACAACACGATCTATTTTCAAATGGGCTACCGGGCCGGCATGGACGCATTCACCGCCGCCGTGCTCGGCGGCATCGGCAGCCTACCGGGCGCAGTCCTCGGCGGACTCTGCATCGGCTTGGCCCGCGCCTGCTCCGATCAATACATCGCCACGCGCTGGACGAATGTCTTCGTGTTCTCGATTCTCGTTCTCGTCCTCGTCTTCCGACCCTCCGGCATCCTCGGTTCCAAACACCGGGAGAAAGTATGACCAAGCTCAAATTCCATTGGGCCTTCCTCCTCGTCGCCGCAATCGTACCGGCGGTTGCGCCCCGGTTTGCTGACCTCATGCGGCCCATCTTCATCATGGCCATCCTCGCGCTCGGCCTCAACATCCTCACCGGCTTCACCGGCATCCTCAACCTCGGCGTCGCCGCGTTCATGGGCATCGGCGCGTACACCTACGCGATCCTCACGTGCGACATCTACCCGTTCCAACTCGGTTTCTGGGGCGCCACCGGCGCCACCGTCCTCATCGGCCTCCTTGCCGGCCTTGCGCTCGGACTCCCAACGATCCGGCTCCGTGGCGACTACCTCGCCATCGTCACCCTCGGCTTCGGCGAAATCGTCCAAGACTCGCTCAAGAACATGGATGTCATCACCAAAGGCACCCAAGGCATCAATCCCCTGCCCTCGCCGTCCCACATCTATTGGCTCTTACTCGGCTTCCTCGCCGTCGTCGTCTTGTTGAATCGCAACCTGCAACACTCCCGCATCGGTCGCGCCTGGATTGCCATCCGCGAAGACGAACTCGCCGCCTCCTGCATGGGAATCAACCCGATGAAAACGAAACTCATCGCCTTCTCCCTCGGCGCCGCCCAATGCGCTCTGGCCGGCGCGCTCTGGGCCAGCTACCTCGGGTCGAGCGGCGAACCCGGCAACTACGATTTCCAAGTCAGTATCATCGCCCTCTGCATTGTCATCGTCGGCGGCATGGGCAGCATTGCCGGCGTGTTGCTCGGTGCGCTCGTCGTCATGGGTTTCAACACCATCGTCCTCGAAACCCTCACCAACTTCCTCAAAGCCCACCAGCTCATCGCCAGCAACAACGTCTTCACCGCCCCCGGCAACTGGAAGTACATGCTCTTCGGCCTCGCCCTCATCCTCATGATGCGTTTCCGTCCCGAAGGCCTCTTACCGTCCAAACAAACCAAAGCCGAACTCCACCCGCCTGAACCTCCGGCGCGTTGACTTACCGGCGCGGGCACGTTAATTTTGTGCGCATGAGCACGTTGACCGAAATCGAAGCGGCAGCCGATGAACTGACGCCAGAGCAACAGGAAGCGTTAATCAAGTACCTAGCTGAACGCGTCCAGCAGCGGAACGGCAAAGGCGCAGTAAGTAACCTCGCCGAGTTCAGCGGCACCCTAACTCTTCGTGAGGACCCGCTCGCCTGGCAAACTTCCATTCGGAATGAGTGGCGGTGACTGGCCTGCTCGACACGAACGTCGCTCTCTACATTCTCGGCGGCAAACTCGCCACTCCCCTGACTGCGGGCATTTACGGCATCTCCGTAATCACCGAAATGGAGTTGCTCTCATATCCCGAACTGAACCCCGCCGAGGAAAACAACGTCCGCCGCTTCATTGCGAGCCTGACAATCTGTGACCTAACGCCGGCCATTCGCCTTCGCGCCATCGCTCTGCGCCGCAGCGAACGCTTAAAGCTACCTGATGCCATCATCTGCGCGACCGCCCTCGAACAGGGCGTGGAGTTGTGGACGAACGACTCTCGACTCGCAACCGTGAATGTCCTGCGTTGCCGGAGTGTGCGGCTGAAATGAAGCATGTCGCCAATGTCGCTTCTCCGCATAGATAAACTCACGATGCGTTTCGGCGGCCTCGTCGCAGTCGACGCGGTCACACTCGAAATCGCGCCCAACGAAATCGTCTCGCTCATCGGCCCCAACGGTGCCGGCAAGACCACCGTCTTCAACGCCGTCACCGGCATCTACGAACCCACCGCCGGCAAGATCATCTTCAACGACCACGAAACCCGCCGCGAATTCACCGGCAAGACCGCCCTTGCGTTTCTGCTCATCGGCCTCATCACCGCCTTCGCCACCGTGTTTCTCATCAACATCGAATCCGTGTGGGAAACCGCAATCACCGGCAACTACACCTACCGGCAAGCTTTCCCCTGGCTGAAAGCTGTCGCCTCCGTCTTCGCGAGTCTGACCGGCCACATGATCTTACCGTCGCTTATCGGCTTCATCATCGGATCTGCCGGCGCATTCAGCGTCTGGCAACGTTCGCGCCGCGCCCCCGAAATCGCCGCCCGCGCCGGTATCGCGCGCACGTTTCAAAACATCCGACTCTTTAACCAAATGACCGTCCTCGACAACGTCCTCCTCGGCATGGACAGTCAGTTGCGGACGCGCTTCTGGCACGCCGCGTTGCGCCTGCCGCTTTACTGGCGCGAACGCGATGACGCTGCCGGCAAGGCGCTGGAGACATTGCGCTTCGTCGGACTCGAACAGCAGGCCGGTCAACTGGCCGAGAATCTTGCGTACGGCCATCAACGCCGTTTGGAAATCGCTCGTGCGCTGGCGATGAATCCAAAGATCATTCTCCTCGATGAACCCGCTGCCGGCCTGAATCCCGCCGAAAGCAGAGCGCTGATGGAACTCATCCACCGGATCCGCGAGCGGAACATTACCGTCTTATTGATCGAACACGACATGCAAGTCGTCATGAATATTTCTGACCGGATCGCTGTGCTCGATTACGGCAAGAAGATCGCCGAAGGCTCGCCCGCCGAAGTCCGCGCAAACCCAGCCGTCATCGAAGCCTACTTGGGGAAATCCGATGCTAACGCTTGAGGGTGTCCACGCCGGCTACGGGTCGATCAACGTTCTGAAAGGCGTCACGCTCCGGGTTGAGGCCGGCGAAATCGTCACCGTCCTTGGCTGCAACGGTGCCGGCAAGTCCACGACGTTGATGACCATCTGCGGCATCAACCCTACCCGGCAAGGCTCAATCACTTTCGCCGGTAAGTCGATTGCCAACCTGCCGGCCCATGAGATTGTCAAACTCGGGATGAATCAAGTACCGGAGGGTCGCCGCATTTTTCCGCGGTTGACCGTGCGCGAGAACTTGGAGATGGGCGCATTTAACCGGCATGATGATATTACCGGCGATATGGAGCGATCATTCGCTCTCTTCCCGATTCTCAAGGAACGCGCGAACCAACTCGGCGGGACGCTCAGCGGCGGTGAACAGCAGATGTTGGCGATTTCACGGGCGTTGATGGCGCGACCGAAGTTGTTGCTGCTCGACGAACCGTCGCTCGGGCTTGCGCCGCTAATCGTCGCGAAGATTTTTGAGATCATTCGCGAGATCAATCAACAAGGCGTGACGATCTTGCTGGTCGAGCAGAACGCAAACATGGCCCTGCACGTCGCCCACCGGGGTTACGTGCTGGAGACCGGGCGGATCGTTTTGGAGGATTCCGCGAAGAACTTGATGAACAACGCCCAAGTGCAGAAGAGTTATCTCGGCGGATGAGCGTTACTCGCCCTTATTAAAGGTCACGTACGCCTCGGTGAGATCGCTCGCGTGCATCGTGCAGCTTCCGTGACCGAGGTGCAGGTCGATGCGAATGGTGAAGACGGGCTGCTTGACGATCTTCCGCAACTTCGCGACCGGCGTCCGCGACGGCTGACCGGCTTTCACGGCGGAAAGGCCGTTGTAGGCGATGTCCACCTTCTCCTCGACGATCTTCGCGCGACTGTAGCCGAGCGCGTCCATGAGCCGGCCCCAGTTCGGATCGCCGCCGCACCACGAACATTTCACCAGCGCCGAATTACAAACCGCCCGCGCGGCAGAGTCGGCATCCCGGTCATTGCGGGCCCCGTGAACTTCCACGGTCACAAACTTCGTCACGCATTCGCCGTCTTTGACGAGCATCTTCGCGAGTTCGAGGCAGACGTGATCGAGCGCGGCTTGGAAGGCCGGCAGGGGTGGTTTGCCGGCGGTGCCGTTGGCGAGGCAGATCACCGTGTCGTTGGTGCTCATGTCGCCATCGACGGTGACGCGGTTGAAACTCTTGCTCACGGCATGCCGGAGCGCGCGTTGCAAGGCACCGCGCGAGAGCGCCGCGTCGGTCGTGATGAAGCTGAGCATCGTCGCCATGTTCGGGTGAATCATGCCGGCGCCTTTGGCGATGCCGCCGACGTGCCACCGGCCAAACTTCACCGCGATTTCCTTCGGACGCTTGTCGCTAGTCATGATTCCGAGCGCCGCGTCGTGCGCACCGTCCCGGCTGACTTGTTTCAGGAGCTTCTTGATGCCGGCTTCGATCTTCACGATCGGGAGCAAAACGCCGATGCGGCCGGTCGAGCAGACGAGAACGTGTTCGGTTGGGGCACCGATGCGCCGGGCGACAGCGGTGGCCATCGCTTTGGCGTGGATCATTCCGAGTTTGCCGGTGCAGGCGTTGGCATTGCCGGAGTTGGCGATGATGGCGCGGGCTTGGCCAGATTTGACATGAGCCATGTCGAGGCGGACCGGCGCGGCTTTGACTTGGTTCGTCGTGAACACGGCGGCGACGGTGGCCGGCACGTCGGAGACGATGAGCGCCATGTCTTTCTTGCCGGTTTTCTTGATGCCGGCGGAGAGACCGGCGGCGCGGAAGCCGCGCGCGGCGGTGACGCTGTTAGAGCAAGCCGAGAGTTTCTTCATAGCCACAGACCAGGTTGAGACATTGCACGGCTTGACCGGCCGCGCCTTTGGTGAGGTTGTCGATAGCACTGCTGATAATGAGCCGGTTCGTCCGCGCATCGACACGGACGGAGATGTCGCAGAAGTTTGTCGACTCAACGTTCTTAATATCCGGCAAGGCATCCGTGATCCGCACGAAGGGTTCGTTCCGGTAGAAATCGCGGTAGAGGGCGAGCACGTCGCCCGGGAGCTTCGCCAAGTCGGCAATGATCGTGGACTCGATGCCGCGATTCAGCGGAATCAGGTGCGGAATGAACGTGACCGGCGCGCCGAGTTCCTGTTCGATTTCGGAGAGGTGCCGGTGTTTAGGGGTGCCGTAGGCGCGGGCGCTTTCGTTGCATTCGCAGTAGAGAAAATCCTCCGCCGCTTTCCGACCGGCGCCGCTGACGCCGCTCATGCTCGACGCGATGATCGTGTTGGGTTTGATCAGGCCTTTCCGCAAGGCCGGGATCGCGCCTAGGATGATGCTCGTGGGATAGCAACCGGGGCACGCGATGAGTTGGGCGTTCTTGATTGCCGGCCGGTATAACTCCGGCAACCCGTAGACGGACTTTGCCAACAGGTCGGGCGCGGGATGATCGTGGTCGTAAAATTCTTTGTACGTCGTCGCCGACTTCAGTCGGAAGTCGGCCGAGAGATCCAACACCTTCAGTCCCCGCGCGAGCAACGGCACAGCGAACTCCGCCGCGACGCCATGTGGCAAGGCGAGGAAGGCGACGTCGGCCTGGATGGTCGCGGCATTGGGTTCGATGAACGTGGCGGTGACCTGTCCCCGAAAACGCGGAAAGACATCGCTCACGGATTTCCCGGCGTATTGCCGGGACGTGAACTGCGTGATGGCGACGCCGGGATGCCGGAGCAGGAGCCGGACGAGCTCCTGACCGGAGTAGCCACTGGCTCCGATGATGGCGACTTTCGTTTTGTTCATGTTGTAAAAAGCAACGAGCCTCGGATTGTGCAACCCGAGGCTCGCGCGTGCAATCTGTTTTTTGATTAACGTTTCGAGAATTGGAAACGCTTGCGGGCGCCGGGTTGACCGTACTTCTTGCGTTCGCGCATGCGCGGGTCGCGCGTGAGCATGCCTTTGCCGCGGAGAATGGGCTTCAATTCGGCCACCGCTTCGAGCAACGCGCGGGCGATGCCGAGGCGAATCGCACCAGCTTGGCCGGCAATGCCGCCGCCTTTGACGTGGCAGGTGACGTCATATTTCTTTTCTGTTTCGGTGGCGCGCAACGGCCCCATCGCGTGATCGAATTGACTCGGGACGGTCAGGTAGTCGCCAACCTTCTTGTCGTTAACGGTAAAGGCGCCCGAGCCCGGCGCGAGAATGACGCGCGCGATGCTGGTCTTGCGGCGACCGGTGCCGAGGTACTGAATGAGAGTTGCTTTGGCCATAATGGGAGCTTCCTAAAAGATTAAACCTTGGTGGCCGCGGGTTGTTGCGCGCTGTGCGGATGTTCCGCGCCGCCGTAAACTTTGAGTTTCGTAATCGCCTGCCGGCCGAGCCGGTTGTGGGGAATCATGCCCCGCACGGCGCGCCGAATGATGTCTTCCGGGTGATGCGCCCGTAGTGCCTTCGGCGTGAACTTCTTTTCTTTGCCAGGAAACTGCGAGTAGGTCATGTACTGCTTGTTCGTTTCTTTCTTACCGGTAAAGACGCACTTGGCAGCGTTGACGACAACGACGAAATCGCCGGTATCCACGTGCGAGGTAAAAGTCGGTTCCGTCTTGCCGCGCAGGAGGTTGGCCGCACGAACGGCCACCTTGCCGACAACCTGATTGTCGGCGTCGATGACGAACCAACGCGGTTTCTGTTCTTCTTTTTTGGCAAAAAATGTCTTCATAAATTTCTATTGTTGTCCCTGCAAGAGCGCGCAAAGTAGCGACTTACCGGCGTAAAGTCAACCAGCAATAATGGCGCGGTTACTTGGCCGGAGCGACTTCAGGAGCAGCAGCTTTCGCTTTGTCCGCAAGTTGTTGGAGGCGCGCCTTCTCGAGACGTTCTTCCTTGCGCTCGATGTAGCCGGACTTCGGCAAGACGTTCGGCACGTAATGCTCGATGCAGCCGAAGTACCACGAGCTCCACACCACAATGGCAAGGATTACCAACAAGATGGTGCGGTTCCGGCCTTTCGTGCTTTCCGCGTAGGGATCGATCAGGTCGCGTTGCGCGCCCGCCGGCAACTTCGCGACGCCGGTCAGGGCCGCGCCGAAGGGCACGTTGATCTTGGCCTTCGCGTTCACAGCCCAACCGTTGGCATCCAAAATCGGGCCGAGGTTGCGCTTCCGCAGTTTCATGTAGGCGAGGATCATCGACGGCGTCGAGATCAACACCATGATCCCGGCAATCGCCACTGGCAGTTGCCAGAGCGGCATGCCCTTGAACATCCCCAACACATACGCCAGCGCCGTGCCGATCGCGCCAAACGCCACGCCCATCGCAGCCACCGCGCCGACATCAATCTTCTTCGGCTCCGGTTTGGCTTTGTCGAGGTTGGTCGTCGCCGTCGCCGCCGAAGCGAGCTTCGAATCGGAAGCCGCTTCCGCAGCCGCAGCGCGCTTGGCCACCGATTCCTCGATCATGCGCACGACTTTTTTATACGGTGCCCAGAATGCCTGCCGGATGCTGATGGGGTTGTCAATAATCTTGGCGATGGTCGCGTCCCAGTCCCGGCCCTGCCGGTCGTAAAAAATCCCGTTGCGGCCGACCATCAAGTTGTCGGAATCGCCGTTGGTAAATGCCGCGACAATCTGCCGTTTCTCGCCAGTGGATTTGCGGACGCAATCGCAATATGCCAGATACGCCCCGGCCATACCGGCCATCGTCCCGTGTTTGCCGGCGTCTTCGACCGGCAGGGTCAACTCGCAACTGCGCTGGTCGAGGTAAAGCGTGCCGGCCTGGAAGATGGCCGGTTCGCCACGGTTGTAGAAGTCAGCAAAGTTCACAAAGTTCGTCAGCAACAAATACAGGTCGCGATGGTAACGGACCAACCGCTCGACGTTGGCAATGGAGTTGGCTTCGGGTTCGAGCGCTTTGTCTTTGGCAATCAAACCGGTGATAGTTTCTTTCGCCTTACCGGCGAGAATGTCTTTGAGGCGTTGGATGCCGAGTTTCTCAACGGTCACGCCAGCTTTGCCGGTGGTCCAGGCTTCGTACGCGGCGAGCTTGCCGGTCAGCGCGGTCCAATCGGCTTCGGTAATCGCGGTCTTGCCGGGGAACAGGGCGGCAACGGCGGTGACGGCGCTTTCCCAGGCGGGGTTCACACCGGTCGTGAGCGGAAGTGGCTTACCGGCTTCGATGCGGGCGAGCGGGAAACCGGCGACTTCCGCGGCGGTGATGCTCAGGTCTTTGGCGGCCAAATTGAGGTATTCGGTTTCTTGCCGGTTGAGGGCGCCGAGGGCGCGGGCGTCGAAGGCGGCGAGGCGGCAGCGCGCGAAATAGTCGTCAACTTTCGGTTTGATGGCTTTGACGGTCGCCGCGGCACCGGCGGTATTTTCGCCAAACGGCAGGACGGTCGCGTCGCCTTTACTATGCCACGCGACGTAAGCCGTCGCGTCGGCGAAGAACTGGTCGAGCTTGGCCTGTGAGATGCCGGGCTTGGCGCTGCGGTCGAGTTCGCTGCCGAGGCAGGCAATGATGTCATTAATGACCGCTTTGGTGGCGTCGTCGCCAGCGGCATCGGCCGGGATGATACCGTCGCCATTGAAATTGGTGGCGGCAAAGATTTTCGCGGTGTCAGCGGTGTCCGCGACGGTGATGGCGGTCGCGTTGGCTTTGCCGAGGTTTGCGAGAATTTGTTTGGCGGATGCGAGCAGCGCGGGATCTTTGATGCCGGCCAACGGGAGTTCGGCTGAACCCTTGAGGAGATCGTCAGGATTGGTCAGACTGGCGCACGCCCATTTGCCGGCTGCGATGATTTCGGGAACGCGAACGCGACCGTCTTTGTCGGTATCAATGAGTTGCAGCGTCTTCGCGTCGAACTCCAGCCCGGTCGTGGGGCACGCCAGAGCGACCCAGAGTTTCTGGTTGAGTTGATCGAGGTTGGCGATGTCCGTGCCCGAAGTGATCTTAACCTGATCAAATCCGCCGGCCCGAAAGAATTTCCAAACATGGTTTGTTGTCGTCATAAGAGTCTCCTGCTTTCCTGTGGGTCGCGAAAATGCAGTAATTAGCTAGGCAATGTCAAGACGGGGATACCTTTTCTTCGGCCATCCTGTTAGACTTTGCGCCCATGAAACTGACCGACCGGGTGCGGAATGGCCTCCTGTTAGTCGCGTTTGCGATTGGGTTCACCGGCCTCTGTGTGAAGAGCTACCGGCAAAAGTCGGCGACTTGGGACGAACCACAACATGTCATGCGCGGCATTCTGGGCTGGCGCGGCGATCACCGCATGGACCCAGAACACCCGCCCTTCCTCCGACTTTGGGCCGCGCTGCCGGTCGCCTTCGATAAGACGGTGCAGCTCGACACCGCGATCATCGACAAAGTCAGCCCGGCGGATTGGGTCGGCCTGGTCCAGTTTAAATACGCCCGGCATTACCTATATAATGTGAACAACGCGGACTCGATCCTCTACCGGGAACGGTTCATGATTGTGCTGCTCGGACTGTTGTTGGGCGGACTGCTGTTTGCATGGGCCAACGAGTGGCTCGGCTTCTGGCCGGCGGCCACGGCGCTCGCGTTGTACGCACTGGAGCCGAATCTCATGGCGCACGCCACGCTCGTCACAACGGACTTCGGAGCGACGTGTTTCATGTTCGGGACATTGTATTTCCTCTGGCGCACCAATCGGCAAAACACCGTCTGGAATATCGCCGGCACGATTCTCTTTTTCGCTCTGGCGATGGTCAGCAAATTTACGACGGTCTTGCTCATTCCGGTCATCGTCGTCCTGTTGATTGTGGCGGCGTGCCGGCAGCCAAACTGGCGCCGCGGCCTCGCCATCTCCGCCGGCATCTTCGCCGGGATGTTGGCCGCGACGTGGCTGGCGATCTGGGCCGTCTATGGATTCCGGTATGCGCCGAGCGCCGATCCGAATTGGCTTTACCGGTTTCAGAACGGTTCACCGTTTGGGGATCACTTCCCGATCTTCGCGCGGCTCGCGGTTTGGGCGGATGACCACCGGCTTTTGCCGAACGCTTGCTCGCAAGGTTTCTTGCTCGGCCAAATCAAAGCGCAGGCCCGCGGGGCGTATCTGTTTGGCCAGATCAGTACGACGGGCTGGTGGTATTATTTCCCGGTCGCCTTTCTGCTAAAGACGCCGGTCACGTTGCTGCTGTTGATGGCCGGGGGACTGGTGGTGATGTTGAGCCGGTGGCGGCGGTTGCTGGAAACGCCACTGGTCATTCTGCTCCCGCCCATCGTCATCGTCGGCATTTCCATGACGCAGAAGCTGAACATCGGCTTGCGGCATATCTTGCCGGTCTACCCGCTGGCGGTGCTGCTCGGGGCGGTCGCCATTGCGTGGCTCATGCACGATTGGAGACACAAAACCAAATCACGCTGGGGCAAACGCGCGTTGTTCTCGCCACGCCACTGGTGGATCGTGGCGTGCGTTGGCCTCATGGCCATCGAAGCCCGGCAGGCGTATCCGAGTCCGCTCGCATTTTTTAACATCGGCAGCGGCGGGCCCAAGAAAGGCAGCGAGTATCTCGTCGATTCAAATCTCGACTGGGGGCAAGACTTGAAAGGCTTGAAACGGTGGATGGACATGAACGAGGTGAAGAACATTTACCTCTGTTATTTCGGGACGGCGGACCCGGCCTACTACGGCATTCAATACACCGCATTGCCCGGCAACGGATTTATGGATACCGGCAAGTTGCCGACGGAGCCGGGCTACGTGGCGATCAGCGTCACGAACCTGCGCGGCGTGTATTTCCCGGCCAACCTCCGGCAGTTCTACGCGCCGTTATTGAAACAAGAACCGCTCCGCCGCATCGGCTATTCCATCTTCATCTACCGCGTCGACCGCCCGTGGTGGCAGTAAACTCAATTGCGCTTCGGTGACGATTCTGTTACACGCTATTCCCCGTGAAGATTCGCACTCTCGGGGTGATCCCCGCTCGCTATGGCGCCCAGCGCTTTCCCGGCAAACCGCTGGCGTTGATCGCCGGGAAACCGCTCGTCCAGCGCGTCTACGAACAAGCCCGGCAAGCTCGCCGGTTGGACGACGTCATTGTCGCGACCGACGACACGCGGATCCTCGAAGCCGTCGAAGGTTTTGGCGGGAACGCGGTGCTGACGGATCCCGCGTGTCCGTCCGGCACCGACCGCGCGGCGGAAGTCGCCCGGCACTATCCGTGTGAATTGGTCGTGAACATTCAAGGCGACGAGCCGTTGTTGAAACCCGAGATGATCGATCAGCTCGTCGCCGGTATGGCGGAATCGCCGGAGTTTGTGATGGGCACGCTGGCGCGGCCGGTGGAAGCCGCGGATGTGTGGGCGAATCCCAACGTGGTGAAAGTTGTGTTCGGCGTGAAAGGAAATGCGTTGTATTTTTCACGCCACCCGGTACCGTTCGCGCGCGATGCACAGGGCGGTTTCGTCGCCGGTCAGACTCACAAGCACATTGGGATTTACGCGTACCGGAAAGATTTTCTCATGCAATTTGTGACGTTGCCGCCCTCGCGGTTGGAGCAGACGGAGAAGCTCGAGCAGTTGCGGGCGTTGGAGAATGGATTTGGAATCCGGGTGTGGGTCACGCCGCATGATTCAATCGGCGTGGACCGCCCGGAAGATGTCGAACTAGTCGAAGCAATTTTACGAAGAGGACCATGAAATATATTTTTGTCACCGGCGGCGTTATCAGTTCACTCGGTAAGGGGCTAACCGCCGCCTCGCTGGGGACGTTGCTCGAAAATCGCGGCCTGTCGGTCACACTCGCCAAATTTGATCCGTACTTGAACGTCGATCCCGGCACGATGAGTCCATTTCAGCACGGCGAAGTTTACGTGACCGACGACGGCGCCGAGACCGATCTCGATCTCGGCCACTATGAACGGTTCACCAATGCCGTGCTCTCACGGCTCAACAATCTGACCAGCGGTCAGGTCTACGCCCGCGTGTTGGAGAAAGAGCGCCGCGGCGATTACCTCGGCAAGACCGTCCAGGTGATTCCGCATGTGACCAACGAAATCAAGGGCCGCATCCGTGAGATCGCCGTGAAAAGCGGTGCCGACGTCGTCATCATCGAAATCGGCGGCACGATTGGCGACATCGAAGGGTTGCCATTTCTCGAAGCGATCCGGCAATTCGCCCTCGAAGCCGGCACCGGCAACTCGCTCTTCATCCACGTCACCCTCGTGCCTTACATTCGCGTCGCCGGCGAGATCAAGACGAAGCCGACCCAGCAGAGCGTCGCGAAACTTCGCGAGATCGGCATCATCCCGCAAATCCTGATTTGCCGGAGCGAGAAAGTCTTGAACAAGGAAGTTCGTGAAAAGATTTCCATGTTCTGCAACGTCGCGTTCGACAGCGTGATCGAAGAACTCGATGTCGCCCATACCATTTACGAAGTCCCGCTCGACCTGCGCGCCGAGAATTTCGATGAACTCGTTTGCCGGTATCTCGGGCTCAAAGCCCCCGCCAAGAAAATGGTCGAGTGGGAAAAGATGCTCGACCGGATGATCAACCCCAAACATAAAGTCCGGATCGGTGTCGTCGGCAAATACGTGCAGTTACAGGACGCCTACAAGAGCCTCTACGAATCCCTCAAACATGCCGGCGCTGCCAACGATACCGCCGTCGAGATCGTCCGCGTCGATGCCGAGAAGATCGAGAAAGATGGACCGGAGAAAACTCTCGCCGGGCTGAACGGTATTCTCGTCCCCGGCGGATTTGGCAACCGCGGCATCGAAGGCAAAATCCTCGCCGCCCAATACGCGCGCGAGAACAAGATCCCCTACTTCGGCATCTGCCTCGGCATGCAGATTGCCGTGATCGAGTTCGCGCGCCACGTCTGCGGTTTGAAGGGTGCCAACTCCACTGAGTTTGATGAAAAGACGCCCCACCCCGTCGTCTGCCTCCTCGAAGAACAGAAAGACATCAAAAAACTCGGCGGCACCATGCGCCTCGGTGCGATGCCCTGCAAACTCACACCCGACACCCAGACGCGCGAACTTTACGGCGCCGACGAAATCAGCGAACGCCACCGGCACCGGTACGAGTTTAACAATGCCTACCGGGCGCAATTGCAGAAAGCGGGCCTAACCGTGGCCGGCTTGTACGCCAAGTACGACCTCGTGGAACTGATCGAATTGCGCGACCATCCGTGGTTCATCGCCTGCCAGTTCCACCCTGAGTTCAAGACCAAGCCGAACAAAGCGCACCCGTTGTTTCGCGGCTTCATCGAAGCGGCTCTGAAAAACACGAAAGCATGAAAACCATTCACGCCGGCAAACTCACCCTCGGCGGCAACCGCGCGCCGCTCTTTATCATCGCGGGCCCGTGCGTCATCGAAGATGAAAAGATGGTCATGCAGTGTGCTGAGACGTTAGCCGGCATTTGTGCCGACTTAAAATTGCCCTACATCTTCAAGGCCAGCTTCGATAAAGCCAACCGCACCGCCGGCGCCAGTTTCCGCGGCCCCGGCCTGAAACGCGGCCTGGCCGTGCTCGCCAAAGTGAAAAAGAAATTCGGCTTACCGGTCTTGACGGATGTGCACGAGATTTCGCAATGCAAACCGATCGCCGAGGTTTGTGACATCCTCCAAATCCCCGCGTTTCTCTGCCGCCAAACCGATCTCCTCCAAGCCGCCGCGCGCACCGGCAAATGCGTCAATGTGAAGAAAGGCCAATTCCTCGCGCCCTCCGACGCCCAACACGCCATTGCCAAAGTCCGCGCCGCCGGCAACTCCAACATTCTCCTCACCGAACGCGGCACCACGTTTGGCTACGGCAATCTCGTCGTTGATATGCGCGCGTTGGCGATCATGCGCGAGTTCGGTTACCCGGTCGTGTTCGACGCGACGCACAGCGTGCAGATGCCGGGCGCGGGTGGTTATACCGGCGGTGACCGGCGCATGGCGCCAGTCCTCGCGCGCGCCGCCGTGGCCGCCGGTTGCGATGGCATCTTCCTCGAAGCCCACCCCAACCCCGACCGGGCCAAGAGCGACGCAGCGAATCAATTGCCGCTGACCCAGGTCAAAGCGTTGCTCGCGACGCTGAAAGAATTGCACGCGATCGTCAGCCGATAAACGAGATTCTCGCCAAACTTGCGCCCAGACCGGCCTCACCGTGGCCGGTGGAAAATTACGCCGCGTGAGTGTGTTACCTCTCCTGGATAAAAGACGGGAGCTAGCCCTTCAGCGCGTGGTCGGCCGGCGCATCGGCCCCGCCCCAAATCTTCTGTCCGGTCCAAGGCTGCGCCGGGGCCGTCCAAAAATCGTGCGTCACCGGTAACCCGAGCGGCAGAAAGCCGGTCGTGCACAAATAGAGACTACCGGTCGCGATGTACACTTCGGCCAAGTGCGGTTGATGACCGGCCAACCCAATCCGCAACCAACCATTCTCATCAAACGTCTCCGTCGGCGTAAAACACGCACGGATGACCGCCGTCAACGCCGCCCGCACCTGCCCCGCCGGCAACTCCGCCGGCAACTGATTCTGCAGCGCCAGTTGCGCGAGCAATTGAAACGCGCCCGTCCGGTAAGCCAGCGAACGACCTACCGGCGGGAAGGTGCCGGCCGGCGAGATCAATCGCTCCAAGATGACGCCGTAGCGCTGAGCCCGCTGCCGGACCCGGGTGCGCCAGGCGTCATCGAAACGCTGCACCGCAGCGAGGACGTCGAGCAACATCGGTTGGATGACGAAGCTGTTGTAGTAGTCCCAATGAAAGTCCGGGCCATCGCCGTACGCGCCGTCGCCCTTGTACCAGTGCTCGTGTTGGCGGACGGCGTAGTCAATCCGCATCTCGTCGCACGTGCCGGTCGCCTGAAACAGGAACGCCTCGATCAGCGCGGAGAACAATAGCCAATTGTTGTAAGCCGGCGTGATACGCCGGGTCGCTTGCAAGGCATCGATCAACCGCCCTTGCGCGCCGGCCTCCAGCGCTCCCCAAAGTTGCCGGGGGGCGCGGAGTAAACCGTGGGCGAGAAAGGCCGCATCAACCAACGGCTGGCCGCCACTGGTGAAATTCAAGATGGCCGGCGCATTCGCCAACGCGCGTTGGGCGAGGGCCGCGAGGGCCGGCCGTTCGCCGGTCTCCAACCACGGGGCGAGTCCGGCCAGTGTGCGTCCAACAGCTTCAAGGGAATTGAACCGCCGCCGGTCTGCGCCCGACGGATGACCCGGCAAGGTTTCGCAAGGCATTCGCTCGGCCAACGTCCCGGCCGCCGCGGCTTCGAGAACGGGCTGCACAATCCGTGTGAGCGTGGCGCTCCAAAATTGCCGGTCGGTCATCGCTGGAACAAGGTTTCGGGATGCTGGACGCGGAGTTTGCGGATCCGATCTTCGGCCAAGGCTTTGAGGTCGGGACAATGAGCCGCGAGTTTTTCGTAAAAGGTAATCGCCTCGCGCCATTGGTTCTGCTGCTCTTTCAGATTCGCCGCCGCGCGCGCCGCCCGGCAGGACCAGAACCGTTCGGGCGGTTCGTTGGTATCGGTGCCGGCGGTGGCTTCGTAGACGGCTTTGGCGTAGGCCTGAATGGCGTCGTCGGTTTTCTTTTGCGCTTCGTAGGTCTTGCCCAGTTTCTCGAATGCTTGAATGCGCATGTCAGCCGTCTTGGCGGTATCGAGCGCTTTGTGAAAACTCACTAGCGCATCGTCGTACCGGCTGAGGGTGTACTGACAATCGCCTTTGCGACCGAACGCCTCGCCGACGAACCGGCAGTCGGGGAAATCTTTTGTCAGCGCGTCGAGGACAAGGAGCGCGTCGTCGAATTGCCCGAGTTCGCTGAGCGCGTCGCCCTGGCCAAACCGGGCTTCGCAACGCCACGTGGATTGCGGGAATTTTTTCACAAGCGATTCATAGAGCCCGACGGCGGTCTTGTAATCTTGCCGGGCGTAGGCGGCGCGGCCGGCAAAGTAGAGCGCGGCGTCGGCATCGACGTAATTCGTGTAGGTCTCGGAGAGCGCCTGAAACTGCGCCTGGGCTTTGAGGTAATCGCGTTGCCGGAGATATTCGTCGGCGACCCAGTATTGAATGCGCGGGGCGAGGCCGGCCTGGGGATGCGCTTTGAGGAAGTCGAGGAACTCGGTCAACGTCTTGTCGCGCTTGCCGGTCAACGCGAAGCACCGGCCACGACTGTAGAACGCCTGCTGCGCCAGCTCGGCGTCGAAGCCGCTGCCGGTCAGTTTATTGAATTCGGCGATGGCGAGATCGTACTGGCCTTCGTCGGTGAACGATTCGCCGACGGCGAGCGCGGCGTTGCTGGCCCAGACGCTGGTGGGGAATTTGGTCGCGACCACGCCGAATGCCGTCCGCGCCGCTGCGGCTTGGCCTTGGGTGGCGAGGAGTTGGCCGAGGCTGTATTGCGCTTGGGGGGCGAGTTCGCTCTGCGGATGTTCGGTGACGAGCCGCTGGAAAGCCGCGGTCGCATTGTCGGTATCCGCGAGCCGCCGGTAGATTTCGCCGAGTTGAAAAAGCGCGCGGTCGAGATCCGGCGAAGCCGGAAATTGCTCCAGCACGCGCCGGTAACTCGCGGCGGCTTCTTTGAATTGGCCCAGCGCCGTCTGACAATCCGCAATCTTGAATTGCACTGTGGCGGACGGTTGGAGAGCGGCGGCTTGTTGAAAGAAGGCCAACGCCTCCGGGAACTGGCGCAATTGCCACGCACACCAACCGGCTTGCGCCGCCGCGCGCGCGCGAGCCGGACTTTGCGGGAACGCCGTGAGCATTTGCGTGTACTCCAGCAGCGCGTTCGCGGGATCGCCCTTGCCCATGAGCAAGTCGCCAATCGCGAGTTGGATTTCGTCGGCGAGCGGATCGGTGGGGCGCGCCTTGAGAAATTCCCGCAAGCGCCCGACGCCATCGTCGATCTTGCCGGCGCGGACTTGGGCCTCAGCTAATTTCAAGAGCGCATCCCGCTTCAACGGCACCGTCACCGCATTCGTCAACGCGGCGCTGAAGGATTCCGCCGCGTCGCCAAACCGGTCCAGTTGCCACTGCGTCCAACCAGCACCGAACCACGCTTCCGCCGCCAATTGGGTATCGACCGGCTTGTTGGGTTTGTCCTTGAACGCGTCGGTCACGACGGCGTACCGGGGGAGTGCGTTGGTGTAATCGTGCCGGCGTTGGAGCGATTCGCCGAACCAGTAGTTGGCCCGGTAAAACGCGCGGGTCGTGCCGGCGCGCTGGAGGACGCCGTCGAGAACCGTTTCGGCTTTGGGAAATTCCTGCCGGGCGAGATGGAGTTGGGCTCGCAACAGATCGGCATCGAACGCGGCTTCGCCTTTGGGCTGGGTCTTGGCGAGTTTGTCGAGCGCGTCGCTGGCTTGGGGGAAATGGCCTTGTTTGAGTTGGACGTAGGCGAGGCCGTAGAGCGCGGCGGTGAAGTTGGCGCTGCGCGGGAATTTTTCGATCACTTCGTCGTATTGCGCCGCGGCGGCAGCAAACTGACTGGCCCCACTGTAGGCTTCGCCGAGCCAGTAGTGAATGGTGTCCGGGCGTTTCTCCGGCCAGCGACCGAGAGCGTCCTGCAAGGTTTTGACGGCCGCGTCCCATTTGCCCAGCCCGACTTGGGCCCGGCCGAGGAGAAATTCGGCATTATCAGCTCGGTCGGAATTAGGGAATTGCTGGATGAACTCCTGAAGTTGGCGTTCGGCGACGTCGTAGAGTTTGTCGTCGAGCGCCGTTTGGGCGATGCGGAATTGCCGGGTCTCGTCCGGCGGCGACGCCGCGACGAGGATGAGCGCGAGAACCGGCAGGAGTCGTTTCATGTGCGCCGCATTATTGGCAGAATCCCGGCGGCGCGGCAAGTGACGAAAATGCAGACCTGACCTTGATTCGCTACCGCTTACGAAGTATATCCAGCCACGCGTCGCATGAAACCCATTCACTATTATATAGCGTTGATTTTGCTGTGCGGTTGGACTGGCTCAGCGACCAGCCAGACCAACGTCCCAGCGTGGCATCGGAAGCTGACCCTGCCCAATCTGATTCTCGACCCACTCCAGCAAGGCCAAGAGCGCGTGGCGGTCATCGTGACGCTGGTACCGAACGCCCGCGCGAAGCAACGGACGGATTGGAACAAAGCCCAATCCGTGCAGACCTTGCGCGCCGCCAATCGCGCGGACTCCGCGGCGGTGCTCAAGGATGTCGCCGCGAATGACCGCCGGGTCCGGCATGAGTTCGACAACCAAGCTGGATTCTCCTGCGAACTGACCCAAGCCGCCATCGAGCAACTGGCGAACGATCCGCGCGTCGCATCAATCGAGCCGGTCCTCGAGTTGCAGATGCATCTGAATCAGGGGCTGGCGTTGATGAACGCCGTCACGACGCGCTCCACGTACAACGGCACCAATCTGGCCATCGCCATCTGCGACACCGGTATTGATTACACGCATGCCCGGTTGGGCGGCGGCGGTTTTCCCAACAGCAAGGTAATCGGCGGGTATGATTTCGGCGATAGCGATGCCGATCCGATTCCGAATACGCAAGCGCATGGCACATGTTGCGCCGGCATCGCCGCCGGCAACTTGGGAACGGTCGGCGATTACGTCGGCGGCGTCGCGCCCGGAGCCAAATTGTACGCCTTGAAAATCTCCAGCGGCACCACCGGCTCCGCGTCCAGTGACGCGATGGCCGCCGCCTGGGATTGGTGCGTGACGCACAAGAACGATGACCCCAACAACCCCATTTTGGTGATCAGCACCAGCTTCGGCGGCGGGCGCTATCTCACCAGTTGCGATTCCGCCACGCCCGCCATGACGACCGCCGCCGACAATGCCGTCGCCGCCGGCATCACAATCCTCGCATCCTCGGGCAATGATGGTTACTGCGATTCAATTGCATGGCCGGCGTGCATCACCAGCGTGATTTCCGTCGGCGCGGTCTACGATGCGAATTTCGGCAACTACACGCCCTGCGTGAACTCCGCTTCCTGTGCCCCGAAAATCGCGACGACCGGTTGCACGACGGGCTACTACGTCGACGAACCCACCGCCCCCGACAAAGTCACCGCGTACTCAAACAGCGCCAACTTCCTCGGCGTTTTCGCACCCGCGAATAAATGCTATACGCTCGATATTACCGGCGCGAGCGGCTACAGCACCGGTGATTATTATGACAGCTTCGGCGGCACCTCGGCCGCCTGCCCCTATGCGGCGGGCGCCGTCGCGTGTTTACAAAACGCCGCGAAGGTGTTGAACGGTTCGTACCTAACCCCGGCCGAAGTCCGGGCGATCTTGATTAGCAGCGGCAATTTGGTGACTGACACGAAAGTTGCCATCACGAAACCGCGCGTGAACCTTGGCAATGCCATCAGTAGCTTAGCCGGCCCGGCCCCGGCCTTGTCGCTCACCAACGCCAGCGCCAGTGATGCCGCCGGCAACGCCGATGGCTTCGTGGACCCCGGCGAAACGATTCAGGAAACCATCATCTGGAAAAACACCGGCACCGCCATCGCCAGCAATCTGACTGGCACGGTGCTCACCGCGCCGGCCGGCGTGACTCTCACCCAACCGACCGCCACCTACGCCAACGCGCCCATTGGCGGCACGACCACGAACACTATTCCCTTTACGTTCCGGCTCGCCAAGAGCGTTCCCTGCGGCACGCCTCTACTCTTCACCAACGTCATCATCAGCAGCACCGATGGCCGCGCGTTTACCGGCACCTTCAGCCACGTCGTCGGCCAACTCCAAACCAGCGGGGCCGTCACCAACACTTTCGACAGCACCAACATCCCCAAAAACATCCTCGACGTCGCCACCATCTATTCCACCAACACCATCGCCACCACCGGCAGCATCGACGATGTCAATGTCACCGTTCGCCTCAACCACACCTACGACAGCGATCTCGTGATCGCGATCCAACATCCGGACACCACCGAAGTCATCCTCTCTAACCGGCGCGGCACGAGCGGCGACAACTTCGGCACCGGCACCTGCGGCGCCGGCGAACTCCGGACAACTTTTGACGACGAAACCGCCACCGCCATCAGCGCCGGCACCGCGCCCTTCGCCAGCACCTACCGGCCCGACGGCGTGCTCTCGAATTTCGATGGTAAAGCCGTCAACGGCATCTGGCGACTGCGTGTCACCGATGCCGCCGCGCAAGATGTCGGCACATTAAGTTGCTGGGGATTGCGGATCATCTCCCGCTCCACCAGCTACGCCTGCAACATCTTCAACAATCCGCCCGTCGCCAGCAACCTGACCTTTGCCATCCAGCACGGCGCCAGCACCAATCTGATCATGCGCGGGAGCGATCCCGATGGCGATCCATTCACCTTCCAAACCAACAGCCTGCCGGCGCACGGCACGCTGAGCAGTCTCAACGCGGCGACCGGCGCGATTACCTACACCGCCACCGCCGGCTACAACGGCCCAGACGCCTTCACCTTCGTCACCAACGACAGCTACACCAACAGCCTCGCCGGCACCGTCAGCATCACCGTGACCGGCACCGTGCTCACCCCGCCCCAACTCCTCGTCACCCCCGCCAGCTACAACTTTGGCTACGTCCTCACCGGCACAACTGTTCAAACCAGTTTCACAATCACCAACCTCGGCCAGTCCCTCCTCAGCGGCGACACATTTAGTGTGGCCGGCAACAGCGCCACGCAACTCCTCGTCAGCATCACGCCTTTCAATGCCGGCGCGTTCACGAGCAACATCGTCTTCACCAGCAATGGCGGCGTGTCCACCAATCCAGTCACCGGCAACGGCGCGATTATCCCGGTCGCCGCCTTTAACGCCACCCCCACGAATGGGCTCGCCCCCTTGGCCGTGAACTTCACCGACCTCTCGACCGGCACCATCACCAACTGGCTCTGGGATTTTGGCGACGGCACCACCACGAACATTGTCGTCACCCACCTCTTCACCGGCTCCAACGACGTCCGGTTAATTGTCACAGGCCCGCTCGGCGTCAGCACCAGCGCCGTCGTCACCGTCCTCGCCACCAACCTCATCCCCACTGCCGACCTCGCCCTCACCCAAACCGCCTCCGCCAACCCGGTCACCCTCGGCGACCCACTCACCTTCACGCTCATCGTCTCTAACTTCGGCGGCGCAACCGCCTCCAGCATCACCATTACCGACACCCTCCCGGCCAACGTGACCTTCAACTCCGCTTCACCCGCCTGCTTCACCAACGGCAACCTCGTCATCTGCGACCTCGCTACGCTGGCCAGCAATGCCGCCGCCACCATCACCTTCACCGTCACCCCCACCCTCCCCGGCTCGCTGGCGAATACCGCCAGTGTCAGCGCGACCGAACCGGACCCGAACCTACTCAACAACAATTCCGCCCTCAACGTCGTCGTGCCCTTGGACGCCGATGCCGATGGCATCCCGGACGCCTGGGAACTCGCGCACGGCCTGAATCCGCACACCGGCGCCGATACCGGTCTTGATGACGACGGCGATGGCTTCACCAACCTCCAGGAATATCTCGCCGGCACGAACCCCCACGCCGCGAGTTCGGCGTTCCGCATCACCTCAGTCACGACCGTCAGCAACGACGTCCTGATCATCTGGTTGGCCGGGGCCGGTACGACCAACGTCGTCCAGAGTACCGGCGCGTTCCCAAGCAACTTCCTCGACATCAGTTCGCCGTTCATCATTCCCACCGGCAGCGACATCCTCACCAATCACCTCGACCAAGGTGGCGCGACCAATTCCCCACAGCTCATCTACCGGATTCGCCTTCAACC
>JBAXYB010000016.1:0-41797 GCA_037127585.1 Verrucomicrobiota bacterium
CTGGCGGAGATCCACCACTGTGCCGACCGGGTGGTCGCGTTGCGGGATGGGCGCAATGCCGGGACGCTCGCGCGGGCGGAGATTGACCACGACCGGATGGTGCGCTTGATGGTCGGGCGGGAGATTGTCAGTCGCTACACGGCGAGTGACACGGTGCCGACGCCCGACTATTTTCGGGCGCGGAATGTGCGAACGCGGGCGTTTCCCGAGGAGCGCGTGGCGTTGGCGGCGGCGCGGGGTGAGATTCTAGGGCTGGCCGGGTTGGTGGGCGCGGGCCGGTCGGAATTGGCGGAAGCGATTTTTGGCGTGGATGAAGGGTGTGGCGGCGAACTCTTTATCGGCGACGAACGAATCACGGTCGCCAGTTGCCGGGATGCGATCCGGCAGGGAATTTACCTCGTGCCGGAAGACCGGCGCGGGACTGGGTTGGCAACTTTGATGTCGGTTCGCGAAAATATCACGTTGGCGGCGTTGGGCGGGTTGGCGTGGTCCGGTTGGATTCGGCGGAGTGCTGAAATTAGCGTTGCGGAAAAACAGATTCGGGAGTTGGCGATCAAGACACCGACCGGCGAGACGAGCGTGGCGACGCTCAGTGGCGGGAATCAACAAAAGGTTGTCCTCGGTAAATGGCTGGCGCTGCAACCGCGGGTGATTTTGTTTGATGAACCGACCCGCGGGATCGACGTCGGCACCAAGGCGGAGATTTACCGGCTGATGCGCGGGTTGGCGGACCGGGGTGTCGTGGTGATCATGATCAGCAGTGACATGGAGGAAATCCTGAACGTGAGTGACCGGGTGGCGGTGATGCACGAAGGGCAGATTACCGGAGTGCTGGCCCGGGCGGATTGCACGGAGGAAAACGTGATGCAATTGGCCGTCGTGGCTCGGCGGGAGCCTCGCCCTCCCACGGTTATGGAATAGGTTTTAAGGCGAGGGCTGCGAACATCCGGCCGGTTTGGCCGTGCTCGGCCCGGTAGGAATAGTAGCGGTCGAGGTGGCACGCGGTGCAGATGCGCGGGGAGTGAATTTCACCGATGCCGGCTTCGCGCAATTGTGTTTCGATGGCGGACCAGAGATCCATCTCGTAGTGACACGGGCCGATGCACGGGCCGATGAAGGCCAGGCAGTCGGCGGCGTTCAGATGTTGGAGAGTCGCGCCGACAACGTTGGCGAGCGTGCCTTTCTTGCCGGAATGAATCAGGGCGATGGCGGGCGTTTTCTGGTCCACGATGAAGACGGGGGCGCAGTCGGCGCAGCGGATGATCAGCGGCAGATTGGAATGCCCGGTAATGAGCGCATCCACGCCCGGATAAATCCCGGGCCGGTCCACGATAGCGACGGTGTTGCCGTGGGTTTGTTCGGCACCGGCAAAGTGGTTGAACCCGAGTTGGCGGGCAAACTGGCCGGCAAATTCATCGGCCCGGGTGTCATACGCGGTGCGGCGGGAGAAGCCGTGTCGAAGGCCGGGCACTGCACTGAGGACGGGAAACGTCTCAACGGGAATCTGTCCGGCACTCATTCTTTCCGGCAGGTCGGTCAGCGGTTGATGATCGACTGCGTGGCCGCGGGTGGTGGGGTGTTGGTCGTGGGGAGAATCAGCGGGGCGGCGAGCACGTCGAAGAGTTCGGGGGGGCACTTGTAGTTTTTGATGGCGTTGTCGCGGGTGCTGGCGGCGAGGGCGGGTTGTTTGGCTTGGGTGAAGATTTGGCTGAGGCCGGCGTAGGCGCGGCAGATGTGGGATTTGACGAGGGCGCAGTCAGCGTTGAGCTGGGGGACGGGGTGGCTGGGGGAGAAGATGACCGCGCAACCATCCTTGTCAATCTGGCGGTAGATTTCGACGAGGAGGCGGAGGGCTTCTTGCCGGTTGCTATCGAGGAGCAGGGCTTCGAGCAGGGTCACGGCGGCGTCTTCGTTTTTGCCGGTGGTGATGTAGACGGAGGCGATGCTCAGGTAGCCGTCGGGGTTGGTCGGCGAAAGGTGCTGCATGTAGTAATAGGCGCGCAGGGCTTCGTCGTGGTTGCCGAGGCGCATGTGGGAGAGGCCGAGATTCCAGTAGATTTCGTGGTTGCCGATGTCGGGGATTTCTTCGAGTTTGCGGCCGCGTTTGAGTTCTTTGCGGCGGTTGTCGTCGTTGAAATCGACATCGAGCGGGACTGCGCGGGCCAAAGTTGCCGCAGACTTTTGGTACCAGGGGACGCTGGCGGGCGAGGGGATGAGGGTGCCGTCGGCACCTTTTTGGGCGAGGAGGTCGCCTTTGATCCGGTAGTACGCGCCGAGGTGAAGGAAAACGATTTGGGTGCGGTCGGTAATCTCGACGGCTTTCTCACCTTCGATGATGATGCGATCGATGTTCTTGTAGTCGGAGCTTTCTTTTTCGTAGAGCGCGTAGGCGAGCGATTTGTGGGTCTTGAAACTATCGGGACACGCTTGCACGGCCTGTTGCCAGAGGCGGACATCGTCCTCCCAATCGTAGTTGCGAATGAAGGTGCGGACCCCGAAGCCCACCGCGATGAGGGAGAGCGCGGTGCGGGCGACGACTTGCAGCCAGATGCGTTGGGCCCAGGCGGAAATGTCGAGTTGCGGGATGATGCGGCGGCAGATGGCGTAGATCGCGATGACGATGCAGCCGGCAAAGCCAATCGACGGCAGGTATAAGAATCGTTCGGCCATGATGCTGCCGATCACCCAGGATTCTTTTTGGAAAAACGGTTCGCCGAGTTTGGGGAAGAGATTGGACGTGGGCAGGAGGGTGCCGAAGAAAAAGAACACGAAGAAGAAGATTGCGCGGTTCCGGGAGAGATTCCGGAAAGCCACCACTAGGATGCCGACAATGGCCGCGATGGCGAGCAGGGCTTTGATGTCTTCCCATGAAGTGAACTGCCAGGTCGCGAGCGGGATTTGGTTGAACGAGTAGTCGCAAGACAACGTTTGCGGCCACAGCAAAAGCACGAAGTATTCGCCGATGACTTTGAGCGCCGTCAGGCGCGCCGTCCAGAAATCGGCGCCGACCAGCGGATTATCCACGAAGGGCAATTCCGGCGGCCGCAGTTGGCCAAACACCCACGAGCGGACATACCACAATGCCAGTAACGCCGGCAGGAACGCGATGTAGCCCCGCCAAAATAAGCTCCAAAAGTTGGCCTCCACATTCACCAACCAGTTGGCGTGCTTGCGTTGCATCCGGTATGTGAAATCGTACAACCCAATCACGCCGAGCACCACGACGGCACTTTCTTTGCAGAACACGCCGATGCTTGTCACCAACAGCATCAGCAACAGCCAAAGCACACTCCGCAACCCGCCATGCATCGAGCAGATCGTCAACGTACTCGCGGCCGTTCCGGTAATCGCCAGCACCGCCCACCCGGGGGTGCGAAACATGGCCGGTAACAGGGTCGGTTGCACGCGGTGGACCACGACAAAGGCGGTGAACGCCCCCGTCACGAGCAGCGCCCCGAGCCAACCCAACCGCGATGGCGTCCGCTCGTCACTCACGGTGCCACTCTTTACGTACAATAGAAAACTCAACAACACCGCCAACGTCGCAAACAAATCCGCCCGTCCCACAATATTGGTGACCGACTCCGTCACAATCGGATGGACGGAGAACAAAATGGCGACAAACATCGCCGGCCACAATTTCTCCATCAGCACCAACACGGCGAAATACACTAAAATCGCGTTCGCCCAGTGAATGAAGAAATTAACCCAATGATACCCGGTACTGCTCTCCTTATTGTCCAGCGCCTTGTAATTGATCATGTACGACAGCGTCGTCAACGGCCGATACAACCCACTGACCGCCTTGGGCCACCAATAATCCTGCTGAAAAATCTGCTTAATATTCTCGGATTTATTATCGCGCAGCCGGGGGTCTTCCAGAATGATGAACTTATTATCCAGCGCGAACCCGGTGTTGTGCAGCGTATTCGCAAACGCCAACACCAACACCGCGCCCAGCACGGCCATCACCCCCAAATGTGCCGCAAACCCAATCTCCGGCCACAGCTTGGTCTTGGGGGCCTGCGCTTCCAACTCGGGAAGATCCGTGGAAGTTGTTGTCGGTTGTATGTCGTCCATGCCCATCTGCGCGCCAATGCGAAAGACGGCGCAGTGTGTCAGCACCCCGGCGCAAAGTCAAAAATGTTTTCCGCCGACGCTTGCAATCGGCCCAGCCTTTTATAGATTAAGCGCGACGTTAAAAAGATTCTTTCGCGGCTATGCAAGGTCGAATTCTAGTTCCCACAAATTTAACAAGCGAGTCCAACGCCATCTTCCCGCTGGCGGCGACGATCGCGCAGGCTTTTCCCAACAAACTTTACCTCCTCCACGTCATGCCGCCGGACTCCGTCAACAAACCCGAGCGCCTCGAAGACTTTCCCAGTCTCACCGATTTCTTCCCGCTCGACCGCGACACCCATTACACGCCCCCGCTTAAATCCACCGTCCCGGTTGCCAAGATTTACCTCTACGACAACCACATCTCCCGCGTCGTCCTCGGCACCGCCAAGGCCAAGAACATCGACCTCATCTGCCTCTCCGCCATCAACGCCGGCGCCAGCTTCGCCTGGTGGTCCGCCGGCGCCACTGTCGAAACCATCATCGAAAAAGCCCCGTGCTCCGTCCTCTGCGTCCGCGGGCGGGCAGTCAAAGAGGCCGACTGGCAGCGCCCCCGGCTCCGCCACATGCTCCTGCTGACGGAACTGACGAAAGGCCGGACCGTTCCCTTGACCAAAGTCATGCCCTGGGTCCACCGCTTCAACAGCATGCTGCATATCTTTCCCATCGGCGACATCCGCGGCAATGGCGAACAAGACACCCTGCGCGAACTCTGCTACAACGACGAAGTCCGCACCAACGTCCTCCTATTCGAAAAACCGCGCAATCGGACCGAAAACCTCCTGCGCTTCATCGCCGACACGCCAGTCGACATGATCATCATGACCCAACGCACCCGCGCAAGTTTCTCCAGTCGGATCTTTAGCGACGTCTTCGTCCGGCTGCTGCGGATGACGGACGTGCCGGTGTTATTACTGCGGTAAGTGCCCGGCGGTGCGCCGCCGGCATCGTCAAGCGCGCCACTTGCCGGCGCGTGAACCATCTACCTTCGCCCTGCTGACCGGCAAATACGCGCAGCGTAATCTGCTGATTCGTGATCCCATGCCGGAGCGTCAGCAGACAAACCTCAGTTCTCCCCGCCGGCAGCTCCCACATCCCAGCCAGCAGCCCGGTCGCCGGCCGTTGCCGGAGCAGAATCTTGCCAGCCCGTTGAACGAACAGGACGTCGTGCGCGACTTGGTGAAGTTTCTGCGCCACACCCCGGTTCGGCAGCCGGTCCTGCCAACCTTTGGCGCGCGCAACACAAACCTGCCGGAGTGGACACGTCTCGCAAGTCGGGCTGGCCGGCGTGCAGACCAGCGCCCCGAGTTCCATGAGAGCCTGATTGAAGTCGCCGCAGTTTCGTGCCGGCAATAAAACTTCCGCAATCGTCCACAACCGCGCCAACGTCGGCGGCAACTTCACATTCCCGGTAATGCCAAAAACCCGAGCGAAGACCCGCGCCACATTGCCGTCGACAATGGGAGCGCGTTGACCAAACGCAATGCTGGCAATCGCTCCGGCCGTGTACCGACCAATGCCGGGGAGTTGCCGGAGTTCTTCGACGGTGCCGGGAACATTGCCGCGCATGAGTTTCGCGGTGGCATGCAGATTCTTGGCGCGGGAATAGTAGCCGAGGCCTTCCCACATTTTCAGCACGCGCGAATACGGTGCCGCGGCCAGGGATTCGAGCGTCGGGAATTCTTTCAGCCAGCGACGGTAATAATCGAGCACGGTGTCGACTCGGGTTTGTTGCAGCATGATTTCGCTGACCCACGTCCAGTAGGGATCCTGGATGTCGCGCCACGGGAGTGGCCGGTGGTGGCGGCGGTACCAGCGCGGGAGGGCGCGGCGAAAGGCGTTGACCGTTGCGGGCGGCAGGTTTATTCGTTGCGCCATGGTTGAGCGCTCATCCTACACGGTGCAGCTTCCGGCTGACAAGATCCCGCAATTGAAGGCGGATTTGGAAGCGCGCGGTTTTATGTTCCGGGATCTCGAGTACACGCACTTCGCCGCCGAACATCGCGGCGAACGGGTGAACGTTGCGCTCTATACGTCCGGCAAGTTCGTGATTCAAGGGAAGGGGACGACGGACTTTATCCAGTTTTATCTCGAGCCGGTCTTGCTCGGCGAAGCGCGTCTCGGCTACGAGCACATTCATAACCCGTCGATGTTGGATGCGCGGATCGGCGTGGACGAATCCGGTAAGGGCGATTTCTTCGGGCCGTTGGTGGTGGCCGGCGTGTTCCTGGATGCGACGACGGCGATGCAGATGCACGAGCTGGGCGTGAAAGATAGTAAGATGATTTCGAGCGATGCGAAGATCGAGGCATTGGCGAAAGAGATTCGCGCGGCGACGAAATGGGACGTGCTCCCCATCGGTAATGAAGCGTATAATCGGTTGCAGTCGAGCATGGGCAATGTGAACAGTTTGCTGGGTTGGGGACACGCGCGGGTCATTGAGAACATGCTCGCGAAGGTGCCGACGGCGACGAAGGCGATTTCGGATCAATTCGGCAACAAGCGGATTATTGAGAAGGCGTTGATGGAGCGCGGCCAGAAGATTGAATTGGTGCAACGGCACAAGGCCGAGAGCGATCTGGCGGTGGCGGCGGCGTCGATTTTGGCGCGTGCGGAGTTTGTGCGGAAGTTGAAGCTGCTGGGCAAACAGCTAGGCGTGGTGTTGCCGAAAGGCGCGTCCGCAGCCGTGGAAGCGGCGGCGCGAGTGGTGGTGCAGAAACATGGGAGCGAAGCGTTGGCCAAGATTGCCAAGCTGCATTTCCGAACGACGCAGAAAGTTTTGGAAGGAGTTGGGACATGAAGGCAATCTTGATCATTCTGGTGATCGTGGCGGTGTTTTACGTCGGCGCGCAGGCGTTGACGGTCTACAAGGTCAAAGACGATTTGGCGAAGCAGACCCAGCATTACCTGGATTTCGTGGACGAGAAATCAATGGCCGATGTGAAACGGGATTTAGCGGCCGAAGCCAAGAAGCTCGGCATCACGCTGTCGCCCGACAACATCTACATCACCTACGAGGACACCGACATTCAATCCATGGCGCAGCGAATTGTCGGCCGGAAGTTGGGTGCGCAATACAGCAACAAGCGCGTCGTCATCACCGTGCGATACACGGCGCACATCGCGTTGCTGCCGCTAGCGCAGGAAGTGTCGGAGTTCAAGATCGTCCAAGTCGCCGCGCCGGTAATCCCGGCGAACAAACAAGCGCAAGAGCTGCTGGACACTCCCTAATAAACCGGTAGAATCCCGCCATGCCACTCTTTGAATTCAGTTGCGACAAATGTGAGAAAGAATTCGAGTTGCTTGTGCGCTCGGCGAAGTCGGAAGACGCCGCCTGTCCGCATTGCGGCTCGAAGAAACTCCAGAAAAAGCTCTCCGTCTTCGCCTCCGCCGGCGCGCCGTCGTCCAAGCCTACAACATCGGCGGCCTGCGGCATGAAACCTCGTCGCCACGGTGGCGGCTGCGGTTGCTGCTGAAGCTTTTCAGAAAGCTACGGTTCCGCGGCCAGCGATTGCCGAGATACTCGCAGACCAGTTCCGCGTCGAACTGGTCGCTGGAGAAGTGCGCGATGTTCGGCCCAGCGGGGTATTACCGGATTCGTCTCTGAACAAACCGCCGGTACCCAGCAGCCCAGCGTTTCGGCCGGCTCGGAGAGAAGAATCGAGTTGCGGGTCCACCACCGCTCGATGTCTCAGTTGGCGTCGATAATTTTCAGATTCGAAAAACTTCAGGCCGCCCGTTGCGGCTAGGGCACTGGCCGGCGCGGCTTGTCGTCGAGCGGTTCGCCCAGTTTGCGGTACCGGTTGAGTTCGGTAATGCGGGCTTCGCAGCCCATGATCTCCTCCGCCATGCCGACGAGCCGGGGATGGCAGGCGTAGTCGAGGAAGTGGTCGTCATATTCGTAGAAATTCGCCATGAAATCATGGTGCGGCGAATGGGCCTCGAAGAACGCGCCTTGAAGCTGGGCGGACTTTGGGTCCTGCGGGTTGGCGGCAATCAGATCGCGCCGGAGTCGCTGTAGCGCATCGCGGATGCCGGCACACTCGGCGGACGTGAGCGTGCCGGGGACGATGACATAACCGTAGAGATCAAAGTGATAGCGCTGAGCCGTTGTCAGGGCCGGGAACGGTCGATCGAAGATGGAGGTGGCGGTGGTTGTCATGGGACTGTTGTTTGGACAAACAGGTCGCGCTGCTGGAAGCGCGGGGGATTCAGTTCACGCAAGCGCCGCGCGACGAGCCGTGGGCATGGCGTGAGGCGCGACTGCTTGATCCAGCCGGCAATATCATCTGCCTGTACCACGATAATGCCGGTAACAGTCGTTTCCAGCCGTCGTACCGCGGCTCGGCCTGACTCGCTTCGTCGGGTCACGTCTCGATTTGATAAAACGCGAATTGCACCTCGTCGAGATGCGTGACCGCTTGTCGCAGTCGAAATCAATTGGCGCAGTCCAGCTCCGCCACGTTGTCTCACGCCCTCGAAATCTGCCCATTTTGTGGGGAGGCACCAGTGGTGCTAAAGTGATGGAGAACTATGATTCGCCACGACAAACTTACGATCAAGACCCAGGAAGCGCTGCAATCCGCCCAGGAGATTGGCCAGAAACTCAATCACCAGGAAATCGACTGCGAGCACTTGCTGTCCGCTTTGATTCAGCAACCGGACGGCCTCGTCCGGCCGTTGCTCGATAAACTCGGACTCAACCCCGACGCGCTGCTGCAGAAGCTCGATGATGAATTGAACCGGCGCCCGCAGGTTCACGGCGCCGGCGAGACGTTCTTGAGCAAAGCCCTCAAGCAAACGCTCGACTCCGCTCAAGCGCACGCTGACAAACTCAAAGACCAATACGTCAGCACGGAACATCTCTTGTTGGGTTTGGCCGAACACAAAAAGGTCGCCGCGAAAGTCGCCGACATTCTCAAGGCGCTCCGGGAAGTCCGCGGCACCACCCAGGTCACCGACCAAAATCCCGAGGACAAATATCAGACGCTCCAGAAATACGGTCGCGACCTGACCGAGGATGCCCGGCAAGGCAAGCTCGACCCGGTCATTGGCCGCGACACCGAGATTCGCCGACTGATGCAAGTGCTCTCGCGGCGAACGAAAAACAACCCGGTCCTCATCGGTGATCCCGGCGTCGGCAAAACCGCCATCGTCGAAGGCTTGGCGCGGCGTATCATCAGTGGCGACGTACCAGAAGGTCTGAAAGGCAAGCGCGTTGTCTCGATGGACATCGGCGCGATGCTGGCCGGCGCGAAATACCGGGGCGAGTTTGAAGACCGGCTGAAAGCTTTCCTCAAAGAAGTCATCGCCGCCGAAGGCCAGGTCGTTCTGTTCATCGACGAACTCCACACCGTCGTCGGCGCCGGCAAGACCGAAGGTTCGCCCGACGCGGCCAACATGCTCAAGCCGTCGCTCGCGCGCGGTGAACTCCACATGATCGGCGCGACGACTCTCGACGAATACCGGAAACACATCGAGAAAGACCCCGCGCTCGAACGCCGTTTCCAGCCGATTCTCGTCGGCGAACCGAGCGTGGAAGACACGATTGCGATCTTGCGTGGTTTGAAGGAGCGCTACGAAGTCCATCATGGTGTGCGCATTCAAGACGGCGCGCTCGTCAGCGCCGCCGTGTTGTCGCACCGGTACATCGCGGATCGGTTCCTGCCGGATAAGGCGATTGATCTTGTGGACGAAGCCGCGTCCCGGCTGCGCATCGAACTCGATTCCATGCCGACCGAGTTGGACGAGATCGAACGGCGGGTCATGCAGTTGGAGATCGAGCGCGCGGCATTGAAGAAGGAAAGCGATGCCGGCAGCAAGGAGCGCCTGAAAAAGTTGGAGAAGGAATTGGCCGACTTGCAGGAGCAATCCAAGAAGCTCAAGACCCAGTGGCAAAACGAAAAAGCCATCGTGGATGAAATCCGCGACCTAAAGTCCGCCATCGAGTTGTCGAAAGAGCAGATGGAGCAAGCCAAACGCGGCGGCGATCTGACCAAAGCCAGCGAGATTCAATATGGCCGGTTGCCGGAGCTGGAAAAGAAACTAAAGGCCGCCGATGCCAAGTTGCAGAAGTCCGGCAAGATGTTGACTGAGGAAGTCACCGAGAACGACATCGCCGAAGTCGTCGGCGCCTGGACCGGTATTCCTGTGTCCCGGTTGCTCGAAGCGGAGAAAGAGAAACTCGTCCACATGGAAGACCGGCTACGCCAGCGTGTCATCGGCCAGGAAGCCGGCATCGTCGCCGTGTCGAATGCCGTGCGCCGGGCGCGAAGTGGTTTGCAAGACCCGAACCGGCCCATTGGCTCGTTCATCTTTCTCGGTCCGACCGGCGTCGGCAAAACCGAATTGGCGCGGGCGTTGGCGGAATTTCTGTTTGATGACGAGAGTGCCATGGTTCGGCTCGACATGAGCGAGTACATGGAGAAACACACCGTCGCGCGGCTCATCGGCGCGCCGCCGGGCTACGTCGGCTACGAGGAAGGCGGCCAGCTTACCGAATTGGTGCGCCGTCGGCCGTACGCCGTCATTCTCTTCGACGAAATCGAGAAGGCCCATCACGACGTGTTCAACGTGCTGCTGCAAATCCTCGACGATGGCCGGCTCACGGACGGGCAGGGGCGCATCGTGGATTTCAAGAACACGGTTATCATCATGACGAGCAATGTTGGCAGCCGGCATTACGCCGAGGGCAACGATGTGGAGAAACTCGTTCTCGAAGACTTGCACCAGCAATTCCGGCCTGAGTTCCTGAACCGGGTGGACGAAATCATCGTCTTCCACCGGTTGGCCATCGAACACATCAAACAGATCGTGGACATCCAACTCAGCCGCGTCGTCAAACGGCTAGCCGATCAGCGCATCACGTTGACCGTGACCGATGCCGGTAAGGCGCTGTTGGCCCGGGAAGGCTACGACCCGGTCTTTGGTGCGCGACCGCTCAAGCGGGTCATTCAGAAACGAGTGCTCGACGCGGTCGCGTTGGAACTGCTCGCCGGTAAGTTCAAGGAAGGCGACCGGATCAAAGTGGACGCCGTGAAAGACCAGTTGGTGTTCAACAATACTCGTTGAACCGTTCGTCGCGCAGGAAGCCGATAAGATTCATGCCAAACTCTTTGGCGAGTTCAATGGCTAAGCTCGACGGTGCGCCGATGGCGGCGAGCGCGGGAATGCCGGCCATCACGGCCTTTTGCACCAACTCAAAACTCGCGCGCCCGCTCATGAGCACGACCGTATCGTGCGCCGGTAACTTGCCCGCCAGCAACTGCGCCCCGACAAGTTTATCCAACGCATTGTGGCGGCCGACGTCTTCTTTGAGCAAGAGAAGCTTACCGGTTTTGTCGAACAAGGCCGCGGCGTGCAGGCCACCGGTCCGCGCAAACACCGGCTGGGCTTGGTGGAGCTTGGCGGGAAGCGAGTGGAGAAGGGTGGCCTCGGGCCGGTAGGGGCGAAGTGGACTTACGCCTACGAGATTCGCGCGGACCATCGCCAACGATGCCTTGCCGCAAATCCCACAACTCGACGTGGTGTAGACATTCCGCGAGAAGCGCGTCGGATCGAAAGTTCGGTTCAACACGACGTTGACCACGTTGTAATTCTGCGGGTGCGCGCAATAGCTGATTCGGCGGATGTCTTCCCGGTGTTGTACGATGCCTTCGCTTAAGAGGAAACCGGCGGCGAGCTCAAAGTCGCTCCCCGGCGTGCGCATCGTGACGGCCAGACTGTGACCGGCAACGCGAATCTCCAGCGGTTCCTCGACCGCGACGGTATCCGTGCGCTTGCCGCCGGAGCTGTCACGAATGGAGAGCCGGACGGTGGGGCGGTGGATTGACTTTTCCGGTGGGTTCGTCAAAGATGCGCGCGTGTTGGTCGCTGTGGATTCCATTTTGAAGCGCTGCATCGCAGCGCCGCCAAATATACTGGCGACGCTTCAAGCGGTGCAAGCTGCATTCGGCTACGTCCCATTGGAAGCCGTTCCAAAGATTGCCGCTGCGCTCGGGGTGACCGACAGCGATGTGCGCGGCGTCATCAGCTTCTACCACGACCTGCGAACCGAAAAACCCGGCCGGCATATCATTCGTTTCTGTCTTGGCGATTCGTGCCGGGCGACGCATTGCGAGAAAACCCTGACGGCACTGGAAAAGAAACTCGGCTGTGAATTGGGCGAGACCTCCAAGGACAAACGTTTCACGCTGGAGAAAGTCTATTGTCTCGGCAACTGCGCGTTATCCCCGAACATGATGATCGGCGAAGAGATTTATTGCCGGCTCACGCCGACCGTCGCTGGTAAAGCCCTGGAGAATCACCGATGAAGGTTTACGTCGCGGACGATTCCGCCGCGATCTCCGCCGGTGCGAACCGAGTTGCGGCAGCCTTCTCGAAAGACGTGGAGGTCGTCCGGACCAGTTCGCGCGGGGCGTTCTTCCTTGAACCGCTCGTCGAGGTGGACACACCTCACGGCCGGGCCGGCTACGCGAATGTGACACCGGCCACTGTGCCGACACTGCTCAAAAAGAAACCAACACCGATCGCGAAGATTCCGTTCCTCGCCAAGCAGACGCGTTTTACTTTCGCCAACGCCGGTATCACTGAACCGCTCGCCTATGATTTTGACGCTCTGAAAAAGGCGCGGTCGTTGAAGCCGCAGCAGGTGCTCGACGAAGTGAAGAAGGCGAACCTGCGCGGTCGTGGCGGCGCGGCTTTCCCGGCGGGCGTAAAATGGCAGACGACTGCCGACGCGCCGGCCTCTCCCAAATATATTGTCGCCAACGCCGACGAAGGCGATGCCGGGACGTACTCCGACCGGATGATTCTCGAAGGTGAACCGTGCCGGCTGCTCGAAGGCATGGCAATCGCCGGCCACGCCGTGGGAGCGCGCAAGGGTTACGTTTATCTCCGCAGTGAATATCCGGCCGCGCTCAAAAAACTCCGGGCCGCTGTCAAACTCGTGCCGGATTTCGAAATCGAAATCGTCCTCGGTGCCGGCGCGTATATCTGCGGTGAAGAAACCGCACTCCTAGAATCCATCGAAGGCAAACGTGGGATGGTGCGTTTCAAGCCGCCGTTCCCTGCCGTGCAAGGCCTGTGGCAGAAGCCAACCGTTATAAACAACGTCGTCACTTTCGCAACGATTCCGGACATCCTCACGCGTGGTGCGGACTGGCATGCGTCACTCGGCACGGCGACATCGAAGGGTACGATCCCGTTACAGTTGGCCGGGCAAGTTAAGAATGCCGGGCTTGTTGAAGTGCCGTTTGGGGTGACGCTCGAAGAAATCATCTACGATTTCGGTGGCGGACTGCCACGTGGGTCGCGGTTCAAGGCGGTTCAAGTCGGCGGGCCGCTCGGTTCGATCTTCCCGGAGAAATTGTTGAAGACGCCGATCTGTTTCGATGAGTTCATGAAAGTCGGCGGCATCCTCGGTCACGGCGGCATCGTGGTCTATGACGATCAAACCGACATGGTGGAGTTGTCCCGGCATTTCATGGAGTTCACGGCGGCGGAGTCGTGTGGCAAGTGTACGCCGTGCCGGGTCGGCTCGACGCGCGCGAAGGAAATCCTCGAAGCGATGCTGGCCGGTGAGGGAACGGTGGACGATGTGGCGCTGCTGCACGAGCTCGGCGACACGATGAAACTCGGCAGCCTCTGCGCGCTCGGCGGTCTCGCGCCCGCGCCGGTGCTGACGGCCATTCAATACTTTGGCAAGGAGTTCCGGAAATGATCATCACGATTAACGGTCGCAAGATCGAAGCGGAAGCCGGTAGCACCGTCTGGAATGCTGCGCGCGCGGCTGGCGTGACGATCCCGTCGTTGTGTGCGTCGCCAAACCTCAAGCCCTACGGCTCGTGCCGGCTCTGCCTGTGCGAAGTAGATGGCCAGCGCGGCTACCCGGCTTCCTGTACGACACCGATCCGTGACGGAATGGTGGTGCGGACGGACTCCGAGAAGTTGAATCAGCTTCGGCGCAACATCATTGAGTTGTATCTCTCCGAGCAACCGGAAGGTTCGCTCCAGCTGCGCGAATACGCGGCCCAATTTGGCTTGCAGAAAGTTCGCTACCGGCAGCCGCAGCGCCGGGCGTACAATGTGGACGCATCCAATCCATTTTTCTCGTTCGATCCGAACAAGTGCATCGCCTGTGCGCGTTGCGTTCGCGCGTGCGATGAGATGCAGGGGACGTTTGCCATCTCGATGTTCGGGCGCGGCTTTGAATCGTCGGTCACGGCCGGTAACGATGTCGGCTTCGCCGCGTCGAACTGCGTCTCCTGCGGCGCGTGCGTGAAGGAGTGTCCGACCGACGCGCTCTTCGAGAAGACCGTCGCTGAGGTCGGCAAGCCGGAATACACGACGCGGACGACGTGCGCCTATTGTGGTGTCGGTTGCAACTTCGATGTCGGCGTGCGGGCGGGCCGGATCGTCACGATGCGACCGGTGGACGCCAGCCCGGTCAATTGGGGGCACGCGTGCGTCAAAGGCCGGTTTGGCTGGGATTACGTTTACTCGAAAGACCGGCTGAAGAAACCGATCAAACGCGTCGGCGAGAAGTGGGTCGAGATCGAGTGGGACGAGGCGCTCGGGATGGTGGCCGGAGAATTTAAGCGCATCAAGGAGCAACACGGCCCGGACGCACTCGCGGCGGTTTCGTCGAGTCGCGGGACGAACGAAGAGAATTATCTGATGCAGAAGTTCATGCGCTGCACTGTCGGCTCAAACAACGTGGACAACTGCGCCCGCGTCTGTCACAGCGCCACCGTCGCCGGCATGATGGAAGTGTTCGGCACGTGGGCGGCGACGAATTCGCTGAACGATTTGGAGCAGACCAAACTACTCATGGTCATTGGCGCAAACCCGACCGAAGGCCATCCCGTGACCGGCGCGCGAATCAAACGCGCCATCCGGCGCGGCGCGAAGCTGATCGTGATTGATCCGCGGAAGATCGAGTTGTGCCGGTATGCGGAAGTGCATTTGCAGTTGAAGCCCGGCACGAACGTCGCGTTGTTCAACGGGCTGGCGAACGTGATTGTCGAGGAAGGTTTGTTCGACCAGAAGTTCATCACCGCGCGTACGGAAAACTTCGAGGCGTGGCTGGAAGTCATCCAGAAATATCCGCCCGAGCGCGTCGCGGAAATCACCGGCGTGCCGGCGGACAAGCTCCGGCAAGCCGCGCGGTTGTACGCGTCGAGCGGCGCATCGATGTGCGCGCACGGCCTCGGCATGACCGAGCACAAATACGGTAGCTACGGCATCATGGCGCTTTGCAATCTTGCGATTCTTACCGGTAACGTGGGCCGACCGGGTACGGGGGTCAATCCGTTGCGCGGTCAGAACAACGTGCAAGGCTCTTGCGATGTCGGCTCGATGCCGGTGTACTTCAACGCGTACCAAAAACTCGATGATCCGGCAGTGCGATTGAAGTTCGAGAACGAAACCGGTCGCCCGTTGCCGCAGCGCAAAGGCTGGAAAGTGCCGGAGATGTGGGACGCCGCGCTGGCCGGTCAGTTGCGCGCAATGTGGGTGATGGGCTACGACGTGGCGCAGACCGATCCGAATTTGATCAAAGTGCGCGCCGCGCTCGATAAACTCGAATTCCTCGTCGTCACTGATTTGTTCTTCAACGAAACCTGCAAGTATGCCGACCTCGTCTTACCGGCGGCCAGCTTTGTCGAGAAAGACGGCACGTTTACCAATGGTGAACGGCGTGTCCAGCGTTGCCGGAAAGTGGTCGAGCCGTTGCACGGCATCGTGCCGGACGCTGAACAAATCTTACGAGTCTCCGCCGCGCTCGGCTATTCGATGAAGTATTCCACCGCCGCGGATGTCATGGACGAAATCGCCCGGCTCACGCCGACGATGACCGGCGTAGCGTATGACAAGCTCGACCAGAACTTCGGCCTGCAATGGCCGGTGCCGACCCGCGAAAGTCTTGGCACGAGCATCATGCACGCGGAACAATTTCCGCGTGGCAAAGCGAAGTTCTCCCCCGCTGAATACCTGCCGCCCGGCGAAGAGCCGACCGAACTCTATCCGTTCACGCTCGTGACCGGTCGCATCTTGCATCACTACAATTGCGGCGCACAGACCCGGCACTCGAAGCTGGTGGAGTTTGTGAATCAGGACATCCTCGAAATCCACGCCGACGATGCCGCCGAATTGGGCGTCGCTAATAACGAGATGGTCAACATCATCAGCGCGCGCGCGACCGTGCAGTTGGCCTGCGTCATCAGCGACCGCGTGCCGCCCGGCCAGCTTTTCACGACGTTCCATTTCCCGGAGAACGACCTCAACACGCTGCTGTCGAGTTCCGCCGACGCGCTCTCGAAGTGCCCGGAGTACAAGGTGCTCACGGTGCGGCTGGAGAAGATACCGGCAAAAGCGAAACGGAAATCAGCGGCCGTTCGTGCGCGCGTATTGGTGTAGCCAGCCCTCTGTGAGGCGTGTTTTGTTTCGTGATTCAAAACCGACGCGCCTCACAGAGGCGCGGCTACACCACTTCTTCTAATCCTCGTCGGCTTTGAGCTGGGCGAGGACGGAGAGATCTTCGAGCGTGGTCGTGTCACCTTTGACTTCGCCGCCACTGGCGATTTCTTTGAGCAGCCGGCGCATGATCTTGCCGGATCTCGTTTTGGGTAGCGACGCCGTGAAACGGATGTCGTCGGGCTTTGCGATCGGACCGATTTGGACGCCGACGTGGGCGCGCAGGGCTTCCTTCAACTCCGGTGTGGCTGTGATGCCGGACTTCAGGGTGACAAACGCGACGAGCGCTTGGCCTTTGAGTTCATCGGGACGGCCAACGCAGGCGGCTTCGGCGACGTTTTGGTTGCTGACGAGCGCGCTTTCGACTTCGGCGGTGCCGATGCGGTGGCCGGCGACATTAAGGACGTCGTCGATGCGGCCGACAATCCAGAAGTAGCCGTCTTTGTCACGCCGGCAACCGTCGCCAGTGAAATAGACGTTCGGGATTTCGCCGAAGTATTGGCGTTTGAAACGTTCAGGGTCGCCGTGAATCGTGCGCATGATCGACGGCCAAGGTTTGCGGACGACGAGGTAGCCGCCGACGTTGGGCGGGAGTTCGACGCCTTCTTTGTTCACGACGGCGGGGTCGATGCCGAAGAAGGGGACGCCAGCGCTGCCGGGTTTGGTGAAGTTCGCGCCCGGCAAGGTGGTGATCATGATGCTGCCGGTTTCCGTTTGCCACCAGGTGTCGACGATGGGGCAACGTTTCTTGCCGATGACGGCGTTGTACCAGAGCCAGGCTTCGGGGTTGATCGGTTCGCCGACGGTGCCGAGCAGACGGAGGGAAGCGAGGCTGTGCTTCTTCGGCCATTCATCGCCCCAACGCATGAACGCGCGGATGGCGGTCGGCGCAGTGTAGAAAATAGTGACTTTGTATTTGTCGATGATGCGCCAGAAGCGGTCGGGCTCGGGCCAGTTGGGGGCACCTTCGTACATGACGGTAGTCGCGCCGTTGGCGAGGGCACCGTAAACGGTGTAGCTGTGGCCGGTGACCCAGCCGACGTCGGCGGTACACCAGAAGGTGTCTTCGTCTTTGATGTCGAAGACGTATTTGGTGGTGAGATAGGCGCCGGCGAGGTAGCCGGCGGTGGTGTGGAGGACGCCCTTGGGTTTGCCGGTACTGCCGCTGGTGTAGAGAATGTAGAGGGGATGTTCGCTGTCGAGCTTGGCGGCCGGACAATCTGCAGAAACTTTCGCGGTTTCTTCGTGCCACCAGACGTCGCGGCCGGTTTGCATGGCGACTTCGGTGCCGGTGCGTTTCAAAACGATTACGCGTTCGACGCCGGTCGCTTGCTTGAGCGCGTCGTCCACGTTGCGCTTGAGTGCCACGACCGCACCGCGCCGGTAACCGCCGTCGGCGGTGATGACCATCTTGGCTTGTGAATCGTGGAGGCGGTCGATGATGGATTGGGCGCTGAAGCCGCCGAAGACGACGGTGTGCGTTGCGCCGATGCGGGCACAAGCGAGCATCGCGATGGCGGCTTCCGGCACCATCGGCATGTAAATCATTACGCGGTCGCCGGCCTGGATGCCGTGGGCTTTGAGAACGTTGGCAAACTTGCAGACTTCCCGGTGCAGGTCGGTATAGGTCAGAACGCGTTCGTCGCCGGGTTCTCCTTCGAAGATGATGGCGGCTTTGTTGCGCCGCCAAGTCGTGAGATGCCGGTCGAGACAGTTGTCCGAGATATTGATTTGGCCACCGATGAACCATTTCGCGAACGGCTCCTTCCACTCGTGGAGTTTCTTCCACGGCTTGAACCAGTGGAGTTCCTTCGAGACGCGCGTCCAGAATTTCAGGGGCTGCTTGAGCGATTCGGTGTGGAGTTTCTTGTATTGCGCGGCGGACTTGATGTGCGCCTGCTTGGCGAACGCGGCCGCCGGCTTGATCTTGCGGCCTTCCTTTTGGAAGGAAGTAATGTCGAGCTGTGCCATGTCGATAATCTCCCGAGAGGTTGCTTGGGCGCGGATAGTAGCGAGGGGCTGTACCAAAGACAAGAGCCGGGAGCTTGCGCTACCGGCTCTCGCGAATAAACGGAAACTACCGGATTTACTTGCCGAGCAAGCTGCCGGCGGCTTTGTTGGCTGCGGCGGCTGCGTCTGTGGACATGTATTTTTGGAGTTGCGCCTTCAGGCCGTCGACAATCTTTTGTTGTTCGGGTGTGAGTTTGAGGGCCGCGAGATCCTTCAAGACTGTGGCCGCTTCGGTGTAGCTTTTGTTGGCCATGAGCGACTGGGCTTTGGCGATCAAGCCATCGGCTTGCGTGTTGGCGGCAGGCTTGACGGCTTCGGTGGCGTCGGCGGCGGCCGACTTGGTGGCATCCATTGCGGAAGAAGCGGCGGCCTTGGTGGCTTCGGCAGCAGCTGCCGGTGTTTTTTCTTCACTCTTGCCACAGCCCAGCAAAAAGGCGGCGGCGGTAATGGGGACGAGGAGGCGGAGTTTCAGACTTACGTTCATGGGGAGTTCCTTTGGAGTTAGTTCGTTTCAGTACGACTGACTAGGAATCTAGCGGAGAAGCTTTCGTTTGTAACGTCAATTCGCTATGGTCCCTCCCATGCACCGGCATGATACGGAAAACGATCCGACGATGATTTCCAAGAAGCGGAGTGCGCGCGAAATCTTCACGCGTGTCGCCGCCTACGTCCGCCGGTACCCGTGGTACGGCGTCGGCACGATGATTTGCGCGATCCTGACCACGCTGGCCAGCCTCGCGTTCCCGAAACTCGTCCAAGTCATGATTGATGAGTTCAATAACCAGAAACGGCTCGAACTCGTCTATTGGGCGGCGGGCGGTCTGCTGGTGGCTTGTCTGCTCCGGGATTTCTTCAACTTCGTCCGCATCCAACTCAACAACCGCTTCGAACAACAAGTCATCTTCGACATGCGCCGGGATCTCTACGCCAAACTCCAGCGGCTCTCCGTCCAGTATTTTGACCAACGCGCCAGCGGCGACTTGATGACGCGCGTCATGGATGACGTCAACTCTGTCGAACGCGTCCTCATCGACGGCATCGAGCAAGGCACGACGGCGTTGCTCGCGTTGTTTGGTGTCGGCTACATGATGTACACGTTCAGTCCCACGCTGATGCTCTGGTCGTTCATCCCATTTCCACTGCTGATTGCCGGGGCGCTGATTTACACAGCGAGCGCGCACGACCGGTACCGGCCCCAGCGCGTCGCCGCCTCCGCTCTGAACGCGCTGTTGCTCGACAATCTCCAAGGCATCCGGCAAATCAAAGGCTACGGTCGCGAACCGCACGAGCTGGGACGCTTCGAACAGAAAGCCAACGCACTGCGGCTCTCGACCATGCGGATCATGAACGCGTGGTCGGTCTACTCGCCGGCCATGGAATTCAGTTCGTGGATTGGCTACGTCGTGGTGTTCTGGGTCGGCGGTGCGGCGGTGCTGCGCGGCGAACTCACGATTGGTGCGTTTGCCGGATTTCTGGGCTACATCGGCATGTTCTACTCGCCCGTCCGGCAACTCCACGGCTTGAATCAGATGTTCCAAGCCGCGCGCGCGGCCGGCGAACGCGTCTTTGACATCCTCGACGCCCCGGTCGAAATCGGCGAACGCCCCGATGCGAAAGCTTTACCGGCGCGGATCGGCGGGGTCGTGGAATTCCGGGGCGTGAGTTTTGAATACCGGAGCGACTTGCCGGTCTTGCAAGACGTCAACATCCACGCCCGCGCCGGTGAGACCATCGCCCTCGTCGGCCCCACCGGCGCCGGTAAGACGACCGTCGTGAATTTACTGCCGCGTTTCTATGAAGCCACGCGCGGCGCGGTGCTCATTGACGGCCACGACATCCGCGATCTCACGCTCGAATCGTTGCGAAAACAGATTGGCATCGTTTCGCAGGAGGCGTTCTTGTTCAACGGCACGATTCGCGAGAACATTTTGTACGGCCGGTTGGACGCGACCGAGGCCGAAATGATGGAAGCGGCCAAGGCGGCGAACTGTCACGAATTCATCATGCGCTTGCCGGAGCAGTACGATTCCCGGGTCGGCGAACGCGGCGTGAAACTCAGCGTCGGCGAAAAGCAACGCGTCAGCATCGCGCGGGCGTTATTGAAAGACCCGCCGATTCTCATTCTCGATGAGGCCACCGCGAGTGTGGACACGGCGACGGAAAAATTGATTCAGGAAGCGCTCGACCGGTTGATGGCGCACCGGACCAGCTTCGTGATCGCGCACCGGTTATCGACGGTGAGAAATGCCGATCAGATTCTGGTGCTCAAAGCCGGTCAGATCAGCGAACGCGGGACGCACGAAGAGTTGATGGCGGTGGGTGGTTTGTACGCGCAGTTGTGCCGGGTGCAATCCACGGCGGCGACCATTGAGGAGCGGTTGGAGGAGTTGGAGACGGCTTGAACCGGAGCGATTCAACTGAACGTGTTGCAGGTATTTGTCTTTTGCTGCTGACTTTGGCCCATTACGAAAGTTATCCGTAAGATGACGACTTATCCGATTTTGCGCCCGGGTGGTTCTCTGCATGCTTTCGAAGTCACAGGTGCTTGGGTCACCTTTGGGCCGCTATACCGGATTCTTCGATCCGTCGATGGTGTCACTGACATCAAGCGCAATCTGTTCAAGGAAGACCGAATTACATTCAAATATCGTGGTGGAGCTTTCGTGATCAATGAGTCGTGGGGCGACAGTAGTCGGTATTGGATTGGCCCCAAGAATCCTGAGTCTTCTAAGATAGACATCGCTCCTCTCCATCAAGCATTTCAGAGCTATTGCAGCGGGGCACGGGTTCGTCCGTCCGCGTGAAAATCGTCAGCGCTATGCCAGCAACCTTGTATGGGTTGAACAATGTTTTATTCGTTTTGCCGGTATGGGGCGCACGCTTGGCAAAGCGTTCTGAGCTGTGCTAAAGTGCGACCATGAGTACGATTTCTGTGAGCGACTTGAAGAAGCAATCGGCTAAGCAGTGGGGCAAGTCGGCCAGAAAGGGCGATTTGGTGGTCATGTCGCAAGGCCAACCGGTGGCTGTGCTTTTACCCGTCGAAGCAAGTTCGGTGGAGGCCACGTTATCGGCGTTGCGCAGTGTCCGCGCGCTCCGGGCACAGTCGGCTTTGCAGGAAACTTCCCGAGCGAATCGCGTTGACCGTCTAACGCTTGCCGAGATTGATGCTGAAATCACCACGGTCCGGCAAGCTCGCCGCCGGTAATGAAAATAGTGCTCGATACCAACGTGTTGGTGTCAGGCTTGCTCAACCCGCAAGGTAATCCAGCGCAAGTTGTCGCGCTCGCGATGGCGGGTGCGATTCAGGTTTGTCATGACCAACGTATTCTGGATGAGTATGCCGAGGTTCTTGCTCGGCCTCGCTTCCAGTTTGATTCGCAACGAGTGCGGGAAGTGTTGACCAAGCTGGAAGTGGACGGCTTGCCGGTGGATGCCGCTCAGTATTCGCACTTGGGATTACCGGATCCTGATGATGAACCATTCCTTGCGGTGGCACTGGCAGCGTCAGCGGATTTTCTCGTTACCGGCAATTTGTCGGATTATCCGCCTGCCAAACTCTGGGGATGCACGGTGGCCAGCCCGGCCGAGTTCGTGAAGCGATGGCAGAAGTTGTCGCGTGAAGAATAGGGCGGTGGGCGTGAAAACAATTCCGTAAAAACTTACGGGGGAAAACCCGCAGTCAGTGCCTGTCCCGCAGGCTTGCCCACGCGTCTTCCCCCGGTGAAAAGGAATGGTCGTCAGCGGGTGGCGGCGTGGCTTTCGAATTCTTCTTGAAGACTCAACGCGCCATCGAACATCTCTGAGAACCCGCCCATGGCCGCGGAAATCTGCGGCCCTTTTTCCAGGCAGAGCTGGGCTAACTTCGCGCATTGCGCGGGGTTACGCTGGCTCAACTCGGCCATGGCCATGAGGACGGCGACATTGTTATTGATGCCGTGCCGCACGGTGCGCAGGTTCTGATGCAGCGATTCGAGCTGCTGGCGCATCTGCTCCAATTGTTGGTCTGTTTGTTTCACGAGATCGGCCTCAAACGCTGAACTGGTTGTATCCATATTTATTTTTCCCTGTTTCCCTTGGTGGTAGTACATTTAGCAGCCCCTGTGCCACGGTTTCGGCTGGGAATACCCCGTCGGCCTGCTAGAATGCGGGATTCGAGATTGAACAGAAATGGCCAAAGACTCCATCATTATCACCGGTGCACGGCAGCATAATCTCAAGAATCTCACCCTGACTCTCCCGCGTGAGAAACTGATCGTCGTCACCGGCCTGAGCGGTTCGGGCAAATCCAGCCTCGCTTTCAACACCATTTACGCCGAAGGCCAGCGCAAATACGTCGAAAGTCTCTCCGTTTACGCCCGGCAATTCCTCGAACAGCTCCAAAAGCCAGATGTCGACCACATCGAAGGCCTCTCCCCGGCTATCGCAATCGAACAACGCAGTGCCGGCTCCAACCCGCGTTCCACCATCGCCACCACCACAGAAATCTACGAATACCTGCGTCTTTTATTTGCCAACATCGGCAAACCACATTGCTACAAGTGCGGCCGCCCCATCACCACCCAAACCACCAGCCAGATCGTTGATCAAGTCCTCGCATTGGGTGAGGGGACGCCCATTATCTTGCTCGCGCCGCTCGTTCGCGGACGCAAAGGCGAATTCCGGGATGTTCTCGCAAGAATGCGAACCGATGGTTTTGTCCGAGCCCGGATCGATGGCACCATCATCGACCTCGCCGAACCGCCCAAGCTCGACAAGAAACGCAACCACGACATCGAACTCGTCGTCGACCGCATCACCCTCAGCGCCAAAACCCGGCCGCGTCTCGCCGACAGCGTCGAGACCGCGTTGAAGTGGGGCGCCGGCACGATGTTAGTCGGTGTAGCGGCCGCCGTCCCCGGCGGCAAAGCCGTTTCCCCTCAAGCCGCCGGGACGGCGGTCACTACAACGGAGCGCCTCTTCAGTTCCCTCAACGCCTGTCCCGACTGCGGCATCAGCTATGGCGAATTCACGCCCCGGCATTTTTCCTTCAACTCGCCGTACGGCGCCTGCAAAACCTGCTCCGGTCTCGGCACCAAACTCTTCCTCGACCCCGACCTCGTCGTCCCCGACAAAACCAAATCCATCAACGACGGCGCCATCGTCGCGTGGCGCCGCGGTGGCCGGCGGCTTATCATCTACTACAAGATGCTCCTCCGCGGCCTCGCCAAACATTACAAGATCGACATCGAAACCCCGTGGAAAGACTTGCCGGCGAATGTCCAAAAAGAAATCCTCCACGGCGCTCCCGAGGAAATTGAATTTACCCATTGGCGCAAAGGCGCCTGGCACAAGATGGCCAAGAAATTCGAAGGTGTCATCCCCAACCTCGAACGCCTCTACGTCGAATCCGACAGCGAGTTCACCAAAGCACGCCTTCAAAACTACATGGTCGGCATGCCGTGTCCCGACTGCAACGGTGCGCGGCTCCGCAAAGAAAGTCTGGGCGTCACCATTGGCGACAAATCCATCATTGATGCGACGCGTCTGAGCATTGCCGGCGCGATCGAATTCTTCGACGCGGTGCCGGAAGATCGCATCTCCGATCAAATCCTCCGCGAAGTCCGGGCCCGGCTCCGCTTCCTCCAAAACGTCGGCCTCGGCTATCTCACTCTCGACCGGCAGAGCGACACCCTCAGCGGCGGCGAAGCCCAACGCATCCGGCTCGCCACCCAAATCGGTTCCGGCCTCGTCGGCGTCCTCTACGTCCTCGACGAACCCAGCATCGGCCTCCACCAACGCGACAACGCCCGGCTCCTCGCCACCCTCAAAAACCTGCGCGACCTCGGCAACACCGTCCTCGTCGTTGAACACGATGAAGACACCATCCGGGAAGCCGACTACATCGTTGACCTCGGTCCCGGTGCCGGCACCCACGGCGGCTACATCGTCGCCGCCGGTCCGCTCCAAACAATTCTCGACACGCCCAAATCCCTGACCGGCGCCTATCTCCGTGGCGAAATCCAAATCACCATCCCGAAAAATCGCCGCCCGGCCAAAAAGGGCTGGCTCACCATCAAGAACGCCCGCGAAAACAATCTCAAGAACATCGACGTCCGCCTCCCGCTTGGTCTGCTCACCTGTATCACCGGCGTCAGCGGCTCCGGCAAGTCCACGCTCGTGGACGACATCCTCCGCAAAGCGCTCTTCCGAAAGTTTTACCGGGCCAAAGACCGACCGGGTTTGCACGACGGCATTACCGGCGCCGACGAACTCGACAAGGTCATCGTCATTGACCAATCGCCGATCGGGCGCACGCCGCGTTCGAACCCGGCCACGTACACGAAAGCCTTCGACCAAATCCGGACACTCTTCGCGACGTTGCCGAATTCGAAGATTCGCGGCTACGGCCCGAGCCGGTTCAGCTTCAACGTCAAAGGTGGCCGGTGCGAAGCCTGTGCCGGCGATGGCGTCATCAAAGTCGAGATGCACTTCCTGCCGGATGTCTATGTCACCTGCGAACAATGCATCGGCCGCCGGTATAGTCGCGAGACGCTAGAGATCAATTACAAAGGCCGCAACATCGCCGACGTGCTCGACATGACGGTTGACGAGGCGGAGGAATTCTTTCGTGCGGTCCCGAAGTTGCGCGACATCATGCAGACCTTGCAAGACGTTGGCCTCGGCTACGTCAAACTCGGCCAGCAAGCCACCACGCTCTCCGGCGGCGAAGCCCAACGCATCAAACTCTCCGCCGAACTCGCCAAGAAAGCGACCGGCCGCACGCTCTATATCTTGGACGAACCGACAACCGGCCTCCATTTCGCCGACGTGCAAAAGCTTCTGGACGTCCTCACCAAACTCCGTGATGCCGGCAACACGCTCCTAGTCATCGAGCACAATCTGGACGTGATAAAAAGCGCCGACTGGCTGATCGACCTCGGCCCCGAAGGCGGCGATGCCGGCGGGCGCGTGGTTGCCGAAGGAACACCGGAGAGTGTGTGTGCAGTTGCCGGTTCATATACCGGCCAATTCCTCCGCGCGTTGTTGCAGAAACCGGCTTCCGCCCTCAAGGCGTGATTCGTCGGTTCGCAATGTAGTAAATGACCGGCACGGCCATCCGCGAAAGGAAGAGGGAGGCAACCTCACCAGCCATCAGGGCAATGGCCAACCCTTGGAAGATCGGATCGAACAGAATCACGCTCGCGCCGACGACCACCGCCGCCGCGGTCAGCATCATCGGGCGGAAGCGCACCGCCCCCGCATCAATGACAGCTTCCGCCAGCGGCATACCTTCCGCCACGCGGAGTTCGATGAAGTCCACGAGGATGATCGAGTTACGCACCACGATGCCGGCGCCGGCAATGAACCCAATCATGCTCGTCGCGGTGAAGAACGCGCCCATCGCCCAGTGCGCCGGCAGGATGCCGACGAGCGAGAAGGGGATGGCGGCCATGATGATGAACGGCGTTTTGAAGCTCTTGAACCAGCCGACCACTAGCACATAGATCAGTATCAGCACCACGGCGAAGGCTGCGCCCATATCGCGGAAGACTTCAAACGTGATATGCCATTCGCCATCCCATTTCATGATCGGCTTTTCGGTGGAGAACGGTTGATGCGTCGTCAGGATTTCCATTCCGAGCGGTTTGAGATTTTCGTTCAACTTCAAAATCGCGTAGACCGGGCTTTCCTCTGCGCCGCCAACGTCGCCGGTCACGTACACCACCGGCTGGAGGTTCTTGTGATAGATGCTGTGATCGGTGATTTTTTCTTCGACTTTCACCAACTCGCCGAGCGACACGCCGCGCACGTTCAGCGTTAACAAATCTGGCACGGTTGAGCGCGCGCTCTCCGGTAACCGCGCCACGATCGCCACGTCTTCCTTCTCCTGCGCCTGATGCAGCAAGCCGACCGGCAAGCCACCCTGCGCCACCCGCAACGTCTGCGCAATCTCCTCGGCGCTGATGCCGTGCAACGCCGCCTTCTCGTGGTCGATACGGAAAACCAACTTGCGTTGATTAGCTTCCATGTACCAATCCGTGTCCACCACGCCGGGCGTCGTGCGGAAAATCTCGCGCACCTTACTGGCGATCTCGATCTGCTGTTGATAGTCCGGCCCGTAAATCTCTGCGACCAAAGTCTGCAGCACCGGCGGCCCCGGCGGCACTTCGGCGATCTTGACCCGTGCCGCGTACTTCGCCGCGATGGCCTCAACCTTCGGCCGGATCCGCTTGGCGATCGCATGGCTCTGGGCGCTCCGCTCGTGTTTGCCGGCCAAGTTTACCTGGATGTCCGCCACGGTCGGCCCGCGCCGGAGATAGTAATGACGGACCAGCCCGTTGAAATTAAAGGGTGCTGCCGTGCCCACATACACTTCGCAATCCATGACCTCCGGCTCCGCGCGCATCGCCGCGGCCAATTCGCGGGCCACCCGCGCGGTCTGCTCCAGCGGCGTGCCCTCGTCCATGTCCACGATGAGCTGGAACTCACTCTTGTTGTCGAACGGCAGCATTTTCACGATCACTGCTTTCAGCGGGAATAACGCCACCGCGCCGAGCAACAACGCCGTGATGACGACCAGAAACACAATCTGCCAGACCGGATGATGAATCAGCGGCGCCATCACGCGCCGGTACAACCGTGTCGTCCAATCTTCCTTCTCGCCCTCGTGGTGCTCGTGCTTGCTGGCTGAACCTTTCAAAATCCGGAGCGCTGCCCACGGAGTCACGATAAACGCCACGATCATCGAAAACACCATCGCCGCGCTCGCCCCGATTGGAATCGGGCGCATATACGGCCCCATCAACCCCCCGACAAACCCCATCGGCAAAATCGCCGCGATCACCGTCAACGTCGCCAGAATCAACGGCGACCGCACCTCGTTCACCGCCTCGACCGTCACATCGAGCAACGACCGCCCCTTGTTCTTCGGCATCCGAAAATGCCGGACGATGTTCTCCACGTCGACAATTGGATCATCAACCAGAATCCCGATGCTGAAGATCAGCGCGAACAACGTGATCCGGTTCAGCGTGAACCCGAGAAAATAGAATGTCGCCAACGTCAACGCCAACGTCACCGGAATCGCCACCGCCACCACGCCCGACTCACGCCAGCCCAGCACCAACGCGATCAAAATGCTGACGCCAACGATCGCGATCCCCATGTGCAGCAGCAGCTCGTTCGATTTCTCCGCCGCGGTCTTGCCGTAATGCCGGGTAATCGTAATCGCCATGTCATCCGGCACGACACGCCCCTTCAAAGTCTCGACTTTCTCCAGCACGCGGTCGGCAACTTTGATGGCGTTTGTGCCCTTGCGTTTCGCGATGGCGATGGTGACGGCGGGCTCGTCACCAAATAACACATACTGATTCACTTCCTCCGCCCCATCGACAATGGTCGCGACGTCGCGCAGATAAACCGGCTTGCCTGCATGCACACCAACCACGACCGCGCCCACTTCGTCCGCGTCCTTCAAGAAGCCACCCGTCTCGACCAATACTTCCCGGTTCGCTTCTTTGAAACTCCCGGCGGGCGCTTGTTGATTCGACGCCTGCAACATCTGGACTAACCGGCCCACTTCGACTTTGTAGGCGGCCAGCTTGCCGGCATCCAACTGGACGCGGACTTGCCGGCGCTGACCGCCGATGAGTGTCACCACCGACACATCCGGCACTTCTTTGATGGCGTCGTCGAGTTGGGCGGCCACGCGCCGCAATTGGTAGTGATCATACCGGCTCGAATGCAACGTCAGCGCCAGGATCGGCACATCGTCGATCCGGCGCGGCTTGATCAACGGCTGACTCACGCCGGGCGGGATCAGATCGAAGTTGGCGAACATCTTCTGGTTCAGCCGGACGATCGCCTCTTCCTCTGATTGCCCGACCAGAAACCGCACGATCGCCATCGACATCCCGGGGCTGCTGGTGGAGTAGATGTATTCGACGCCTGGAATCTCCCAGAGCAACTTCTCCATCGGCTTCGTGACGCGTTCCTCGACTTCCTTCGCTGACATCCCGGGCGCTTGCACGAACACGTCGATCATCGGCACAATGATCTGCGGTTCTTCCTCGCGTGGCAGCAACAGCACCGCCGCGACACCGAGGATGACCGCCGCGATCACAAAGAGCGGTGTCAGCTTCGAGTCGATGAAGTAGTGGACGATCTTGCCGGCAAAACCAAATTGGTGGCCGCCTTTGCTCATTGAGTCACCGGCTGACCATCGCTGACGTCCCCGCTCACAATCACCCGCTCACCGGCCTGCACGCCGGACAGCAGCTCGACAGCATCGAGATAAGTCTTGCCGGTCTTCACCAAACGCATCCTTGCCTTGCCGGCATCGGCGACGAAGACGTAGGTGAGTTGGCCGCGTTCGTGGACGGCATTCTTCGGGACAAACATGGCGAAGCGTTCGCCGAGCAACAATTGTGCGCGGCCGAACATACCGGACTTGATTGGTTGCCGGCACTTGAGAGTGATCTTTGCCAGCACGGTCCGCGTCACCGGATCCGCCGCCGGTAAGACTTCGTCCACCAGGCCTTCGCACTTATCGCCGGTCGCTTCGATGACACAGTAAATCGCCTTGCCGACAGCGACACCGATGACCTGCGATTCCGGTACGTTGACTTCGAGCCGGTAATCAGTCGGTTGATCGAGCGTGAAGAGCGGCTTGCCGGGCGTCGCGAGATCGCCGACATCGCACGACTTGCCGGTGATCTGGCCGTCGAACGGGGCGACCAGTTGCGCGTCGCTGAGATTCGCCTCGGCGACCTTGAAGCGCGATTCGACGCCGTCGAACTCGGCGCGGGTGACGGCTTGTTTGTCGAGGAGGGTTTTGTAGCGGTCGTAGTCGGCCTTGGCGCGGTCGAACTCGGCGCTCAGGTTGCGGGCGTCGAGTTTGGCGAGAGTCTGACCGGCGGCGACGAAGTCCCCGGCTTTGACCGAGACTTCGCGGACGGTGGCAGTGACTTTCGCAGCGACGGTGGCGTTAAGTTTGGCGCGGATCGTGCCGACGACTTCGACGACATTGGGCGTGCGGGAGATTTGCGCTTCCATCGTTTGGACGGCGACGGCGGGGCGAGTGTCTTCTTTAGGCTCTGGTTTATGACCGCAAGCCGTCGCGAGCGCGAGAGTGGTGAGGAGGGTGAATGGGAGTGTCTTCATTTGTCCTTCCAAGTCTTGCCGAGCGCGCGGTCGAGCGCGGCTTGGGCGATGAGCACATCGGTCTCTGCGGCGGCGCGGCGTTGCCGGGCGGCGGTGAGTGCAGTTTCGGCGTCGAGCAGTTGCGTGAGGAGCGCGAGGCCGTTGGCGTACCGGTCTTTGGTGATCGTGACACTCTCTTCGGCTTGGGCGCCGGACTTGCCGGTGGTGTCGAGGCGCGCTTGGGCTTCTTCGAAACTGAGTTGGGCTTGCCGGGTTTCGAGAGTGATGGCGAGGGCGAGTTTGCGTTCCTGTTGCCGGGCGGATTCGAGGTTGGCGCGGGCTTCGTTGATTTTGCTACGGGTGAGAAAGCCGTCGAAGACGTTGAGGTCGACGCTGACGCCGGCAATCCAACTGTCTTTGAAACGGGAGGCGTCGCCGCTATCGAGGTCGTAGCTGGCGAAGGCATTGAGACGCGGAACGTAGCCGGCTTGGGCAGCGCGGACTTGCCGGTCGGCCGCGGCGACGGCGGTATGCGCGGCGGTAAGTTCGGGGCGGGACGGCAACCCCTCACCCTGACCCTCTCCCCCGCGGGGAGAGGGGATTTCGGATACAGTCACGGCATTGGTAACACCCAGCACGGTGCGGAAGACGAGTTCGCTCAACGCGGCGGCGTTGCGGGCGCGAATCAAATTTTCTTCGCTCTCGGCGAGACGGACTTGGGCGTCGAGCAGGTCGGTCTTGAGGGTTTGGCCGGCGTCGAAACGATTGCTGGCGACGTTGACGGTGGCGGTCATGTTGGTGACCGCAGCCTCGGCGGTGGAAACAAATTGTCGAGCTTTGCCGATGGTGTAAAACGCGCGGGTGACTTCGAAGACGAGATCGTTGCGGGCGGCGGCAAGGGATTGGCCGGCCGCTTCGGTGTTGAGTTTGGCGGCTTGCCGGGTGGCGAGGGTTTGGCCGCCGTCGTAGAGCGACCAGTGGGCGAGGACTTTGCCGTTGTAGTTGTCGGTGGTGTCGGGATGGTTGAAGTTGGCGGTCGCCAGATTCAGGGCGCGTTGGTTGAGCGTCATCATGAATGCCTGGACCGGGTTGTCGCTGGCGGTGTAGCCGGCGCCGACGCGGACTTGCGGCCAGAGGGCGGACTCGGTTTGCTGGATGCCGGCGCGGGCGGCGTTGACGCGTTGCTGGGCGGTGGCGAGGTCGGGATTGTTTTTGAGCGCGAGCCGAATCGCGTCAGGCAAGCTGATCTCTTCCGCCGACGCGAGAGACACGGCGAGTGCGACCAGCAGCGCTGGGAGTAATCGGTTCATTACTTTTGGTAGCAGCTTCCGCCGACGCCGAGCTTTTTGAGGATGTCTTCCATCAGACACCACTTAGTGAGGCCGGATTGGAGGAGGTTCGCGCCGACGAAGACGGTGAACCAGATCCAATTGGGGTGAACCCATTTGGCGAGTGCCAGGCTGATGAGGATGAAGCTGCCGGCAATGATGCGAATGTAACGGTCGATAGTCATGGTTGTCTCTTTATCTGTAGTTGCCGCCCAACATGCCGCCGAGCAGCATGCCGAGCAGGGTGCTAATCCACGGGTTGGCTGTCAACGGACACGCGCCGGTCTGACAGCCGATGAACCGGTACGCGGCGAAGCCGAGCGCGCCGCCGATGAGGACGCCGAGGGTGATGAGAATCATAGGTTTGGCTGTGGCTTTCATTTTGTGGCGGTCAACGCTTTCTCCGCTTGGGAGTAGCTGCCGAGGTTGAAGACGTTGGTGTAACCAAGTTCGCGCAACCGTTTTTCGGCGATGCCGCTGCGCCGACCGCTCTGGCAATACAAGAGGATGGTTTTGGTTTTGTCGGGTTGGTGCGGCGGCAGGAGGTCGCCGATTTTGTCGTAGGGGAAGTTGCTGGCGCCGGTAAGATGCTGGGAATTGAACTCACCGGCGGAACGCACGTCCACGAGCAGCGCGCCGTCTTTCAAGTGTTGCCGGGCCACGTCGGGGGCGAGTCCGCCGGCCCGGGCGCGGAAATAGACCGTGACGACAAGGACGACGGCGATGATGAGCCAGAGGGAGTTTTTCATGATTTCAAATGGGTTTCGCGCCAGCGTTGCCGGAGGGCGGAGTGGAGCCGGTCGCGGAACGGCGCCGGCAACTCGACGGGCTGGCCGTTCTTGTAGAGCGTGATGGTCTGACGGATGTTGTCCACGACGACCTGGCAGGGGTTGCAGCCGGCCATGTGTTTCTCGAATTCGGCGCAGATGGCCGGGTCGATTGTCCCGTCCACGTACTCGTTGAGCTGCGCCAGCATGTCTTCGCATTTCATGTTCACCAACTACTGAGCCGCGTGGGGCAGTTTCGTTACAGGGATTCCGCCGAACGCCCGCGTCAGCCGTTCCCGCAACTGGAGCCGGGCGCGCAGCAGCCGGACCTTCACGTTGGCCTCGCTCAAGCCGGTGCCGTCGGCGGTTTCCTTCACGGAAAGACCTTCGACGTCCCGGAGCAGGAAGACGAGCCGGTGTTTCTCGTCCAATTCCGCGAGCGCAGCCTCAATCAACCGGCCGGTCTCGTGGTGTTGGGCAAGTTTGGCCGGCGATTCCTTCCACGTGGCGATGAACTCGGGATGGGGCAACTCGGGGTCGTCGAGCGATTCGGTCGGCAACCCTTTGCGTTTGCGGAGGATCTTCAGGCCGGCATGGGTGGCGATCCGCATGAGCCACGTGTAGAAACTCGCTTCTTCCCGGAAATCCGCCAGATGCTCCAGTGCGCTCAGGACGGTCTGTTGCGCCACATCCTCGGCGTCGTGCGGGTTGGCGAGCAACCGGTAGGCGAGTGAGTAGACGCGCCGCTCGTACCGGACGACGAGTTCCTCGAACGCCGCCAACTTGCCGTCTTTCGCTTGGCGGACCAGTTCAGCGTCGGTGACAGCAGTCGTCGTCATTGGCCAAAAACATCGTGGCAGAAAGCCTGCCGGGCGTCAACGGTCGCGCCGATGAACGATAAATGAATAAAAATTAATCGTCTCTTTGCTTGTGCGAGTTGCGGGCGGTCATAAGATGCACTGGTTAGTTGGTCGGTAACTGATCGAGGCGAAGCATGGGTTGTCATGACGCAACCCGGCCGGGTTCAGGGTGGACCCGGATTGAAGACGGGGCGAGCTTATGAAGCAAAGTAGATTTCTGCAGCGTGTGGCGGTGAGTGGGATCGTGGTGACTGGCTTGATCTGGCTGGCCGGGACAAATTGGGCGGCGACGAATTACACCGTCGTCGGCTGGAACAATTTGGGCATGCATTGCATGGACAGCGATTACTCAGTGTTTAGCATCCTCCCGCCGTACAACACAATCAACGCCCAACTCATTCGTGGCATCAACGGCACCGCATCCGTCATCAACGCCGGTATCACGATCACCTACCAGGCGGTCGCCGATCCGGCTGGCTCCATCAACACAACCTCGGCCGGCAAGGGGAACTGGTACGACTACATGGGCTCGCCCGGCTTAATCGGCGTCACTCTGCCAGTCGACTGGGGACTGCCGGTGCCAAATCTGATCTACCACATGCCCGGCACGAACAACGTCCCGCAAGCAATGACGCCGGAGACAAGCTGGAATTGGTTTGTCGCCTACGGCATACCGGTTTTCCCGACCGACGACGCGCTCAAGCCAAACCAGTATCCGATGATGCGTCTCGTGGCCCGCGACAGCCTCAACCAAGTGCTCGCAACCACCGACATCGTCTTGCCGGTCTCTGATGAAATGAACTGCCGGCTCTGCCACCTGTCCGGATCCGGTCCCGACGCGAGACCATCTGCCGGCTGGGTGAATGACCCCAATCCGGGTCGTGATTACCGGCTGAACATTCTCCGCCTCCACGATGATCGCCAGTGGACCAATCACGCGTCCCTCTATGCCGCCGCACTGGCTTCTAACAGCTTCAACACCGCGGGTCTGTATGCCACCGTGGTCATCGACAAGAAACCCTTTATCTGCGCGAAGTGTCATCTCTCCGAAGCGTTGCCGTTTGGACCACTGCTTGGCATTCCGCAACTCACGACATCGATTCACGGCCGGCACGCCTCGGTGATTGATCCGCGCAGCAACCTGACACTCGACGCGGACAACAACCGCGTTGGCTGTTACACCTGCCATCCCGGCTCGGTCACGCGCTGTCTGCGCGGTGCGATGGGCAAAGCGGTCAACCCAGCCGACGGTTCGATGGCAATGCAATGCCAGAGCTGCCACGGCAACATGTCGGCGGTTGGCGATCCGACTCGCGTCGGCTGGTACAAAGAGCCCACCTGCCAAGCCTGCCACAGCGGCGACGCCGTCAGCAACAGCGGCCAAATCCGTTTCACCGACGCTTTCACCAACGGCGTGATGCGCGTGCCCACCAATACCCGGTTTGCCACGACCGACAATGTGCGCTTCGCGCCGTACAACCTTTACCGGTTCTCAACTTGTCACGGTGGTGTAAAATGCTCTGGCTGCCACGGCTCGACGCACGCCGAATTCCCGAGTGCGTTCCCGAACGACAACGTCACGAGCCAGACGCACCAAGGGCATGCCGGGGTGTTGGTAGAGTGCGCGGTCTGCCACGGCAGCAACCCGGCGTACTCCGTGACCAAGTCCGGTCCGCATGGCATGCATCCGACCGGCTGGAATACCGGGCATGGCGGTGCCTCCGGCAATTCCGGAACTTCGTGCATGCCGTGCCATGGCCCGAACCTGACCGGTACCATCTTGTCGCGCGCCCAGGCGAATCGCCCGACCTTCACGAAGAATTGGGATCAGGGCCCATCCGTCCGGGCTTTCTGGCGGGGGACGCAAATCGGCTGTTTCGATTGTCACGACGGACCGGGCGATCACCATCATGATATTCTCACGACGCACCCGGCCCCGACGGTTGGCGTGTCCTCCGCTTCAACCTCCACCGGCTACTCGGTGGTGCTGGGGCCAAGTGTCAGCGCCGGTACGTTGCGGGTTGTTGCGCAACCGGCGAATGGCACTGTCGCGATCAGCAACAACACGCTCGCGGTTTACTTCCCGGGGCAAGGCTTTGCCGGCACGGACACATTCACCTATGCTTCGAACGATGGCTGGCGCGATTCGAATCTCGCGACCGGGACGGTCTATGTCACTGCCCAATATTCGCTCGGCGACGGCGTGCCGGATTGGTGGCGGTTGCTGAACTTCGGCTGTGTCAGTTGTCCGGAGGCGGCAGCGAATGCCGATCCCGATGGCGATGGTTTCAGCAACGCCCAAGAGTTTACGGCCGGCACCGATCCGAATGATGGCCGCAGTACCGTGCGCGTTTTTGATTTCCATCTGACGAGCGGCACGGCGGCATTCAACTTCACGTCGCTGCTCGGCAATCTCTACCGGCTCGAAAGCCGGGATGACTTGGTGACTGGTAGTTGGGCGATCATGAAAAGCAATATCTGGGGTATGACCGATTCAACTTCGGTGGTGGATACGAACGCGGCGGCGCGGAGCAAGCGGTTTTACCGGGTCCGCGCCCTGCCGTAATTAGAATGCCAACTGGACGCGGGTGAAGAGGACTTCTTCGGACTGGCGATTCTTGCCGCCGGCGGCACCGCCATCGAACACCGTATGATCGTAGTCGAGCGCGACCTTGATGTTGGGGTTCAGGTACCAGTTGATACCGATACCCCAGTCGCGGGCTTCTTGCGCCGCGGTGCCAGGGTTGGCGTAGAGCGGAAATGTATCCGGGTCAACGCGTAACTCGCTATACCGCACGACAAGCTGAAACGCGCCCCAGCTACCGGTTGCGAGATCAAATGGCCTTCGCGGCGTGACGCCTTTGAACGAGGCGCGTTCACCGGTCAACACCCACGAGCCGGTCACTTCCCAGGCGCGGTTGCGGAGATGATCGCTGGCTGGTCCTTTCTGGACTTGTTGCTCGGTCACTGCGTATTCGCCGATGATGCCGAGCGGCCCCCAATAATAATAGCCCTGCGGTGAATAGCGTGTTCGTTGACCATTCGCGATGACGCTATTGGTCGCGGCGGTGCCGACGAGATACCGGAAGAACGTGTTCTGGCCGGTCGTCTTGAACGTCGGCAGGTTGGGATTCGAGAGCGAACCATCCTGATTGCCAATCGTGCCGGCGATGCCCGCGCCGAAGCCTTGCAGCGGCGCGCCGTCAGTCTTCAGAAACGGCTGGATGAAAAGCCGGCCCTCGAAGTCCTTGCTGTCGCCGTTATCGTTATCACCGTTGGCGCCATCGGGCACACCATTAAAAACGCCAACTGCGTACGACACCACACTGCTGAGCAATTCACCTCCCAACTGAACGCCAACGTCCCGGTTGGGGACCAAATCCGTCACCAATGACCGTTCGGTGAAAGTCGTGTAGAGATCTTCCTGCGTTTGCTCAAGTCCATACGGTGATTTGAACTTACCCACTTTCAACTTTAGTTCCGGCCAGTGCTTCCACTCAACATAGGCGTCGAAAAGCACGACTTGATTGTTGCCGAAGTCCGGCATGAGTCGAAAATCGAAGTCCTTGAACAGCGTGCCTTCCAAGATCGGGCGGGCGCGGCGGATGAGGAAGGTATCCGTCCCATTCTTCGCTTGATCGTCGAGATACCACCGCGAATCAGCTTGGACCACGCCTTTCAGCTTCAACACAAAGTTCCCATCCGCGGACTTCAGGCTGAAGCCGTCCTTGCCGGCGGTGACGACGGGGGAGGTCTTGGCGGCCTCCTGGACTTTTTGGACTGCGGCCTCCTGATCAAGCTCCCGCTGCCGCTTCAAGATGCGGATCTCTTGTTCCAACTGCTCTAAGCGCTGGTCAACATTCGGCTGTTGCGCGTGCCCGGCGACCGCTAGTGCGGCGGCGACTAATCCCATGACTAACTGGCGTGTTATCATTTATCCTTTCATGTTGTCAATGCCTATCAATTAAGTAGACAATATATCTCTATCAATCTAATAGACTATTGCAACAAATATCTTCAGAAATCTTTTTGGGTGTGTTTTCGTGGGTAGTAAAGAGCCGATCCGAAGACCGTGGAGGGCGAGTGGCTCGGGGGGGGTGGGCACGCCCTCCCGGAAAACGGATCCGGCGGTTTTGGGATAGGCTCTAAGCGGCGGCCACGCGTGCCGACAACTCATCGCATACGGATTTCTCGGCAAACGCTGCTTGCGCGGCATTGCCGAGCAATTCCCGGATCTGCGCATCCGAGAGTTCGAACTCCCGTGCCGCCAACTCGTACTCATCGGTGAGGGTGATATTGCTGATGGCCGGGTCGTCAGTATTGATCGTCACGCGGACTTTTTCCGCGAGGAACATTCGGAATGGATGCTCGGCCAATGCCGGGACGCTGCACGTATGCAGGTTGCTGGTCAGACAAATCTCGAACACCGTGCCCCGGTCGCGCACTTGCTTGAGCAGTTCGCTATCGCGCGCCAACGCCACGCCGTGGCCAATCCGTGCCGCGCCATGATCGAACACGGCTTCGCGGATGTTTGCCGCGCAGTTTCCCTCGCCGGCATGAATGGTGATCGGCAATTCCAGCCGGCGCGCCAACGCGAATGCCGCCGCGTGCGGCGTGGCCGGATAATGTAATTCGTCACCGGCCAAATCGATTCCGATGACGCCTTGCGACCGGTATTTCTGAGCGAGCTGCACCGTCTCGACATTCTGCTGCGGCGTGATCGACCGGTAACAGCAGAGAATCAGCCCGCCGCGGACGTTGAAATCGCGTTGGCCACGGCGCAAACCTTCGAGCGCGGCAACGACGGCATCTTCCATTGTGAATTTCTCATTGGCCGCCAAGGCTGGCGCGAACCGCGTTTCGAAATAAATGACATTGTCGCGCGCGCAATCTTCACACAGCTCGTACGCGATGCGTTCCTGCGTGATGGCGTAGGGCAGGATGGGATAGAAAACTTCGAAGCGTTTGAGGAAGTCGGTGAGGTTCCGGCAATCGCGATCAACTTGGACGAAGCGCGCGAGTTGCCGGGGATCGTAGGTGGGTAAAGCGATCCCGAGTTGCTCGCCGAGTTCCGCAATCGTCGGCACCCGAATCGCGCCGTCGAGGTGGAGGTGAAGATCGATCTTGGGCAGTTGGCGGAAGTTCACGCTGTCCTGATTTAGCAGAGCGACGGAAACTTGTCGAAGCGTCTTTGGGGTTGCAGTTCGAAGTGTTGGGCCGCCGGCACCCCCTCACCTTAATCCTCTCCCCCAAACGACGGGGGAGAGGAGACCGGATCCCCTCTCCCGTTCGACGGGAGAGGGTCAGGGTGAGGGTTCTGCCGAAAGGTTTGAATTGCGCCCCGCCTTTGGCGCGATACGATGGGGGGATGCAAATACGCTTTATAAGTGCCACGGTAACAGTGCTGGCGCTGACGACGATTCCCGCCTTCGGACAACAACCCACCATTACCGAGACGCGCGACGTGGCGACGCGCTCAGCGGTGGTGAACTTTTCGGAGCTGGCGGCAACGAGTGTGACGGGGAAGACCCGGGCGCGGAAACCGTTGCCGGATTTTAAGCGGGGCACGTCCGCCGGATCGGCGTCATTGTTTACCGGGGCGATTGAGTCGCCGCTGGGGCCATCACCGGCCGCGGTGCAGAGTTTTGGGGCGTTAGTTGACGATGGCCGGTTTGTGCCGCCAGATACGATGGGCGCGGTCGGGCCGAACCATATTATGACGGCGCTTAATTCGCAGATTCGGATTCAGAATCGCACCGGCGGCGTCATCAGCACGGCGGACATGAGCGCGTTTTGGAACAGTGTCGGCGCGGTGGATGTGTTCGATCCGCATGTGACGTTTGAGGCCGGAATGCAGCGGTGGATTTTCTCGGCGACGGCGGATGACGGGTCGAGTTCGGCGGTGCTGGTCGGGGTGTCGGCGACGAGTGATCCGACGTTGGACTGGTATTTGTATAGCGTCGATGCCGACCCGGCGAATCTGGTCTCGGCTGATTACGACGCGGTCGGATACAACGACAAGTGGATCGTGGTCACGGCGAATATGTTTCGGATCAGCAACAACGGGTTCGATGGTGTGCGCTTTTACGTTTTCTCGAAGACGGATCTCGCGACGAACGGGCCGGGGACGGTGGTGCGATTTGAATCGCGTAACGACAATGCGTTCTCTGTCATACCGGCGCTGACTCAAGATGCCGGCGTCGATACGTTATATATGGTGGAAGACTGGGACGGGAGCGCGGGGCAGTTGCGCATCAGCACGATTACCGGTCCCGTCGGGAGCGAAGTGTTGACGATCGGGACCGCCTTGCCGACGACCGCGAACCGGTGGGCTTTGTTTGCTAATTCCGAGAACCCGGCGCCACAGCTCGGTTCCACGCATGGCATCGATACCGGTGATTCGCGCGTGATGAATTGTCTCTACCGGAACGGCTCGATATGGGTGGCGCAGACGGCGTTTCTGCCGCAGAACAATCCGACCCGGTCCTCCGCGCAATGGTGGCAAGTGCAAGTCGACGGGACGGTGCAGCAGTTCGGCCGCGTGGATGATCCGACCGGCAACATCTTCTACGCGTATCCGACGGTGGCGGTGAACGCGAGTAATGACGTGCTCATCGGCTACAGCCGGTTTGCGGCGACGCAGTATCCGAGCGCGAACTACGCGTTTCGATTCGGCAGCGATCCGCTGAATCGGTTGCGCTCCGACACCGTGTTGAAAGCCGGCAGCTCGTCGTATTACAGCCCGGCCAGCGGCCTGAACCGGTGGGGTGATTACAGCGCGACGTGTGTCGATCCGGTCGACGATTATTCTCTCTGGACGATTCAAGAGTATGCCGCCGCCGGCAACCTCTGGGGCACGTGGTGGGCTCGCGTGAATCCCGACCTGGCGCTCCTGAAGTTGGCGCTCACTCGGCCCAGCGATGGCATGACGTATCCGCTCAACCCGGTGATCAGACTGGAGGTCACGCCGCTCGATCTCAACGTGACGTACACCAACATGGAGTTCTACGCTGACAACATTAAAATTGGGGCGACCAACGCCGCGCCGTTTCGCATTGAATGGAGTGGGGCGGCCAGTGGTGGACACGATTTGAGTGCGATTGGAACCGACAATCTTGGCGGCAAGGCCACGTCAACGGTCGTCACGGTGACTGTTGGCGATCTGAGTTCGCCGGTTGGGACGTGGGAAACCAAACTTAGCGGTGCCGCCAAGGGGACGGTGATTCTCGCGTTCAACGATGATTTCACTCTGACCGGTCACGGCATGGAGGCCGGTTCGATTGGGCTTTTCCTTGTTTCCGGCGCGTGGAGTTACAACGCCGCGCATCAGCCCACTGGGACGCTCAGCGGCCTCCCGCAATCCACTGGCGATTTCACAGCGAAAATCAAAGGTTCGAAATTATCCGCCACCGCCGGTAAGCTTAAATTCAAGGGGCAACCTTTGCTGCCGGTGCTGGATCTGGCCGGCGCTTGGAGTGCGAGCGTGGCCGGTAGTCCCGCGACGTGGCAACTCGCGCTCTCGCCGGTCTACGCCAACGTTTTTGATTGGATTGTGACCGGCCCGAGCGCGGCCAGCGGTTCGATGCTCATCACCGCCAAAGGCGCGATCAATGCCTCGCTCACGAACGCGCCGCAATGGAGTTTGACCGGCAAGAGCAAGGACGGGCTCACGATGTCGCTGAAGGGGAGTGTCAGTATCCAAGCGACAAAGCCGTGAATCTCCGGTAGGGTCGCGCGTCGAATTGAACATGAAACTGCGATTGATTTTGTTGCTATGGGTTGTGACCGGCGTGGGGCGTGCGGAGAATCTCACGACGAATTTTAATGGGGCGGTGATCTTACAGCGTGCGTTGGCGCAGCGCGTGATGAAGGATTTGTCGTTGAAGGCGCGCTTGATGACGGGCCGGGGCGAGCCGGTCGAGGTGCTGATGTTGGTTCAGAATACCACGAACGAAACCCGCACCATTTATCGCATTGGGACGATGGAGTTGCTGGTGGCGCAGCCGGTCAGCGGCGCGACCCGGTGGTTTTTGAAAGGGACGGGGGAACTGATCGGGGCCGGGCGGAGTGCGAAGGTGGCCGGGTCGTGGTTCACGTACTATGAATTGGGCGTGCCGTTTTTGCATTGGCCGGATGTGAAGGCGGCCGGCGTGGATCGGTTCCGGGGGCGCGATTGTTACTTGGTGGAATTGACGGCCAGCGGTGAGCCGTACAAACGGGTGAAGGCGTGGTTCGATCATGAGTTTTACGGAATGGTGCGGGCGGAGCTTTACGACGAGAACGATGGGCTGGTGCGGCGGCTGTCGATCACGAGTTTCAAACGGCTGGGCGAGGTGTGGATTCCGCGGGGGATTGACGTGGGCTATGTGCCGGCGAATCAAGCGTTGCCGTCAGAGGAGAAGTCACGCTTGGAGATTTACGATGGAAACTACGACGCGAAACTGCCGGCGGAGTGGTTTGACGAAGCGAAGTTTTCAGCACCGCGTTAGCCTTCTTTTTTTATCTGCTCTCGACGACGCCAGTCAGGTTTGTTAATGGCATGCCCTCATGAAGACGGCCCATCCCGATCTGATCGCCCGCCAAACCCTTTCCCGCCTCGCCAAACAAGCCGGTATCGACGTGTTCGGCGGCAAACTCCGCCGCACTTCATCCCGGTTCTGCCTCGGCGTCGAACACGGCGATTACAACGGCACCGAGCTATTCGGTGTCGGCACGGACCGGTTCATCTGGATGGCGCACAAACCGAATGACACCGACCGCGTTCGCGCGTTCAACACCAATTACCAGCAGGACGGTCTCATTAATTTCCGTCTGACCGAAGTGCCGGCGCCGAAGTCGCCGGCAATCGCCCACACGTGGGCGCGGTTTCTTTGGGGTGCCGATTTCATCCTGCGCCGCGAAGGCTTCAAGCTGACGAAAGGTTTCGACGTCACTCATTTCGGCGACATCCCCGGCGGCGGCATGTCGCGTTCCGCCTCGCTGTGCATCAACCTCATCCTCACCTTCTTCGAGGTTAACGGCATTCGGGGCGTTGACCCGATGCGCGTCGTGGACATTGCGCAAGCCATCGAGAACGATTACATCGGATCGCCGTGCGGCAAACTCGACCAGATCATGA